>CP126168.1:1981666-2311944 GCA_032881465.1 Parvibaculaceae bacterium PLY_AMNH_Bact1
GCTGGCTAAAGAACTCAGCAAATCGGATGGGGTCAATACCCGGAATCGGAATGTAGGTACCAAGCCGGTAAACCAGCAACGCGCCAAGCGTGAACCATATCCGCTTCTTGAGTTCCTCCGCTTTCGCAAAGGCACCAAAATTAAGATTGGCAGCTAACTGTTCCGCGGCTGAGGCCATTCAGATGACTCCGGAAGCTCGGCACAACACAAAGGGCCCTGAGGACCCCGCTAAACTTAACCCTCGGCTTTCGCCTTGGCTTCTTTCACGGTGACAGATCCACCAGCCTTCTCGACAGCTTCAACTGCTGCCTTAGAAGCGCCCGCAACTTCGATCTTCACCGCCGTTGATATCTCACCCTTGCCCAAAAGACGAACACCGTCTTTCGCAAGGCGTGTAATCAGGCCTGCGCCAACAAGTGCATCAGCGTTCACAGCCTTGCCAGCATCCAACTTACCCGCATCAAGCGCTGTCTGAATGCGCCCAATGTTGACTTCGTTGTATTTCTTAGGGTTCGGTACATTGAAACCACGCTTTGGCAAGCGCTGGTAGAGCGGCATCTGACCGCCTTCGAAACCCTTAATCGCGACACCAGAACGTGACTTCTGGCCTTTAACACCACGACCGCCGGTCTTGCCCTTGCCCGAGCCAATACCACGACCTACGCGGATCCGCTCCTTGCGAGCACCGTCATTATCGGAAAGCTGATTGAGTTTCATGTCATCTACCTCTATGCGCACATCCGTTATCCACGGACCCACTCGGCTCTTGCCTGAGTAATTTCTTTAAGCGTCGTCAACCACTTCAACAAGGTGAGCCACCTTATTGATCATGCCACGAACGGACGGCGTGTCTTCCAGCGTCCGCACCTTGTGCATCTTGTTCAAACCCAGGCCGACCAATGTCTGACGCTGATCGGGTTTCCGGCGGATCGGGCTTCCGATCTGCTTAACCGTCACCGTCTTTTTTGCTGCTGCCATGATCTAATTCCCTGTACTGCGATCTGAGGTCTTACTCAGACGCCAAAGCTTCACCGGCACCATCCGCACGGCGACCAACAATGTCAGTTACCTTTTTGCCGCGGCGCGCAGCAACCATGCGTGGGCTCTGCTCACGCTTCAGTGCATCAAAAGTTGCCCGGATCATATTGTATGGATTTGCAGACCCCATGGACTTCGCAACGACGTCCTGAACACCAAGTGTTTCAAAAACAGCACGCATTGGACCACCAGCAATGATACCGGTACCTGGAGGCGCCGCGCGAAGGATCACACGACCCGCTCCGTGGCGACCATCAATGTCATGGTGCAATGTCCGGCCCTCGCGAAGCGGCACGCGAATAAGATTACGCTTTGCCGCTTCTGTCGCCTTGCGGATCGCTTCAGGTACTTCACGGGCCTTACCATGGCCAAAGCCTACACGGCCCTTCTGATCGCCAATCACTACAAGTGCGGCGAAGCCGAAGCGGCGGCCACCCTTAACAACTTTGGCGACGCGATTAATGTGAACCAGCTTGTCCACAAATTCGCTATCACGTTCGTCCCGATCCCGAGATTCTCTGCGTGCCACGATAAACGTCCTTTAGAAGTTGAGGCCGCCCTCGCGGGCACCCTCTGCCAGAGCTTTCACCCGGCCATGATAAACATACCCACCGCGATCGAAAATGACGTCATTGACGCCAGCATCAGATGCGCGTTTCGCCACAAGCTTGCCAACTTCTTCGGCTGCACTCGTGTTCGTCCCCTTGTCGCCCTTGAACTCTTTGTCCTTGGACGAGGCAGACGCAATCGTCTTGCCTTCGCTATCATCAATCACCTGAGCATAGATATGCTGTGATGAACGATAGACAGATAGCCGCGGACGGCCACCAGCCAGTTTGCGAAGCTTCGCGCGGTTGCGTTGCTTGCGTCGATCTTGAAGTGTCAGTTTCTTGCCCATGGCTCGATTACTTCTTCTTGCCTTCCTTACGGAAGATATATTCGTCTTCGTACTTCACGCCCTTGCCTTTGTAAGGCTCTGGCGGACGGTACGCCCGGATCTCCGCGGCCACCTGGCCAACAGTCTGCTTGTCCATACCCGAAATCTCGATCTCTGTCGGCTTAGGCGTTTTCACCTGAATGCCTTCTGGGATCTTGTGAACAACGTCATGGCTGAAGCCAAGAGCGAGCTGCAGGTCTTTGCCCTGCATCTGAGCTCTATATCCAACACCGTTGATTTCAAGCCGTTTGGTAAAGCCCTCTGTTACACCCGTAACAATGTTCTGTACCAATGTCCGCTGCATGCCCCACATTGCGCGTGCGCGCTGTGTTTCATCCCGCGGCGATACTGTAAGCCCATCATCGCTCTGCGCGAGAGTAACCTCATCAACGAGTGTCATAGACATCTCGCCTTTGGGACCCTTTATCGCCAGATTCTGACCGTCAATGTTGACAGTTACGCCGCCTGGCACAGCGATGGGTTTTTTGCCAATTCGTGACATGGTTGCTTCCTAACCCGTCCGTTTACCGCGCGTCTTTAGAAGACGCGGCAGAGTACTTCGCCACCGACATTTTCGTCACGGGCGACTGAGTCCGACATAACACCCTTAGGTGTCGACAGGATCGAGATGCCCAGGCCGTTATGCACAGCTGGAATATCCTTCACCGATGAATATACGCGACGACCTGGGGTCGAAACTCGGGAGATCTCCCGAATAACCGGACGGCCTTCGTGATACTTTAGCTCAATCTCGAATTCGGCTTTGCCACCATCGAAATCAGTGCGCGAATACCCGCGGATGTAACCTTCATCCTCGAGAACATCGAGCACCCGGCCCCGCAATTTAGACGCCGGAGTTTTCACATTGCCTTTCCCGCGCATCGCAGCATTGCGAATACGGGTCAGCATATCTCCGAGGGGATCTGTCATAGACATGCGATCTCTCTCCTCACCAACTTGACTTGACTAAGCCGGGGATCAGGCCCTTGGAGCCCAGTTCCCGAAGCGCGATACGCGACATCTTCAGCTTGCGATAGTAGGCACGTGGACGACCGCTGACTTCACAACGATTACGTACGCGCGTCTTCGACGAGTTACGTGGCAACTCAGCGAGTTTCAACCGAGCCTTAAAACGCTCTTCGACCGTCAGAGACTTGTCGTCAGCAATCGCCTTGAGTGCTGCACGCTTGTTTGCGTACTTGGCGACCAATTTACGCTTCTTTTGGTCTTTTAGAACGCTGCTTTTCTTAGCCATTCTTACCTCCGGTGAACCTGCGCATCCCGCGCAGGCCAACGATTAATCCTGTGCTGCAAACGGGAAGTTGATGCCCTTGAGCAATTCCCGCGCTTCGTCATCTGTCTTCGCCGTCGTACAGACAACAACGTCCATACCCCAGACTTCATCCACTTTGTCGTAGTCGATTTCTGGGAACACGATGTGCTCTTTCAAGCCCATTGCGTAGTTACCATTTCCATCGAAGCTCTTGTCGTTCAGGCCACGAAAGTCACGTACCCGCGGCAGAGCCACCGTCACAAGGCGATCAAGAAATTCAAACATGCGGTCTTTGCGAAGTGTCACTTTGCAACCGATGTTCATGTCCTCACGAAGCTTAAAGCCCGCGATTGATGTCTTCGCTTTTGTCGCCACAGCCTTCTGGCCTGCAATCAGGCCAAGGTCTTCAAGCGCTGACTTGATCTTCTTAGAGTCGCCAACAGCTTCACCAACACCCATGTTCAAGACAACTTTGTCCAGTTTGGGCACCATCATATTGTTGGTGTAGTTGAACTTCTCCTGAAGCGCAGGCCGCACCTTATCGTTGTATACGCCTTTGAGGCGGGGTTCGTATCCCTCAGCCATCGATCACTTCTCCTGATGCTTTGGCAACACGGACCTTTTTGCCGTCTTCCAAAACCTTGAAACCTACGCGAGTGGCTTCACCCGACTTAGGGTCGACATAAGCGATGTTCGACAGATCAAGCTTCGCTTCACGTGTCGCAATACCGCCAGCACTGGTCTGGGTCTGTTTCTCGTGACGTTTCACAAGGTTCACACCCTGCACCAAAACACGGCCTTCCTGAGGGAACACGCCGAGCACTTCGCCCTGCTTACCCTTGTCTTTGCCAGCCAACACGATGACCTTGTCACCCTTTTTAATCTTCGCAGCCATCAGATCACCTCCGGTGCGAGGGAAACGATTTTCATGTGGTTCTTCGCACGCAGCTCACGAGTAACAGGGCCGAAAATACGGGTCCCTACTGGTTCACCCTGCGCGTTGATCAGGACAGCTGCATTTCCGTCAAACCGGATCGTGCTGCCGTCAGCGCGGTGAATGTCTTTCGCAGTGCGCACGACGACAGCCTTCATGACGTCGCCCTTCTTTACACGACCCCTGGGGATCGCTTCTTTCACGCTGACCACGATGATGTCGCCTACAGAAGCGTATTTACGCTTCGAGCCGCCCAACACCTTGATGCACTGAACGCGTTTTGCGCCTGAATTGTCAGCGACGCCCAGATTTGTTTGCATCTGAATCATGGCTAAATGCCCGTTCTCAGTGGGTGGAAACCAAGTCTTTCGACTTAAGCTTCGTTCCCGATTACTTCCCAAGTCTTGTTCTTTGATACCGGCCGGCATTCCCGGATCGATACCATCTCACCCACTTTGTGAGAGTTGCTCTCATCGTGTGCGTGGTATTTCTTTGACCGACGAACGGTCTTCTTCAACAGTGGATCTGTGAAGCGACGCTCGACTTTGACCACGATGGTCTTGTCGTTTTTGTCGCTTACTACGACGCCCTGCAAAATTCGCTTTGGCATGATCGACCCCTTACTTAGCGGCTTGGGCTACGAGCGACTGCTGGATCGTCATGATCCGGGCAATATCGCGGCGAACCTGCCGAATGCGCGCCGTGTTTTCCAACTGACCACTTGCAGCCTGAAAGCGCAGGTTGAACTGCTCCTTCTTCAGCTTCACAATCTCGTCGTCGAGTTGATCCGGCGTCATATCTCTAATCTCACTGGCCTTCATGGCCTCATCCTCTTCTCAACCGTAGAGCGCTATGCTCTTAAGCCTGGTCGCCAGGTCGCGTTACAAACCGTGTCTTGATCGGAAGCTTTGCTGCACCAAGCCGCAATGCTTCTTCTGCGATGTCGTGTGGCACGCCATCAATCTCGAACATGATCCGACCGGGCTTCACTCGAGCCGCCCAATACTCAGGCGTACCCTTACCTTTACCCATCCGAACTTCTGTCGGTTTCTTCGAAACCGGCACATCCGGGAAAATCCGGATCCACACACGGCCAGCACGCTTCATATGACGCGTAATGGCACGACGAGCGGCTTCGATCTGCCTTGCGGTTACCCGCTCTGGCTCAAGAGCCTTCAGGCCATAAGCGCCAAATGTTAGCGCCGTACCACCTTTTGCAGTCCCCTTAATCCGGCCCTTATGAGCCTTGCGGAACTTTGTACGTTTCGGTTGCAGCATCGTTTAACTCTCTTCGCTTGAGCGCTGGCTTACTTTGAGTCCCGACGGCGGCTATCTCCACCACCTTCGAGGGCACGTCGTTCATGAGCCATTGGATCGTGCTCAAGGATTTCACCTTTGAAAATCCAAACCTTGATGCCGCAAACCCCATAAGCTGTATGAGCGGATGCAACGCCATAGTCGATATCAGCACGAAGCGTGTGCAGCGGCACACGGCCCTCGCGATACCATTCAGTCCGAGCAATCTCAGCACCACCAAGACGGCCCGCGCAGTTGATCCGGATACCACCAGCGCCAAGACGCATAGCAGACTGGACCGCCCGCTTCATCGCCCGACGGAACGCCACACGGCGCTCAAGCTGCTGAGCAATGTTTTCTGCAACAAGCGTCGCATCAATTTCAGGCTTGCGAACTTCGACAATATTCAGATGGACTTCAGAGTCCGTCATCGTGCCGATCTTCCGGCGCAGCTTTTCAATGTCTGCACCCTTCTTGCCAATCACCACGCCAGGGCGAGCTGAGTGGATCGCAACCCGACACTTCTTGTGCGGACGCTCAATAACAATCTTGCTGACACCAGCTTGCTTCAGAGCCTTTTCAAGATACTTCCGGATCTTGAGGTCTTCGTGCAGCAGGTCACCATATTCATGGCGTCCAGCAAACCAGCGGGAGTCCCAAGTGCGGTTGATCCCAAGGCGCAAGCCAATCGGATTAACTTTCTGACCCATTAGGCTTTTTCCTCAACTTGGCGCACCACAATTGTGATCTCGCTGAAAGGCTTCATGATCTTGCCAACACGACCACGTGCACGCGGGCGCCACCGTTTCATCATCAGGTTCTTGCCGACATATGCTTCCGACACGATGAGATCATCCACATCCAGATCGTGGTTGTTCTCTGCATTCGCAACGGCGCTTTCCAGCACCTTCTTAACGTCCTTGGCGATCCGCTTCGGCGAGAAGGAAAGGTCCGCGATCGCGCGTTCCACTTTCTGTCCCCGAATGGTCTGTGCGACAAGGTTAAGCTTCTGACCGCTTGTGCGGATCATACGGCCTTTTGCCATTGCCTCATTATCAGCCAGGCGCCGTGGTTGTGACGACTTCCCCATGGCTTACTTCCTTTTCGCTTTTTTGTCCGATGCGTGACCGAAATAGGTCCGCGATGGAGCAAATTCACCGAACTTATGACCAACCATGTCCTCGGAAATATTTACCGGAACATGCTTCTGGCCGTTATGTACGCCAAAAGTCAGGCCAACGAACTGAGGCAGGATCGTAGAGCGACGGCTCCAGATCTTGATCACTTCCTTACGACCCGATTCACGGGACGCTTCGGCTTTCTTCAGGATATATCCGTCAACAAACGGACCTTTCCAGACAGAACGTGTCATGAGTTCTTACCTTACTTACGACGCTGGTGACGGCTGCGTACGATGTACTTATCCGTCGATTTGTTTTTCCGAGTCCGCTTGCCCTTGGTTGGCTTACCCCAAGGCGTCACAGGATGACGACCACCAGAGGTCCGACCTTCACCGCCACCATGCGGGTGATCGACCGGGTTCATTGCCACACCGCGAACAGATGGACGCTTGCCGAGCCAGCGGTTACGACCCGCTTTAGCCAGCGTGATATTTGACTGATCCGGGTTCGACACAGCACCAATGCTGGCCATGCACTCACCACGGATAAGACGCTGCTCACCTGATGACAGGCGGACGATAGCGAAACCGCCGTCACGGCCAACCAGCTGAACATAAGTTCCAGCAGACCGTGCAATCTGAGCACCCTTGCCTGGCTTCAGCTCCACATTGTGGATGATCGTGCCAACAGGGATATTCTTCATCGGCATCGCATTGCCGGGCTTCACATCAGCGCGCTCTGCAGAGATCACCGTGTCCCCTTCAGCCAAACGCTGAGGTGCGATGATGTAAGCCTGCTCGCCGTCTTCATATTTGATCAGCGCGATAAAAGCTGTCCGGTTTGGATCATATTCCAGACGCTCTACAACAGCTGGGATATCCCGCTTCGTCCGCTTGAAGTCGATGACGCGGTACGTCCGCTTGTGCCCGCCACCACGGCGCCGAGCCGTGATACGACCATTATTATTCCGACCACCCGATTTTGTCAGACCTTCGGTCAGCTTCTTAACAGGCTTGCCGCTCCACAATGCCGACTTGTCGACAAGAACGAGGCCACGCTGTCCCGGGCTGGATGGTTTATACTGTTTTAGTGCCATAACGTCTCAGCTTTCGCTTTTGCTGCCGTCCTTAAAGACCGGTGCTCACATCAATGGAGTGACCGTCTTCAAGTGTCACAATTGCTTTCTTATAGTCGCCCTGCTTCCCGCTCACGCCGCGGAACCGCTTCAGCTTCCCCTGTTGGCGAAGTGTATTAACCGCTTTCACCTTCACGCTGAACAGCTTCTCGACAGCTGCCTTTACCTGAGGCTTTGTGGCATCAAGCGGTACCCGGAAAACAACCTGGTTGTGCTCAGATGCCAGCGTCGATTTCTCCGTGATTACGGGAGAGAGGATGGCGTCGTAGTGACGAGCTTCACTCATTTGAACCGAGCCTCCAGGCCTTCCAGCGCTGCTTTGGTCAGGACCAAAGTATCGCGCCGCAAAATGTCATACACGTTGATGCCCTGCACTGGCAGAACGTCCACAGCAGGAATATTCCGAGACGCCAGCGCGAACTTATCGTCGACTTCGGCCCCATCGATAATCAGAGCTGAGGTCAGACCAAGCTTCGTCAGCGCGCCGCGCAGACCAGCTGTCTTGCCGTCTTTGGACTTCGCGTCTTCCAGAACGATAAGCTTCTCAGCCTTCGCTTTACTCGACAGCGCATGTTTCAATGCCAGAGCACGAACCTTTTTTGGCATATCAATCGCATGGCTGCGAACAACCGGTCCGAATGCCTTACCGCCGCCACGGAACTGTGGAACCTTCTTATCACCATGCCGCGCACCCCCGGTGCCCTTCTGGCGATACATTTTCTTGGTCGTTCCAGTGATTTCTGACCGGCCTTTGGTTTTGTGCGTACCAGCCTGGCGCTTTGCCAACTGGTAGTTCACCATCCGGTGCAGCAAATCAGCACGGGGCTCCAGCGCGAACACTTCGTCCGGCAGGTCGACCGTTCCGGCCTTCTTGGCCTCAAGTGTGGTCACATCCGCCTTCATCACGCGTCATCCTTCTGTTCGTCAGCTGCTGGGGCTTCCGCCTCAGCAGGTGCTTCTTCCGCAGCCGCTGGAGCTTCAGCAGCCGCCCGAATAGCTGCCGGCATCGGCACACCTTCAGGAAGAGGCTTCTTCACAGCGTCCCGCAGGAACACCCAACCACCTTTGGACCCTGGAACAGCGCCCTTGACCATGATCAGACCACGATCAACATCGGTCTTAACAATCTCAAGGTTCTGCGTCGTGACACGCACAGAGCCCATCTGACCAGCCATCTTCTTACCTTTGAAGACTTTCCCTGGGTCCTGGCACTGCCCTGTCGAACCATGGCTACGATGCGAAATGGACACACCGTGGGAGGCGCGAAGCCCGCCAAAATTATGACGCTTCATCGCACCAGCAAAACCTTTACCGATCGAAACGCCTGACGCGTCGACCCGCTGGCCGGAAATGAAGTGGTCGGCAGTGATCTCTGCACCCACGTCCAGCATATTGTCTTCGCTGACGCGGAACTCTGCGAGCTTCCGCTTCGGCTCAACATGAGCCACCGCAAAGTGGCCACGCGCTGCACGTGTTGTGTTTTTCACCTTGGCTTTGCCAGCGCCCAATTGGACTGCCGAATAGCCGTTCTTTTCTTCGGTTCTCTGAGCAACAACCTGACAATTGTCGAGGCGCAGTACCGTGACAGGCACGTGCCGTCCCTCTTCAGTGAAGAGGCGGGTCATTCCCAGTTTTTGAACAATCACACCGGAACGCATGGGTCCCAATTCCTTTTATCGTTTGGAGACGAAAGTCCCCTTAGAGCTTGATCTCAACATCGACACCGGCTGCCAGGTCGAGCTTCATAAGAGCATCTACCGTCTGCGGCGTTGGGTCGACAATGTCTAGAAGACGCTTATGTGTCCGAATTTCGAACTGTTCGCGGCTCTTCTTGTCGATGTGCGGTCCACGGAGCACGGTGAACTTTTCAAGCCGTGTCGGAAGTGGAATTGGGCCGCGCACATTTGCGCCAGTCCGTTTCGCGGTATTCACGATCTCCTTGGTTGAGTTGTCTAAGACACGATGGTCAAAGGCTTTCAACCGGATCCGAATATTTTGACTTTGCATGTTCAGTCCTTACGCCCTGGGGCTAGAAGAAGGCGCGGCGTTAAAGTGAGCACCGCGCCCCTTAATCCTTACTCGATGATTGAGGATACGACGCCGGATCCGACAGTCCGTCCGCCTTCACGGATAGCGAAGCGCAGCTTCTCTTCCATGGCGATCGGCGCGATCAGCTCAACCTCAATTGCAACATTATCTCCTGGCATCACCATTTCGGTGCCTGCAGGAAGGCTCACAACACCCGTCACATCTGTCGTCCGGAAGTAGAACTGTGGACGATAGTTCGTGAAGAAGGGTGTGTGACGACCACCTTCATCCTTCGTCAGGATGTAGGCTTCAGCCGTAAACTTCGTGTGCGGGGTGATCGAACCAGGTGCACAAAGAACCTGACCACGTTCAACCTGTTCGCGGTCAACACCACGCAGCAGAGCCCCGATATTGTCACCTGCTTCACCGCTATCAAGCAGCTTGCGGAACATTTCAACACCCGTACAGGTCGTCTTCTGTGTGTCCTTGATGCCGACGATTTCAATTTCGTCACCAACATTGATCACACCGCGCTCAACACGACCCGTCACAACTGTCCCACGACCTGAGATTGAGAACACATCCTCAATCGGCATCAGGAACGGCTGGTCCTTCGGACGCTCTGGCTGTGGAATGGCTTCATCAACCGCTTCCATCAGCTTCATGATGCTGTCTTTACCGATATTGTCATCACGGCCCTCAAGGGCTGCGAGGGCTGAACCAGCGATGATTGGGATATCGTCACCTGGGAAGCCATATTCGGAAAGAAGCTCACGCACTTCCATTTCAACGAGCTCAAGAAGCTCTTCGTCATCAACCTGGTCAACCTTGTTGAGATAAACAACAAGCGCTGGAACACCAACCTGACGGGCAAGAAGAATGTGCTCGCGTGTCTGTGGCATCGGGCCATCAGCTGCGTTCACAACAAGAATGCCACCATCCATCTGAGCCGCACCGGTGATCATGTTCTTCACATAGTCAGCGTGACCTGGGCAGTCCACGTGCGCGTAGTGACGGTTCGCCGTCTCATATTCAACGTGCGCCGTCGAGATCGTAATACCGCGCGCCTTCTCTTCTGGCGCTTTGTCGATATCTGCATAATCAGAAAATTCTGCCCCACCAGCTTCAGCCAGCACTTTCGTAATCGCCGCCGTCAGCGTCGTCTTACCGTGGTCAACGTGACCAATCGTGCCAATGTTACAGTGTGGCTTATTACGCTCGAATTTCTCTTTGGCCATCTTAAGGCTCCCTCAGAACTGTATTGTTCTTCGCTGATTAAGCGAGTTTCGCTTGGATCTCATCAGAGACCGCCTGCGGCACTTGCTCGTAGTGATCGAATTGCATGGTGTATTGCGCCCGGCCCTGCGACATAGACCGCAGATTGTTCACATACCCAAACATGTTTGCGAGTGGCACCATGGCGTTGATCGCAGTCGCGACGCCCCGGTTTTCACTGCCGGCAATCTGTCCGCGACGGCTGCTCAAGTCGCCAATCACGTCACCCATATAGTCTTCCGGTGTCACCACCTCGACCTTCATAATGGGTTCGAGAAGCTTAGCACCTGCCTTTGGTGCGATTTCCCGCATTGCCGCCCGCGCTGCGATCTCGAACGCGAGAACGCTGGAGTCAACATCATGGAACGCGCCGTCTGTCAGAGTGACTTCGAAGTCAATCAGAGGGAAGCCTGCAAGAACACCGTTCTCAGCGACACTCTTAATGCCCTTCTCAACACCTGGGATATATTCTTTCGGAATAGACCCACCAACAATCTTACTGTTGAAGACCATGCCTGAGCCAACTTCGCCCGGCGTGATAACCATTTTGATCCGAGCAAACTGACCAGAACCACCCGACTGCTTCTTGTGGGTGTAGTCAATGTCAGCTTCTTTCGTGAAGGTCTCACGGTAGGCAACCTGAGGCGCCCCAACGTTCGCTTCCACTTTAAACTCGCGCTTCATGCGGTCGACAAGAATGTCCAGGTGAAGCTCGCCCATACCAGCAATAATCGTCTGACCACTTTCTTCGTCCGAAGAAACGCGGAAAGAAGGGTCTTCCTGAGCGAGACGCGCAAGCGCCATACCCATTTTTTCTTGGTCAGCTTTTGTCTTAGGCTCAACAGCAACCTCAATAACCGGATCAGGAAATTCCATCCGTTCCAGGATTACAGGGCTGTTCGGGTCACAAAGCGTGTCACCTGTTGTGGTGTCCTTGAGACCAGCAAGCGCAACAATGTCGCCAGCATAAGCCTCTTTCACTTCTTCACGACTGTTAGCATGCATGAGAAGCATACGGCCGATGCGCTCGCGCTTGTCTTTCACCGTATTCAACACACCAGAACCAGCGGTGAACACACCTGAATAAACACGGGCAAATGTCAGCGAACCAACAAATGGGTCGTTCATGATCTTAAAGGCGAGAGCAGAAGCAGGAACATCGTCGGACGCTTCACGAACAGTGGCCTCTTCGGTCTTCGCGTCAATACCGTCAATCGCCTTAACGTCGAGCGGTGACGGCATGAAGTCGACAACCGCATCGAGAAGCGGCTGAACGCCCTTGTTCTTAAAAGCTGTACCATTGAGCACAGGAACAAAATTCTGTTCGATTGTACCCTTGCGGATGCAGCGCTTAAGCGTCTCTTCGTCAGGCTCATTGCCTTCAAGATACGCTTCCATGACGTCGTCATCGACCTCAACAGCGCCCTCAACGAGCTTCGCGCGATACTCTTCAGCCTGGTCTTTCAGCGAGTCACGAATATCAACATATTCAAACTCAGCACCGAGATTCTCATCCTTCCAGAGGATCTCTTTCATCTTCAGAAGATCGATAAGACCTTCATACTCAGCTTCCGCACCGATCGGCAGCTGAAGAACCAGCGGGTTCGCGCCAAGACGATCCACGATCATATCAACACAGCGGAAGAAGTCCGCACCCATACGGTCCATCTTGTTGACAAAACACATACGGGGAACAGCATAGCGGTCAGCCTGGCGCCAAACAGTCTCAGACTGAGGCTCAACACCAGCAACAGAGTCAAACACAGCTACCGCGCCATCAAGCACCCGAAGCGAACGCTCAACTTCAATAGTGAAGTCAACGTGGCCGGGTGTATCAATGATGTTAATGCGCTTGTCGTTCCAGAAACAGGTTGTCGCAGCGGATGTAATCGTAATCCCGCGCTCTTGCTCCTGCTCCATCCAGTCCATCGTCGCAGCACCGTCGTGCACTTCGCCGATTTTGTGGCTCTTACCTGTGTAGTAGAGGATCCGTTCCGTCGTCGTGGTCTTACCCGCATCAATATGGGCCATGATGCCGATATTGCGGTAGTCCTCGAGTTTTGTCTGGCGTGCCATGATCTTAAACCTCTAAAGCGCCTGTCTGTTACCAGCGGTAGTGTGAGAAGGCGCGGTTCGCTTCTGCCATGCGGTGCGTGTCTTCACGCTTCTTCACTGCAGAGCCGCGATTATTTGATGCATCGAGGATTTCCGCCGACAAGCGATCAACCATCGTGTTTTCATTCCGACCGCGCGCAGCTGTAATCAACCAACGAATGGCGAGCGCGCGTTTGCGGTCAGGACGAACTTCAACCGGAACCTGATAGGTCGCACCACCAACACGGCGAGAACGAACTTCAAGCGCTGGCATCACATTTTCCAAAGCTTCATGGAAAGTGCGGAGAGGATCAGCAGTCCCCTTCTCAGCCATCTTATCGAAGGCACCATAGACGATCCGCTCGGCGGTCGACTTTTTGCCGTCTTTCATGAGGCTATTCATGAATTTCGTCAGAACCAGATCACCAAACTTGGCGTCAGGAATGACTTCTCGTTTTTCTGCGCGGTGACGTCGCGACATCTATCGTATTCCTTACTTAGGACGCTTGGCGCCGTATTTCGAACGGCGCTGCTTACGGTCTTTCACACCCTGCGTATCGAGCACACCACGAATGATGTGATACCGAACGCCGGGCAAGTCCTTCACGCGACCACCGCGGATCATCACCACGGAGTGCTCTTGAAGGTTATGACCTTCACCAGGGATATAGCTGGTGACTTCAAAACCATTGGTCAGACGAACACGGGCAACCTTACGAAGAGCCGAGTTCGGCTTCTTTGGTGTCGTCGTATAAACGCGTGTACAGACGCCGCGCTTCTGAGGACAAGCCTCCATCGCTGGCACCTTGTTTCGCTTTACCGGCACTTTGCGCGGCTTGCGGATCAGTTGTTGGAAAGTTGGCATATTGCTCTGCCGTTCCTTTAGTTCATCCAAACACAAAACCGCGTGCTACCGGGAAGTCCCTTAAGGTTGCACACGGCTCTTAGACACATGAGGCATTCGCTTAATGCCAGCGTCTAAACTTGCAGAGGACCCTGAGAAAACCCAGGGTCATGCCCCAGTCCTTATCGTCGATTTCGGGCGTCAGCGTTTAGGTTGATCGGCTATCAGTACCGGTAACCGCCTACTGCCTGGCGCGAAAGTTGGCGGAACCTACCGTCGCCCCTGGGGGGCGTCAACCCCGAGTATTAAGAAAATGGAAGATTTTGTGCGGTTTTTCGTCTTCCCAAGCACCCTGACCAGAATATCGTGACAACTGCAGCTCAAGAAGGCGGTTTTCACCCCCCAAACACCGATCATCCGCTTGAAAGTGTGCCTTTGACTCAAGGGAACCGGCCATTTGATTCCCCTCCTCATTTACATTTTTGCCTTGTGGATTTTAATTTCACACTTATATTCGTTTAAATGAATATAGGAGATAGGGAATGCCAGCCATAAGCTCAACCGCCGCGAAGTCCGGTACAAGATCCGTTTTGAAACCAGACGTCCTCTCTTATTTTGACGAGCCAACCAACACCATCACCCACATTGTCACCGATCCGGAGACAGGCTCGGCAGCCATCATTGACCCTGTCCTTGATTTCGATCAGGCCTCAGCCCGGACGGGCACCAAATCCGCCGATAGGCTGATCGAAACTGTGAAAGACAAGAACCTCAAGGTTGAGTGGATTTTGGAGACACATATTCACGCCGACCACCTGACAGCCGGCCATTACTTAAAAGAACAGCTAAATGCACCCATCGGTGTCGGCCGAAACATCTCTACCGTTCAGAAGACGTTCAATCCTGTTTTCCACCAACCCTACCCTGTTCCCGACGATGGTCGGCCCTTCGACCACCTGTTTACCGAGGGTGAGAAATTCAGGATCGGCACCCTGGAGGCGTCCGTGATGGCGACACCAGGACACACCCCTGCCTGTGTGTCTTTCCTCATCGGTGACAGTGTCTTCGTTGGAGACACTCTGTTCATGCCTGACTACGGGACCGCCCGATGTGATTTTCCCGGTGGCGATGCGGGTATGCTCTACGATTCCATAGAGCGGCTCCTCAACCTGCCGGACAACACCCGCATGTTCCTCTGCCATGACTATCCCCCAGCAGAACGCGAGCCCAAGTGGGAGACCACGGTTGGCGAACAACGCAACCACAACATTCACATTGCCAACCGCGCTCGAGACGCCTTTGTGGAAATGCGCGAGGACCGAGACAGTGGCCTAAACATGCCCCAACTCATCTTCCCATCCCTACAGGTCAATATACAGGCAGGCGAGCTGCCGCACGCGGAGGAGAACGGTGTCCAATATCTGAAAGTTCCGCTCAATCAGTTCTGATCGCCAGAAGACCGATGGATCGCTGAGCTGGCACACCCAAAACTTTCCCCATAAAGCCGCCGCAAACCAGCATTGGCGCAAACAACAACCGCGCTGCGGCTCAAAAACATCTCTGACTTCGCAAGGAAAACATCGAACAGCTCATAGCAAAACACAATCTCAGAGACGTTGCGATTGTAGTAAGCCTCAGCGCTGCCTGGGCAATTGTCAAAGAAGAGCCGAACCGGTTGCGGCCAGGCAAAGAACTCTGATGTTCTAGATGCAATCTCTTGTACGAGCCCCGACTCAATCAGCCACCCGCGCACCATTTCATGGCGCGGATTTCGCGTCGCCTCATACTCGACCACTATCCCATTGTAGGGCACCAGTGTGCTCTCGCTACGCGCAAAGGAACTCAGCAACCAAAGGTTTGCCTCAAAAGCTTGGTTGTAGGCTTGCTCACAATCAAAGCCCCTTTCCGCCGGCAACATGTCAGTATCCAGAAGAAAAGAAAGCTCGTCCGGGTTTGCGCCAAAAAGGAGGCAGTTCACATTGTAGAACCGCTGAATGGCAAGCGAATGGCTGTCCCAGAAGGCATGAGCACTCGGACCAGACGCACTTTCTTCTTCCTCCCACTCTGACAACCACTCAACCGAGACCATAAGCAGCTTGTTCATCGCAGTCGGGTTGATATCGGTATTGTGGCGAAGGATCATGAAGGTGGTCGCTATCTGATCTGCAGCGTCCTCTTCCCGTCCAAACAATGGAATAGGAAACTGATGGATCAGTGCATGCCCGATTTCATGCAGCAATGTGAATTCGACATTGGCAAGAACAAAATCTCTTAAGACTTGCTCCCGCTCTTCGCCGCTCGGCTCTTTAGGCACCAGGTCATTAGCAGCAACAGGGGCGACGACCATCAGGTAACAAAGCACGGCAAAAAGCAAAAAGCCGCCGCGTCGAAACGCAGCGGCTTTCTGTCTCAAGACTGGCATCATCGCCGCAACCATTAAGCGCCCTCAGAGGGTGCTTCCGGCGCAGGGGCGACTTCAATCACCTCCTCCGCCACAGCTTCAGCGGGAGCTTCCTCTGGCGGGGCAATCACACCTGTTTCGATTTGCTCTTGCAGGATCTTCTCATCACGCTCTGATGCTTCACCACGCAGAAGCTCAACGACCCGACCGGTACCGGCTGGGATCAAACGACCCACGATGATGTTCTCTTTCAGACCGTGTAGTTCATCGACCTTACCGTTCACCGCGGCGTCTGTGAGGACGCGCGTGGTTTCCTGGAAGGACGCAGCCGAGAAGAAGGAACGCGTCTGCAGCGACGCTTTGGTAATTCCAAGGAGAACCGGTGTACCCGACCCTTCTTCTTTACCTTCTGCCCGCAGACGATCATTGATCTCGTCAAGCTCAATCCGGTCAACCTGCTCACCTGAAAGGTAAGGCGCATCACCTGGGTTGGTAATTTCTACCTTCTGCAACATCTGACGGACAATCACCTCGATGTGCTTGTCGTTAATGCCCACGCCTTGCAGACGGTAAACGTCCTGAACTTCGTTCACGAGGTAGGTCGCCAGTTCCTCAACACCAGATATGGCAAGAATGTCATGCGGTGCCGGGTGGCCATCAAGCAGGTATTCGCCCTTCTCGATGATATCGCCTTCCTGCACTGTGATGTGCTTGCCTTTCGGGATGAGATACTCCCATGGATCCCCACCATCTTCAGGGTGAACCATGATCCGGCGCTTGTTCTTATAGTCACGTCCGAACTCAACCTTACCGGTTCCTTCGGAGATGATGGCGTGGTCCTTCGGACGACGCGCTTCAAAGAGTTCAGCCACACGTGGCAGACCACCCGTAATGTCACGGGTCTTAGCGCCTTCGGTTGGAATACGTGCAAGCACGTCACCAGCGTGGACGTCAGCACCCGCTTCCACTGACAAGACAGCGTCAACGGAAAGCAAGAACCGCGCATCATTTCCGTTAGAAAGCTTCAGCACCTCGCCGTCACTTCCCTTCACAACAACAGCTGGACGAAGTTCCGCAGCTTTCGGGCTTGTCCGCCAGTCAATAACAACGCGTTGGGAAATACCCGTCGCTTCGTCAGTAACTTCTCGGATGGACATGCCTTCAACCAGGTCTTCAAACGCAGCAGTACCATTCACCTCTGTCGCGATTGGCACTGTGTACGGATCCCACTCAGCGATACGCTGACCACGCTCAACCGTGTCACCATCATCAACCCGCAAGCGCGAACCGTAGGTCAACTTATTGGAAGAACGCTCATTGCCATGCTCGTCCAGAATCTGGATCTGCACATTCCGACCCATGACGATCAGAGCCCCAGAGGAGTCTTTCACGATATTACGGTTTGCAATCTGTACCGTACCGGCATGGTTTGATTCCAGGAAGGACGTGTCGACAACCTGCGCTGTACCACCAATATGGAACGTCCGCATAGTGAGCTGTGTACCAGGCTCTCCGATGGACTGAGCGGCAATAACACCCACAGCTTCACCCATGTTCACAGGCGTTCCGCGAGCAAGGTCACGGCCATAACAGGTCGCACAGATACCGTTCCGGGTTTCACATGTCAGGCCCGAGCGAATGCGAAGCTCTTCGATATTTGCTTCCTCAAGCACATCGACATCTGCTTCGTCGAGCAAATGCCCTGCTTTAAACAGAAGCTCACCAGTAGCTGGGTGCAGAATATCATCGACCGGTGTCCGTCCGAGAACACGCTGACCAAGAGAAACTGTCACCTCACCAGATTCAATCACCGCGCCAAGCGTAATGCCGTTCTTGGTTCCGCAATCCTCTTCGATTACGATGCAATCCTGCGCAACGTCAACCAGACGACGAGTGAGATATCCAGAGTTCGCTGTTTTAAGCGCCGTGTCGGCAAGACCTTTACGCGCACCGTGAGTTGAGTTGAAGTACTCAAGAACGGTCAGACCTTCCTTAAAGTTCGAGATAATCGGTGTTTCGATAATCTCGCCAGAAGGCTTGGCCATCAGGCCACGCATCGCGGCAAGCTGGCGCATCTGCGTGGGAGATCCACGCGCGCCAGAGTGCGCCATCATGTAGATTGAGTTGATCGGCTCTTCGCGCTTGGTTTCTTCGTCGATTTGAACGGAAGAAATTTTGCCCATCATCGTGTCAGCGACTTTGTCCGTACACTTCGCCCAGGCATCAACAACCTTGTTGTACTTCTCACCCTGAGTGATCAGACCGTCAATGTACTGCTGCTCATATTCCTTCGCGAGAGCACGAGTCTCTTCAACCAGGTTCACCTTTTCAGCTGGAATGATCATGTCATCCTTACCGAAAGAAATACCCGCACGGCAGGCCTGGCGGAAACCGAGACCCATAATCTGGTCACAGAAGATCACCGTTTCCTTCTGACCGCAGTGGCGGTAGACGACGTCGATCGTGTTGGAGATTTCCCGCTTCGTGAGGAGACGGTTGATCAGATCAAACGGCACCTTGTGGTTCTTTGGAAGAACTTCCGCGATCAACATCCGGCCAGGCGTCGAGTCAACGACATGAGAAACCAGGTTCCCCTCTTCGTCCTTCGTCGTCCAGCGTGCCTTGATCTTGGCATGCAACGTGACGAGCTTATTGTCGAGAGCATGTTCGATTTCAGAAATATCTGAGAAGATCATGCCTTCGCCAGGCTCATTGTCTTTCATCTGCGAGATGTAATAGAGACCGAGCACAATATCCTGCGACGGCACAATAATCGGCGACCCATTGGCTGGGTGCAGAATATTGTTGGTCGACATCATAAGTACCCGAGCTTCCAGCTGAGCTTCCAGCGACAGCGGCACGTGAACCGCCATTTGGTCACCGTCGAAGTCAGCGTTAAACGCCGCACAGACCAACGGGTGTAGCTGAATGGCCTTACCCTCAATCAGAACGGGTTCAAACGCCTGAATGCCCAAGCGGTGAAGCGTCGGCGCCCGGTTGAGAAGCACCGGATGTTCCCGGATCACTTCCTCAAGAATATCCCAGACCTCGGGACGTTCTTTCTCCACAAGCTTCTTAGCCTGTTTCACCGTTGCGCTGAGGCCTTTGGCTTCGAGACGTGAATAGATAAACGGCTTGAAGAGCTCCAGTGCCATCTTCTTCGGCAGGCCACACTGATGCAGCTTAAGCTCTGGACCCACCACAATCACGGAACGACCGGAATAGTCGACACGCTTACCAAGAAGGTTCTGACGGAAACGTCCCTGCTTGCCTTTAAGCATATCAGCAAGAGACTTCAGCGGACGTTTGTTGGCGCCCGTAATGACGCGGCCACGACGACCATTGTCGAAGAGCGCATCAACAGATTCCTGCAGCATCCGTTTTTCGTTACGGATGATGATGTCAGGAGCCCGGAGCTCCATCAAACGCTTCAGCCGGTTGTTCCGGTTGATCACCCGACGATACAGATCGTTGAGGTCGGACGTTGCAAACCGACCACCATCTAGCGGCACAAGAGGACGCAGCTCAGGCGGAATAACCGGCACAACTTTCAGGATCATCCACTCAGGGCGGTTGCCGGAATGGATAAAGGCTTCGATCACCTTCAGACGCTTAGCAAGCTTCTTAGGCTTCAGCTCAGTGGTTGCTTCCGCAATTTCCACACGCAGGTCAGCCGCGATCTTCTCAAGATCAAGACCTTCCATCATGTCGCGGATGGCTTCCGCGCCAATGCCAGCAGTAAAGCTGTCAGGACCATATTCGTCCTGAGCGTCGAGATATTCTTCCTCGGTGAGGAGCTGCTTCTCTTTCAGCGGTGTGAGGCCCGGCTCAACGACGATGTAGTTTTCAAAATACAGAACCCGCTCAAGATCCTTGAGCGTCATGTCCATCAACAGACCGATGCGTGATGGCAGTGACTTCAGGAACCAAATGTGTGCAACCGGCGCGGCGAGCTCAATATGGCCCATGCGTTCACGACGGACTTTGGTCAGCGTAACTTCGACACCGCATTTTTCGCAGATGATGCCCTTATATTTCATCCGCTTGTATTTGCCGCAAAGGCATTCGTAATCCTTGATCGGCCCGAAAATCCGCGCACAGAAAAGACCATCCCTCTCCGGTTTGAACGTCCGGTAGTTGATCGTCTCTGGCTTTTTGATCTCGCCATAGGACCAGGAAAGGATCCGCTCGGGGCTGGCGAGCGAAATCTGGATCTGCTCAAAAGTTTGAGCTGGCGCAGTTGGATTGAAAAGGTTCATGACCTCTTGGTTCATGGACTTCTCCTCGGTTCGGACCCGGATCGGTCAAAAGACCTTTAGGGGTATTTGAGATACCGACAGGGCCCGTCAGCATCGCCCCAATTCAAATTCGCATCTGCTCCCTCGAGAGGAGCAATTGACGGGCGCGTCAAACGCGCCCGTCCAATTCTTAGCTCGCTGGCCGATCGATCAGCTCGACATTGAGGCCGAGAGAACGCATCTCTTTCACAAGAACATTGAAGCTTTCCGGGATACCCGCTTCGAACGTGTCATCCCCACGAACGATCGCTTCATAGACCTTGGTACGACCGGCAACGTCATCCGATTTCACGGTCAACATTTCCTGCAACGTGTACGCAGCGCCATAAGCTTCAAGTGCCCACACTTCCATTTCACCAAAGCGCTGGCCGCCGAACTGGGCCTTACCACCGAGTGGCTGCTGAGTGACGAGACTGTATGGACCGATGGACCGCGCATGGATCTTGTCGTCGACAAGGTGATGCAGCTTCAGCATATAGATGTACCCAACCGTCACATCACGGTCGAAGGTCTCTCCTGTCCGTCCGTCATAGAGCGTAACCTGACCAGAGTGACCAAGACCCGCATTCTCGAGCTGGGTCACAACATCTGGTTCGTGGGCCCCATCAAACACCGGCGTCGCAAACGGCACGCCGTTGCGAAGATTACCTGCCATCTCGATCAGGGCTGGCTCTTCAAGCGATGCGTATGTCTCATCGCCCTCATAGACCTTGTCCAAAGTTTCACGCAGTGCGGCGGTGCTATTCTCACGCTGATAAATTTCCAGCGCTTGCGTGACCTTCCGTCCAATGCCGTGCGAAGCCCAACCCAAATGGGTTTCAAGGATCTGCCCGACATTCATTCGGCTCGGCACCCCGAGAGGATTAAGCACCACGTCAACCTGTGTTCCATCTTCCAGGTGAGGCATATCTTCCACTGGCACGATGCGAGAAATCACACCCTTATTGCCGTGACGACCAGCCATCTTGTCACCAGGTTGAAGCTTACGCTTCACCGCAACAAACACTTTGACCATCTTCATAACGCCAGGTGGCAATTCATCTCCACGCTGAAGCTTGTCGACCTTGTCTTCAAAGCGTGCCTCTAGGCGCGCTTTAGACTCGTCATACTGACGCTTCAGAGCTTCGATTTCGGTCATGGCTTTTTCATTGCCGACAGCAATCTGCCACCACTGTCCCTTGGACAGACCATCCAGATCCGCTTTCGAAACCTTGGCGCCAGCAGCAAGATCAGCAGGTCCGGAAACCACTTCCTTGCCTGTCAGGATTTCCTGAAGACGTCCATAAACGTTCCGCTCAAGGATCGCGAGCTCATCATCCCGGTCTTTTGCGAGACGTTCAATTTCATCACGCTCAATCGACATGGCACGCTCGTCTTTGTCGACGCCGTGGCGGTTAAACACACGAACCTCAACAACCGTCCCCGTTACACCTGGCGGCAAACGAAGTGACGTGTCACGAACGTCAGATGCTTTTTCACCGAAGATGGCGCGCAGAAGTTTTTCTTCCGGCGTCATTGGGCTCTCACCCTTCGGCGTGATCTTACCGACGAGAATGTCGGACGGACCAACTTCAGCACCGATATAAACGATACCTGCCTCATCAAGATTGCGAAGCGCTTCTTCACCAACGTTTGGAATATCGCGCGTAATCTCTTCAGGCCCAAGTTTCGTATCACGAGCCATCACTTCGAACTCTTCGAGGTGAATGGACGTAAACACGTCATCCCGCACGATCCGCTCAGAGATCAGGATAGAGTCCTCAAAGTTGTAGCCATTCCAAGGCATGAACGCGACGAGCACGTTTCGGCCAAGAGCCAGTTCCCCAAGGTCTGTGGAAGGACCATCCGCAATGATGTCGCCACCATTGATCCGATCACCCACACGCACCAGCGGACGCTGATTGATGCAAGTGTTCTGGTTCGACCGCTGGAACTTCCGCAGGTTGTAAATATCGACCCCAGGCTTGCCTGGATCAGTTTCTTCTGTCGCTCGGATAACGATACGTGTCGCGTCCACCTGGTCGACAACACCTGTCCGACGGGCAGCAATCGCAGCACCGCTATCGCGCGCCACAACCTCTTCCATACCCGTACCAACGAACGGCGCTTCAGCTTTCACCAACGGCACCGCCTGACGCTGCATGTTCGAGCCCATAAGAGCACGGTTCGCGTCATCGTTTTCAAGGAATGGGATAAGAGCGGCCGCAACAGACACAATCTGTTTTGGTGACACGTCAATCAGATCCACCTGCTCAGGCGGGACCATTTCGAAGTCGCCATCGATACGACAGTTCAGAAGGTCATCCTGAAGTTTGCTGTCTGCACCGATTGGTACATTCGCTTGCGCGACGCGGTAGCGGGCTTCTTCCATGGCAGAAAGATAAACCGTGTCGTCGGTCACCTTCCCGTCCACAACGCGCCGGTATGGGCTTTCAATGAAGCCATACTTATTGACGCGGGCGAAGGTTGCCAGGGAGTTGATCAGACCAATATTTGGCCCTTCCGGTGTTTCAATCGGACAGATACGACCATAGTGAGTTGGATGGACGTCACGGACTTCAAAGCCAGCCCGTTCACGTGTCAAACCGCCTGGCCCAAGCGCAGAAAGACGACGCTTATGCGTAATCTCTGAGAGTGGGTTCGTTTGGTCCATAAACTGCGAGAGCTGCGATGAGCCGAAGAACTCACGAACAGCCGCAGCAACCGGTTTCGCATTGATCAGGTCATGGGGCATGACTGTGTCGATATCGACAGAGCTCATCCGCTCCTTGATCGCCCGCTCCATGCGCAGCAGACCGATGCGATATTGGTTTTCCATCAACTCACCAACCGAACGCACACGCCGGTTGCCGAGATTATCAATGTCATCAATTTCACCGCGGCCATCACGCAGACCAACAATGGTCCGGATGACCTCAATGATGTCTTCTTTGCGCAACACACGTACTGTATCTTCCGCATCAAGATTGAGGCGCATGTTCATCTTCACGCGACCAACAGCTGACAGGTCATAGCGTTCTGGATCGAAGAACAGGCTGTGGAAGAGCGCATCGGCCGTATCAAGGGTCGGTGGCTCACCTGGGCGCATCACACGGTAAATATCGTAGAGGGCCTGCTCACGGTCCGTGGCCTTATCAACAGCCAATGTGTTGCGAATGAAGGCGCCCGTATTCACATGGTCAATGTCGAGCGTGTTGATTTCGCTGGCACCAGCGTCAACCAAGGTCTCAAGAAGCTCTTCTGTAATCTCCTCGCCTGCTTCGGCAAAGATCTCACCAGTCTCTGTATTCACGAGCTCTTCGGCCATATAGCGACCGATCACTTCAATGTCCTGAACCAGGAGTTCTTTCAGACCATCTTCTGCAAGCTTGCGTGCCAGGCGCGGAGTCATCTTCCGGCCAGCCTCAACAACAACTTCACCATTCTTCGCATTGACCAGGTCATGCTCAGGTTTGAAGCCACGATAGCGCTCAGGGTCAAACGGAAGCTTCCAACCGTCCTTCGTCTTCGCGTATTTTACATGACCATAGAACGTGTTGAGGATGTCCTCAGAGTCCAGACCAAGCGCGTAGAGCAGCGTCGTTACCGGCAGTTTCCGGCGACGGTCAATGCGCACATGGACAATGTCTTTTGCATCAAACTCGAAATCGAGCCAGGAACCTCGGTAAGGGATAACGCGCGCAGCAAACAGCAGCTTGCCCGATGAGTGGGTCTTGCCCTTGTCATGGTCAAAGAACACGCCCGGGCTACGGTGCATCTGCGAAACAATCACGCGCTCCGTGCCGTTCACGACGAACGTACCGTTCGTGGTCATGAAAGGCATGTCGCCCATATAGACATCTTGTTCTTTGATGTCTTTAACGGACTTGGCACCTGTGTCCTCGTCCACTTCAAACACGATCAACCGCAATGTGACCTTGAGCGGCGCTGCGAACGTCATGTCGCGCTGCTGACACTCTTCCACGTCATATTTTGGATGCTCAAACTCGTAGTCGACAAATTCCAGCATAGCGGTTTCTGAAAAATCGCTAATCGGGAAGACCGACCCGAATACAGACTGCAGACCTTGATCAAGGCGCGTCCCATCGGACTGCCGATCAACCTGCAAGAACTGGTCATAAGAATATTTTTGAACCTCGATCAGGTTTGGCATTTCTGCCACCTGGGGGATACGTCCAAATGATTTACGAACCCGCTTCCGACCAGTAAATGACTGCGTCATTTTTGTTCCTCGAAATCTTCCTCAGACAAAGTGCCGGATCAGTGAGAAACCTCACCACGCTCCTCCGGCGGAGCAATTGGGAGCGACCGTGAGGCCGCTCCCAAGCAGTACTACTTGAGCTCGACAGATGCGCCTGCATCTTCCAGCTTCTTCTTAAGCTCATCAGCTTCAGCCTTAGGACAGTCAGCTTTGACTTCCTTAGGTGCACCTTCAACAAGCTCTTTAGCTTCTTTCAAGCCAAGACCCGTGATTGCGCGTACTTCTTTGATGACGTTGATTTTCTTGTCACCAGCTGCAGTCAGAACAACTGAGAATTCAGTTTTCTCTTCAGCAGGAGCACCAGCATCGCCACCAGCAGCGGCAGCAACAGCAACAGGTGCAGCAGCAGAAACGCCCCACTTCTCTTCGAGAAGCTTGGACAGCTCAGCTGCTTCAAGCACGGTCAGGTTCGACAGGTCGTCGGCAATTTTTTCAAGATCAGCCATTTTTACATTTCTCTCTAATCAATCAGTTCAAACTTGGGGTTCGAGGACCGGCCTATGCCGCTTCCTCGCCCTGTGCAGCTTTTGCGCCCATAACGCGAGCCAGCTGACCGGCGGGTGCTTGCAGCACTCCGGCAATACGTGTTGCAGGCGTAGAAATCATGCCCACCAGCTTTCCGCGTAGCTCGTCCAGAGATGGCAGTTCGGCCAAGGCCTTCACACCGTTCTGATCAAGCAGGGTTTCGCCCATCGCACCGCCAAGGATCACGAATTGCTCGTTCTCTTTAGCGAAGGCTGCAGCAATTCTTGGCGCTGCAACCGGGTCTTCCGAATAGGCGATTGCCGTTGGTCCCGTGAAATGGTCGGCAATGCCGGCCACTACGGTTCCGTCCAGAGCGAGTTTGGCGAGCCGGTTCTTTGTAACTTTGACGCTGCCGCCCGCTTCCGCCATCCGAGCACGCAGAACTGTCATCTGCGCGACCGTCAAACCGGAATAGTGAGCAACAACAACCACGCCAGCGTCCGTAAAGACGCCTTTGAGGTGCGTTACCAGATCCTCTTTTTCGGCTCTATTCACTTACTCTTCTCCAAAGCATCCAAATCCCTCGGATGCGTCGGGGGTGAAACAGTAGCTTGCGCTCCCACTCCACCGTTGGCAGATGCCGCTCGTGCGTGTCCCCCGAGGAGGCGCGCCACACGACCAGCGCTCTCTTGCCTGTCCCGGGTTTGAACCGACAGTGAAACCGGGCCAAAGCCCGACACCACAAATCTGCTCTCTCCCCCGTCTATTGCAGGCAGGTCAACCGACCCATTAAGCCAACCAACAAAAGCATGGCTGACACCCACCGTCTCGGACAGGATGAAGACGTGACACGACGCCTCTCCGTCTCCGGAAAACCGTTTGTCCCGCCTTCGCCCAACTCACCAAACTCGTGAGCTGGGAATTCTTTACTCGACGTCTAATCCCAAACCGGGATCAGGCGTCCTGAACACTCGTAAGGTCGATCTTTACACCAGGCCCCATTGTGGAGCTGATCGCGACCTTCTTCATGAACGTTCCTTTTGCCCCAGTAGGCTTCGCCTTCTGGATCGCATTGAGCAGCGCACGCACATTGCCTGCAATCTGATCTTCGCTGAAACTTGCTTTGCCAACACCAGCATGGACGATGCCCGCTTTTTCAACACGGAATTCCACCGCGCCGCCTTTGGCAGATTTCACGGCCTCACCGATGTCCGGTGTCACTGTTCCAACCTTCGGGTTTGGCATCATGCCTCGCGGTCCAAGCACCTTACCCAGGCGCCCAACAAGCGGCATCATGTCTGGCGTGGCTATACAACGATCAAAATCGATCTTGCCCGCCTGCACTTCAGCAGCCAACTCGTCATCACCGACAATGTCTGCGCCTGCAGCTTTTGCTTCTTCAGCTTTGTCGCCTTTAGCAAACACCGCAACCCGCACGGTACGGCCAGACCCATTAGGCAGCTCAACAACGCCGCGAACCATCTGGTCAGCGTGACGCGGATCAACACCAAGGTTGATTGCAAGCTCAATAGTTTCATCGAACTTCGCTTTCGCGCGTTCCTTGACCATCTTTACTGCGTCGTCAAGATTGTAGAGCGTCTTCGCATCAACACCTTCACGAGCAGCAGTTGTTCTTTTTCCAAGCTTTGCCATCGTCTTACTCCGCTACCTCAAGACCCATCGAACGGGCAGAGCCCATGATGATCTTCGCTGCTTGATCGAGATCGTTGGCATTAAGGTCAACCATCTTCTTTTCAGCAATCTCGCGGCACTGCGCGACAGTCACAGACCCAGCAACGTCGCGACCAGGTGTTGAACCGCCTTTTTTCAGCTTAGCGGCCTGCTTCAGATAGTAAGAAGCCGGCGGCGTCTTGGTCTCGAACGTGAAAGACTTGTCCTGGTAAATTGTAATGATGGTTGGGATGGGCATCCCGTTTTCCATCTGCTGCGTTTTTGCGTTAAACGCCTTACAAAATTCCATGATGTTCAATCCACGCTGACCGAGCGCTGGACCGATCGGTGGTGACGGGTTCGCCGCACCTGCTGGCACCTGAAGCTTCAGATAGCCTTCAATTTTCTTCGCCATTTCTCTTTCCCCTTCCGATTGGGATATACCCGCCCGGAAACTTTAAAGGGTTAGTGGTACGGCAGTCGCAAGACCACCTCCCACACACAACACGGGACCTACCCGACAAGCTCTAGAGCTTGTCGACCTGCCCGTACTCAAGTTCGACCGGGGTAGCCCGACCGAAAATAGACACAGCAACTTTGAGCCGCGTCCGTTCTTCATCGACTTCTTCGACGATGCCGTTGAACGAGGCAAACGGCCCATCGGCCACCCGCACTTGCTCTCCAATTTCGTACGTGATGCTCGGTTTCGGCCGCTCGACCCCTTCCTGCACCTGGTGCAGGATCACATCAACTTCTTTCTGACTGATCGGCTGCGGCTTGTTATCCGCGCCAAGGAAACCAGTCACCTTCGGCGTATCCTTGATGAGGTGATAGGCCTCATCTGTCAGAGCCATCTTCACCAAAACGTAGCCAGGGAAGAATTTCCGCTCCGCATTCACCTTGCGCCCGCGACGCAACTCAACAACCTCTTCGGTCGGAACGAGGATCTCCTCGAACATTTCCTCAAGCCCTGCGCTATTCGCGCGCTCGCGAATAGATTCAGCGACCTTCTTCTCGAAGTTCGAATAAGCCTGAACGATGTACCACCGCGCCTTCATGATCGTCGCACCTTTAATCGCCCGTACCTTAGCCACCAAGTCCGAGCACGAGAGAAACCCCGTAACTCAAGACCTGATCCGCAAGAAAAAAGAACAGAGCCGCCATCACAACCATGATGAAGACCATGACCGTCGTCACAATCGTTTCGCGCCGTGTCGGCCACGTCACCTTCGACGCTTCAGACCGAACTTCCTGCACGAACTGAACTGGATTGCTTTTCGCCATAGTTCCTCTCGCGAGTTTGACCGAACATTCGGTCCCTCAAGTTAATTCCTGCCCACCCTTTCGGTGGCAGGAGTGGAGGGACTCGAACCCCCAACCCCCGGTTTTGGAGACCGGTGCTCTACCAGTTGAGCTACACTCCTAAACCGAATGCCCCACCGCCAAAATGGCTGCGGGACAAACAACTGAGCGGCCCTGGTAAGAGCCGCCCAGCAAACGCCTTACTCGATGATTGAGGATACGACGCCGGATCCGACAGTCCGTCCGCCTTCACGGATAGCGAAGCGCAGCTTCTCTTCCATGGCGATCGGCGCGATCAGCTCAACCTCAATTGCAACATTATCTCCTGGCATCACCATTTCGGTGCCTGCAGGAAGGCTCACAACACCCGTCACATCTGTCGTCCGGAAGTAGAACTGTGGACGATAGTTCGTGAAGAAGGGTGTGTGACGACCACCTTCATCCTTCGTCAGGATGTAGGCTTCAGCCGTAAACTTCGTGTGCGGGGTGATCGAACCAGGTGCACAAAGAACCTGACCACGTTCAACCTGTTCGCGGTCAACACCACGCAGCAGAGCCCCGATATTGTCACCTGCTTCACCGCTATCAAGCAGCTTGCGGAACATTTCAACACCCGTACAGGTCGTCTTCTGTGTGTCCTTGATGCCGACGATTTCAATTTCGTCACCAACATTGATCACACCGCGCTCAACACGACCCGTCACAACTGTCCCACGACCTGAGATTGAGAACACATCCTCAATCGGCATCAGGAACGGCTGGTCCTTCGGACGCTCTGGCTGTGGAATGGCTTCATCAACCGCTTCCATCAGCTTCATGATGCTGTCTTTACCGATATTGTCATCACGGCCCTCAAGGGCTGCGAGGGCTGAACCAGCGATGATTGGGATATCGTCACCTGGGAAGCCATATTCGGAAAGAAGCTCACGCACTTCCATTTCAACGAGCTCAAGAAGCTCTTCGTCATCAACCTGGTCAACCTTGTTGAGATAAACAACAAGCGCTGGAACACCAACCTGACGGGCAAGAAGAATGTGCTCGCGTGTCTGTGGCATCGGGCCATCAGCTGCGTTCACAACAAGAATGCCACCATCCATCTGAGCCGCACCGGTGATCATGTTCTTCACATAGTCAGCGTGACCTGGGCAGTCCACGTGCGCGTAGTGACGGTTCGCCGTCTCATATTCAACGTGCGCCGTCGAGATCGTAATACCGCGCGCCTTCTCTTCTGGCGCTTTGTCGATATCTGCATAATCAGAAAATTCTGCCCCACCAGCTTCAGCAAGCACTTTCGTAATCGCCGCTGTCAGCGTCGTCTTACCGTGGTCAACGTGACCAATCGTGCCAATGTTACAGTGTGGCTTATTACGCTCGAATTTCTCTTTGGCCATGGCCTCTTCTAACCTTCATCTATATGGGGCCCGCCCCACCTACTACATGGGAGCCGCCCCGGCCTATACACTGTGAGCAAGTCGATCACGCCGCCTGCTCTTTTCTTACTACCTCAGGTCATCAACGCGACCCGTGCGCCTTAGTGCCCCAATAGCTGGAGCGGGTGAAGGGAATCGAACCCTCGTCATCAGCTTGGAAGGCTACTGCTCTACCATTGAGCTACACCCGCCTCATTCCGTCGAAATTCGCTTCTTAAAGTCTTCGTCTCAAAGTCGATGGTGGAGGGAGTTGGATTTGAACCAACGTAGGCATAGCCAACGGATTTACAGTCCGTCCCCTTTAACCGCTCGGGCATCCCTCCAAAACCGAATACAAATTCCTTATTAAACGCAGTGGCTTCGCGGCACAGAGACCCGACCGAATATTGATCGGGTTTATGTGCGCCCGCCCTTAGCCTGTCAACTAAAAATCATCCGAAAAAACGTGCAAGCCCCCGCAGCGTCACCGCTATTTCGCTTGAAGTAAGCTGGCGGCACTGTGGAGGCTGTTCATTGCGTAAGCCTGTGGATGCGGAATATAAGATCGGATATGACCAAGCGCAAGCAACCTCGCCCCCATGCGGCGCCGATTTCTCAAGAGAAAACCAAGAAAAACCGCGGAAAACGGCGCTCTACACCGCCGTCAGCGGCCAAAGCCGATGCAAGCGGCGCTTATCTCTATGGCCTCCATGCAGTCACTGAGGCTCTCGCGAACGAAAAACGGAAGATATCTCAACTTTTTTGCACATCTTCTGTCGCCAAAGAACTTGAGGCCGCCGAACAGACCAGACGAATCAAACCGATCCTTGCGGAAACAGGCGAAATTTCCGACTTGCTGCCGCCCGGCGCCGTGCATCAGGGCATTGCGCTTAGAACCAACCCACTTCACGAACCAGACCTTACCCAAGTTATGGAGGGAGCGACCCGCCTCGCCCTCCTTGATCAGGTGACCGATCCCCATAATGTCGGCGCCATCCTCCGCTCCGCCGCCGTCTTCGGCGTTTCAGGATTGGTGATGACAGATCGCAACAGCCCACCGCAATCAGGCGTGCTGGCAAAGTCTGCTTCGGGCGCCCTCGAACATGTCTCCATCTGTCGTGTCAGCAACCTCTCTCGGTCAATTGAAATCCTTATAAAACAAGGGTTTACAATCATCGGCTTAGACGGAGAGTCAGATCAGGAATTAAGCGCCATAGATACAAAAGGCAAAGTCGCTCTGGTGCTTGGCGCGGAAGGCGCGGGCCTTAGACGCCTGACCCGCGAGAAGTGCGATTGGCTGGCAAAACTCCCCGCCTCCGGCCCAATGCGCAGCCTAAATGTCTCCAACGCGGCGGCAGTTGCCTTCTATGAATTAGCACGAAACGATAGATAAAAGCCGTCAAACCCCGCGCGGAGCGAGCCCAGCAGCGGTGTAGATTGCATCAATCGCCTCCATATTGGCGACAGCGTCTGGCCCACCGGTCGGCACGCCGGGCCCTCCCCTAATCGCTTGAATCACGGCGTCGAGCTGATGATCGAATGTCGACTGCCCATCCACCTGCTCAGTCACTTCCTCGCCATCCACGACGAGAGTCAATTGATGGCCAAGATAGGGGTGGATCGGATTATTGACATGCAGACGACCTTTTTGCCCGATCACCTCAAATTCCGCACGGATGGCAACACCAGAGTTCATATCACAGGAAATCCGAGCCGGAATGCCACTGAATTGCAACTCGGCGTCCATTGAGAGGTCAATGCCTGGTCGTCCGACTTCTGCCTTTGCGCTCAATACCTGAGGCTCAGAACCAGCGATATGCCGGAGCATATGAAGCAGATAGCAGCCAAGATCCATCAAGGCGCCACCACCCAGCGCCAGGTCATGCCGAATATTGCCGGCAACATCGGGTATTTCCACATCAAAGGCACCACTCATGGCAATCAACGGCCCCAACCGACCGGATCGGACAATCTCAAGAACCCGAGCAAAAAGGGGATGGTAGAAATAGTGAAAGCCTTCGACACAAACCCGTCCTGTCTGCAATGCCATTTCGACCATATGCCTGGCTTCGCCGGCATTCAGAGCGAACGGTTTTTCGCAGAGTACATGGCGGCCTGCCTTCATAGCCGTAACGCTAAGAAGCGCATGAGAAGATGGGGGTAAACCGTTGTAAATAAGATCGATTTCAGGATCAGAAACCAGCTCCTGGTAGGTGGTAGCGACCCTCGAAATGCCATGCTCCGCGGCGAAGGATGCTGCGCGCTCACGGTCCCGGGCAGCGACAGAGACAATCTCAGCATCATCACGTCTGGCGGCTGGCGCAATGATGGCCAGTGGCGCGATCTGCGATGCCCCAAGAAGCCCTATCCGAACCGCCCTCTGATCCATTCGCCCCCCTCCCTCAACCGAACCTGGCCCAACAACTATCACACCGCAACTAGGGCCCAGCAATGTCCAGACAGGTCAATTGACATTATTAAGCAGTCAATTAAATATCGATGCTGAAAATCATTGATTTTGGGAGGAACCCGGCATGTCAATTTCACTGGAAGCAATCAACTGGCTGGCTGTTTTGGGCGCCATCGTGGCCAATATGGCCGTCGGTGCCATCTGGTACTCCCCTCTCGCCGCTGGCAAAGCGTGGCTGGAGTCGACGGGCCGAAGTCAGGAAGAAATTGAAGGCGGCGGCGGAGCCATGGCACTCGTAACCATTCCAGCAGCGCTCAATGCCGTCGTGATCGCGATCCTCGCATCAGGCCTAGGCGTCGCTTCAGCTGGTGGCGGTGCCCTGCTCGGGCTTCTCGTATGGCTGGGATTTGTTATGCCCACCAACTGGATCGAAGTGATTTTCGATCGCAAAAGCTACCGCACCGCCATCATCAATAATGGCAACTTCATTATTACGATGCCCCTGATGGGCGCCATCATAGGCATGTGGGGCTAAGCAGGTCTCGCGAGGCCGCAATAATCAGCAAAACATCCTGCTCATTTTTGTTGAGCTATCGATTTGGCAAGAAACGCAATCTGAAGCTCAACACGCTTGAGCTCCCGAACGACTGTGTTCTTGTTCAGCTCCATCCAGTACCAAATTTTTGCAAGCATGATCGCCAGAATCAGAATGATCCAGACACCCCCCCAGATCGCCAGATCCTTGGTGTCTGTCGCTTGAAGAAAGCGGATCGTTGCCCAGATTGCGCCACCGAACGCGGCGATCGAGTAACCCCAGAGCAAAATCATCCAGTACCGCATCTTCGAACGAAAACTCTCGCCAATCATGTCGAACATGCCCTGCTCACCAGTTAGCTTCTCAAGCTCGTCCATTTCCTCCGCACTCAAGACCGCGCGGATCTCATCATCAATGTTCGTCATTACCTTCTCCTTCATGGGCGCGGTGAAGCACCTCTCTTAAGCTGTGCAGCCGCGACTTTACGGTTCCACTGGGGATGCCGAGTTGTGTCGCAATCTCTTCAATTGAAAAACCTTGGGTGTAATAGAGGCTCAGAAGCTGCCGCTGATCGGACGCCAGCGTCCGTATCGCTGCCTTGAGATCCAACACGGAGGCGTCTGTCGCTACGTCGTCAGAGTGCTGTCCATTCAACGCAACATCTTTGTAGTGAGCCGCTAAAGTCCGCCGGTGAACCTGCCCGCGCACTTGGTCTGCACAGGCACGGGCTGCAATGGTGAACAGCCATGCCGGAAAGCGCGCCGGGTCTTCTAACCGGCGAAACCCTTTTACCACCTGCAACCAGACGCTCTGGACCACTTCCCGCGCAGTATCCAAATCATCGGTCCGTCGCCGGCAAAACCGCAGCAGTTGAGGCGACCAACGCTGTACAAGGTCGCGAAAAGCCCGTTCGTCCCCGCCTTGCGCACGCAGAACCTGCAATTCGTTCACGATTGTCTTGACGTTTCTAACCATCAACCATGCGCCTGGTTCGAGGGGTCGCCAACGGACAGTATACCGCTCGCGACCACCAAAAGTGTCTCTCACCCCCTATAGTCGCAGAAGGACGCTCATTGGTTCATTCGAAAGCAGTTTTTCGGCAGGCTGATTTCTACAATCAAAGCAGCGGAGCTCAGCTTGGCTGTCTGGCTCGGATTCGTGATGCCCACCAATTGGATCGAAGTGATAGTCGATCGAGAGAGCTACCGCACCGCCATCATTAACAATGGCAACTTCGTTATTACGATGCCCCTGATAGGCGCGATCATCGGCATGTGGGATTAATCCCACATGCCGATCACCAACTCGTTTCTAACCTTGGAAGATTATGCGGACTTAAGTCCTGCAAGGAAATCATCCACATGTCCTTTGAGAGCATCTGCCTCTTTCGAGAGGTGCTCCACGGCACCATTCACTCGGGTAGCAGAGTCGCCGGATACTTCTGTGGCTTTCTGGACGCCTGTCATGGATTCAGACAGTTCCTGGGTACCCTGGGCGGCCTGTTGAACACTGCCACTGATCTCATGCGTGGCATTTTTTTGCTCTTCAATCGCAGACGCCACGGTGGACGAGTATGAATCGATCTCACTAATCGTCTTCGTGATCTCAGAAATCGCCGCAACAGATCTTCCTGTGACAGCCTGAATTTCAGTGATCTGCGTCGTGATCTCACCCGTCGCTTTCGCAGTCTGATTTGCCAGCCCCTTAACCTCGGACGCAACAACGGCAAACCCTTTGCCCGCCTCGCCAGCGCGCGCGGCCTCAATCGTCGCATTCAACGCCAACAGGTTCGTTTGGTCGGCAATATCGCTGATCAGATCAACCACATCGCCAATCTTCGAAGCCGCTTCTGCAAGGCTTGTCACTGATTGGGTCGTGGTCTCGGCATCTTCTACAGCCTGTTGTGTCACCTTTGCCGTTTTCGCAATGGTATTAGACACTTCGTTGATAGAGGCTGCCATTTCTTCCGCAGCAGAGGCAACAACCTGTACATTGGTACTGGTTTCCTCCGTCGCAGCAGAAACAGTCGCCGTCTGGGATCTGGATGTGTTCGCGGCTTCGCTCATCTCTTTGGATGCCGCGCCCAGAGTGGTGACACTTTCGCGGAAAGACTCGATGACGGATGCAACCGACGCATCAAATTCTTCCGTCAGGCGGTCCATTGCCTCTCTCTTACTCGCTTCCGCAGCATCGAGCTCTTCCTGATGCTTTTTCGTCGCCGCTTGCGCATCTTCAGTTGCCTGGCGCAAAACACCATAGGCTTCGGCAGTCCGGCCAATTTCATCCGCACTATTCACGGCAACCTCATGGCTGGTATCGCCCTTAGCCAGAGTGGCCAGGGCGTCAACAACGTTCCTGAGAGGCCCGACAATGCCACGAACCACCACAAAGCCAACTACCCCGGAGATCACGACAGCCACCACTGTCAGAATGAAAACCATCCAGACCGCCATGGCCTCATGTTCTTTCACGACGTTTAGGGAGTCCGCCGTAAGATGCTCAATTTCCACAAGAATTTCAGTAATTTCTTTATCAAGCGCATCTTCTTCGGCATGAACGGTGTGAGCCAACTCCTTGATCCCAGTGGTCTCTCCACGTCGGATCATTTCAATCAGTTCATCAGCGTGCCTCTGATAGACGACATGCCCCTTGTCAAAGTGCTTTAGTGATTTAAGAATGGCAGTGTACCGCTCCACGACGGTGGCCAAGGGCGTAACCTCAGCCGCCTCCGCAGCAATCTCTTCAGCGGTGATAATCGTTTCAGCTACGATTTTGCCATCCTTTTGAAAGCTTTCAACGAGCGGGGCCAAATCAGAACTCAACGGCCGCCCATATGATGAATAGGACAGCGCCAGAATGCGTTCGAAGTAAACCGCTTGCTCTAGCTGTGTCAGCGCAACCTTGGTGACCACTTCGGTCAACGGCATCTGCCGATCCGAGACCTCTTCAATCTCTGTTGTGATTGACGCCATCTGCCATAGCGTGACAGAGCTCGTTGCTATGAAACAAAAAGTTAGAAAACCAAGAACACCATAGATCTTTTGCGAAACCATAAGCTTGGCAAGGCTCAAACGCCCGCCGAAAAGAAGCCGATTCATTATTTCCACCCAAAAATTTGTAACCACCAAAAAATTCATTCATGTCCCGGTCAAAACCAATTTAGATCAAAGTCTCTACGAAACTCCTAATTCCACGTAACTAAAAGTGGGAAAAAGACCTGCACTGGTAGCGATCAAATCACTATCGCTGAGCACTTCACCCTTTAAGCTGACGGGGTATTGGCTCACGCGGTGCGCACAGTCTCCAAAAACTGGGACATATGACGTCTCAGGGTACTGTCTGTTTGGAAAGGGGCTCTACAGCAGCCTCGACACGGCGGGTAGCATCCCCCGACAGCTGAGCTGCTTTCTAAACACTACCGTTAATTGAGACAGTTACTGCGTGCCCATGGCTGCCTGTTGTGCACCGCCACCAATCTCATGGGTCGCTGCCATCTGGTTCATTTTCCCACCCAAATCTCAATTTCGACCTGCTGGGACCGCAATTCTAACGTTCTAGGAAACTCCTGGTTACACCTTTGGCAAGTTAAACGTTGAGAAAAGCCAATTTCCGGAACTCATCGCTTGCGGCTCACGAAGAGCGCCAGTATGTTGGCGCCGAATCTAAGGGGCCGGCTTAGCTCAGTTGGTAGAGCACCTGATTTGTAATCAGGGGGTCGGGAGTTCGAGTCTCTCAGCCGGCACCATTTCCCCCACAAACTGTCCATATGTGAGCGCCGGTCCCAGAATATCCGCTGGACTGGGCCTTGCTGCACCTCTCACAAAGTCCGATAGTATTAGAGACTTGGGGTCAGCGACTGTAGGACATAATTCATGACATTAGTCTCCCACCCGGCCCTCCGGCCCGGCAGCACCGCAGTCATTACCGGTGGTGCCAATGGGATCGGCCTGGCTGCTGGTGTTCGATACGCCTCCATGGGCATGAATGTTCTCGTTGCGGATCGAGACGTCGAACAACTTGAGGTAGCCGAAGAAGCTCTTCAGGCCGCCGCTGCGAATGGCGCCAAAACAATGGGACTCACATGTGATGTGAGCATTGCATCAGAGCTCACCGAGCTTGCTCAGACCGCCACAGAAACATTCGGCACCGTCAATGTCTTGATGAACAATGCCGGCGCAGGCATGAACCCCGGCAAGCCTTGGGAAAATACAGGTGGGTGGAAGAAACTCCTCGACGTTAATCTCTGGGGCGTCATTCATGGTGTTCAAGCCTTCGTACCCGCCATGCTGGAAGCCGGAAATCCAGGTCTGGTGATCAATACAGGCTCCAAACAGGGCATCACCCGCCCGCCGGGCAATGCTGCCTACAATCTTTCCAAGGCGGGTGTCATTGCGTTCACAGAAGCGCTAGCGCACGAGCTGCGGCAAATTGAAGACTGCCAGCTTTCTGCCCACCTTCTGGTGCCCGGCTTCACCTATACCGGCATGATCTCCAAATTCCTGCCTGAGAAACCCGACACAGCCTGGACATCAGAACAAGTCGTCGACTTCATGCTGAAAAGCCTGGAGACTGACGACTTCTATATTCTCTGTCCCGATAATGATGTCAGCCGCGAAACGGATGAGCGGCGCATTCAATGGAACGCAGACGATCTCATCCAGAACCGCCCGGCTCTTTCAAGATGGCATCCCGATTATGCAATCGCCTTTGACGAGTTCATGAAGAAGTAGCCAAAGAGCTTGCAGACACCAAGTACGGGTGTCCCTGCGTCAACATTTTCCCGTTCACCTGACATTGGTTGGTTTGAGAAAGATTCACGGACAGCGCGCCGGCCGACCCCTGCCCCTCGTTATCAAAAGTCGCTACACTTTTTGCGACACGGGACAAATGGGGAAAAGAAAAGTGACCGACCATATTGAGAACAAGGTCATCATCGTCACAGGTGCTGGTGGTGGCTTCGGTCGCCTGGTTTGCGAGAAAGCAGGTGCACTCGGGGCCAAAATTCTGTGTGCGGACATTGATACATCCACACTCAATGAAACAGTCGAAATCGTCAGGTCAGCTGGCGGCATCGCATCAGCTGTTCAAACCGACGTCACCGACCTTAGTCAAATGAAAGCGCTTGCTGCGCACGCTCTCGAGGAACATGGCGCCATTGACGTCATGATCAACAATGCGGGTGTCATGCCGCTTTCCTTTTTCTCAGACCACGAAGACGCAGCAGAGGCCTGGTCACGCTGCATTGATATCAATATCAAAGGCGTGCTGCACGGCATCACAGCAGTCTACGATCAAATGATCGCGCAGGGCCGTGGCCATGTAATCAACCTCTCATCGATATATGGAAATTTTCCGGTAGTAGGCGCTGCCGTCTATGGCGCGACCAAGACGGCTGTGAACTTCCTCTCAGAATCCCTGAGAGTCGAAGCACAAGGAAAGATCAAAGTGACCATTGTCAAACCGACCGGCGTGCCTGCGACAGGGCTTGGCTCGGGCGTTGTAAACGGAGAAGCCGTGGTTGGCATCCTTGGTCAAAACGCCCCCTCCTATTTGGGCACTCTCATGGAGCTTGCGGAAGGCAAGGCTGACCCGAAACAGGTAGATCCGGAACAGCCTGACTATGTGGCTCTCGACCCTTCCTATATTGCCGACGCGATCATTACAGCCATAGACCAACCCTGGGGCGTGTCTCTCGGAGACATCACCGTCCGCGCAACAGGTGACGGATACATTCTTTAAACAAAAGCCAAAACCAAAATGGGGAGACATCATGAAGTTTGATGAAAACACCGCCGCCGTTGTAACGGGCGGCGCATCTGGCTTGGGGCAAGCCAGCGCCACGGCTCTGAGAGCTGCGGGCATCAAGGTCGCAATCTTTGATGTGAACGAAGAGAAGGGAAAAGAAGTCGCAGCCGACATCGGCGCGCTCTTCTGCAAGGTAGATATCACCAGCGAAGAAAACGTCATCGCCGGGTTTGAAGAAGCCCGCGCCGCCAACGGCCAGGAACGCGTCTGCGTCCATTGCGCGCAAATCTCACGCGGCCGCATGAAAACCGTTGGTCGCAACAGAGAGACCGGTGAGCTTACCCGCTATCCGACAGAGAATTATGAGTTCTCCATCCAAGGCATTCTGGTGGCGAGCTATCGCGTCGCGTCCCTATCTGCATTAGGCATGGCAGCACTTGATCCTTTGGAAGACGGCGAACGCGGTGTTATCACCCTCACCTCGTCTGCCGCAGCCCAAGATGCCCAGGTCGGACAGATTGGATACGGCTCTGGCAAAGCAGGCGTGAACGGCCTGGTGCTCCCCATGGCCCGCGACCTCATGGATCTGGGTATCCGGGTTAACTCCATCATGCCGGGTATTTTTGCGACACCGCCCATGCTGGGCGCGCCCCCCAAAGTGCTGAACACACTGGCGGCCTCTGTCCCCTTCCCCAAACGATTGGGCAACCCGGAAGAGTTTGGAAGCCTCGTTATGGAACTGGTCCGTAACAGTTACTTCAACGGCCAAGCGCTTCGTCTCGACGGCGCGATCCGCATGCCACCGCGTTGAAGGCAAACGCAAAACGGGAAGGCTCCAAAGAGACTTCCCGTTCAAACAGTCTGATGTGTCGCGCCAGTTATTCCCCGGTGAGCGAGCGATGCAGTTTATTCATGCCACCAATCCAGCGATCATAATCGTCTGTCTTGCGCCGCATATAGCCAAGTACTTCCTTGTGGGGAAGAATACAGAACGTATTGTTCGCCAAGCCTTCCATCACCGCTTCCGCAAGCACATCGGGTTCCATCATACCGTCTGTCGCAGCAGCCTGAGTGCTGGCGCTGGCATTTGCCGTCATCGCAGTGCGCACCGCCTGCGGACAAAGGATCGAAACACCAATGCCCTGATGCTTGTAGGTAAGCGCCAACCATTCGCCAAAACCAACGGCTGCATGTTTTGTCACACCATAAGCAACGGAGCCGATCTGATTGAGCAACCCGGCAGCAGAGGCTGTATTGAGAAAATAGCCGCCGCCCCGCTCAACCATTTTGGGCGCAAGATGCCGTGCCGCATAAACATGCGACATCACATTCACGTCCCAGGAGAGAGTCCACTCATCATTTGACGAAGAAAGATCACGGCCAGCCCCGATACCCGCATTGGAACAGAAGAGATCAATCGGACCGATCTCGGTTTCTGTCTTGTCGATGACAGCCTTGATGTCCTCTTCTTTGCTGACATCAGCCTGCATTGCCGTCCCGCCAAACTCAGCTGCTGTCGCCTTCGCGCCATCAAGATTGATATCAACGGATACAATGTGTTTTGCACCGGCAGCATAGAACCGCTTGACCAGCGCCACCCCAATGCCGCTCGCCGCACCCGTGACCACAATAATCTTATCTTTAACGTCCAAGGGTCTCTCCCCGTCTTTTGTATTTATTGATGAATTCCAGTTTGAGCAATCTAGCAGCCGGTCCAACATGAAGCACCCAAAATCAGACGCTGAGGAACCTGTTCCCCTAGGGAAATGGAATGTCGATTGGTCCGCTCTAGTGAACACGGTAAGCTCTCTTCAACGATGAAACAGGGAGAAGACCGTGAGCGATCTCGTTATCCGCGATGACAAAAACGGCGTTGCAATTCTAACCATCAACCGTCCAGATAAATTGAATGCGCTTAACGTGGCTGCCTTTCAGGCACTCGAATCTCATATTGACGATCTGGAGAAACAGACAGAAACCGTTGGGTGCGTTGTCCTCCGCGGCAATGGCAAGTGCTTCTCAGCCGGGCATGACCTGAAGGACATTGAAGCGGGCGAGAAGCTTCCCCGTCCCAACTTCCAAGCGCACGTTATTGAACGTCTCGCAAACCTGCCTCAACCTGTCATAACTGCTGTCCACAGCCACTGCTATACCGGCGCGCTAGAGCTTGCACTCGCTGGAGACATCATTCTTGCGGCGGAGAATGCGAAATTCGCTGATACTCATGCCAAATGGGCACTGACCCCAGTGTGGGGTATGAGCCAGCGGCTGCCTCGCCGAATTGGCAAGGTGAAAGCGGCAGAGATGATGTTCACCGCCAAGACCTATTCCGGCCGCGAGGCGGAAGAGATCGGTCTCTGCAATATCTGCTATCCCGATGAGGGCTTCGAGGCAGCCGTTGAGACCTTTTGCGCCGAGATGCTCACTAACTCCTGGTTCTCCCTTCGCGCCAACAAAAAGCTGCTCCGTGACACAGACGGCATGTCCATCGAAGCCGGCCTCGCCCACGAGATATACCAGAGCCAGGGCGTCGGGCCTGATATGGCAGAACGCATCGGAGGCTTTGGCAAAAAGTGACCGATCTCACTCAATTCACGGACGAAGTCCGTTCATTCATCTCTGAGAGCCTGACACCGGACCTGAAACGCGCTGGAGAACTCTGCGCAGGCATCTACGCTGATCAGCCCGTAGCAGTTGAGTGGCACCGGATCCTCAATAAACAAGGCTGGTCTGTCCCTGCCTGGCCGTTTGAGCATGGCGGCACCGGTTGGGATTTGGAGCAGCACGCCATCTTCCAGCGGGAATTGATCCTGGCCGCCGCGCCGGTAGTCACCCCCAATGCTACACGTATGGTGGGACCCGTGGTGATCGCGTTTGGTTCAGAAGAACAAAAAACACAATATCTGCCACGCATCCGCAGCGGGGACGATTGGTGGGCACAAGGCTACTCCGAGCCAGGTTCAGGATCAGACCTCGCCTCACTGCAATGCAAAGCGGAGCGCGACGGTGATCACTATATCATCAATGGAACGAAGATCTGGACGACACATGCGCAATGGTCGAACAAGATTTTCTGCCTGGTACGCACCGACAATAGTGGCAAAAACCAACAAGGCATCACCTTCCTGCTCTTCGACATCGACCTTCCCGGCATTGAGATCAGGCCCCTGATTTCAATTTCCGGCGACCATGAATTCAATCAGGTCTTCTTCGAAAACGTCCGCGTGCCCGTTTCGGGACTTCTGGGAAAAGAGAATGACGGTTGGACGGTCGCCAAGTATCTTTTGCAGCACGAACGCAGTGGCAGTTATGCCCCCGGTCTGAAGACGCGGATCGACCTGCTCAAATCTTTTGCCCGCCAGGAACACAATGGAAGGACCGAACCGCTCCTGGCCGACGCAGCCTTTGCACATAAGATCGCCGCGACAGAGATCGAGCTTTCTGTCTTGGAGAGCTTTGAACAGAAAATCTTTTCCGCTGTGAACAGCGGCGAAACCGTGGGCGCCATTTCTTCTGCGATCAAAGTCCGTGGAACAGAAATGCGCCAGCGCGTGACCGAACTGGTAGTAGAAGCCGTCGGATACTATGGCTTGCCCTACCAACCTGAGGCACGAGCGTTCGAAACCAATACAGCGCCTATCGGCTCAACTCTCGCTGCGACGGCTTTGCCGCAATACCTCAACGACCGCGCCGCGACAATCTATGCAGGCTCCAATGAAATTCAACGCAATATCATGACAAAGGCTGTTCTCGGCCTCTAGCCTATGATTTGTGCACGAAAAAAGCCGGTCTCGCGAACGAGACCGGCTCTCCGATGTCCGGGTTAGCTGAACGCGCAAGCCCCCACTTAGCGCATCACGGCCACCGCGCGGACCTCAGATCAGTAACTCCAGTACCAGTCCCAAGACCAGCTGCCACCGCCACCGTTGTCACTACCACCAGAACAGGCGTAGGCAGGCTCCGCTGTGAGGGTTAGGGCACCCGCCCCGGCAAGAACGGCAAACAAGGCGCCAAAAACCATCATACGTGTGCGTTTCATTTCAAAACTCCGTCGCAAGCATTGTCCCATTGCGAGACGTGTTGATTAGTTCACACCATCCCTCGCAGGAGATATGCCAAACCAAGGCTGCGCGATCCCCACATAGCGAAACTACCGTATTTTCGCTGAATTGGCCTTTTCAGAAAGTCTTAACGCCCCGGGTTCGAGGCTGGGCGCTCAAATCGCTGGAGGGGAAATGGGGGTGATGGAGGCATAGCCAATGTCTTTGAAAGACCAAGCTGTCAGAAATCTCACACAACCTCCCAGGGTCGCCGATTGGACAGACCTACCCGCCCAAGCCTGGAACGATATTCAGAAAACGATAGTGCTCACCTGGGACGCCTGGACCGGCTTGTTCCCCAGGCTCGAGTTCTGGGATCCACTCGGCGCAACTGTTACGCTCAGCCTGTTTGTTGGACTGGTCGCATGGCTAATCAAAGTGAGGCCGGGATAGCCCTAGCTAGTTCACATCACAGCGAACGTCACAACGGTCATGCCCATCCACCTCTTCGCAAATGCCGACGCTCAGACGCACCGTTGCAAAGGAGACACCCGGGTCGAATGGGCCAACAACCTCCTCAAAAGCGGGGGTCAGGTCGCCCGCGCCTTCGCCAGGACGCCGGCCTGGAACGTAGCCACTTCCCCGGAAAACTTTCTCCAAATCAACCGCGCACTGGCCAGCAAGGGTAAGCTGTTTCTCTTCACAAGAACCGGTCACATTGATCTGTGCCCATTTGGGACGCACACCGGGACGCAACTCCACATGCTTGGTCTGGTAAGGCGCGACTTGAACCTGGCACCCGCCATATCCAAAGCAGGAATCGTTGCCCTCTGCTTCAAGATGAATGGCAACGCAGGAGTCATTCTTAAAAGCAATGACGTTCCCCTCAGCCACTGCCGGGCCAGCCAAAGCAACAATGCCTGCTGCGAAGATTGATGAACGAAATAACGTCTGCATCTGTCCGACCTCCAATGCTATCGACCACGTAAACAATAAGGGCCGCGCAGTGCGCAGCCCTTGATACGGATCAAAGTCAGAAAGATTTCTGTGAGGTCAGTCGCCCTATTCCTGGCGACCAATCGCAGTCAGGTCCTGAGGAGAGGAATAGCCGGAACCCTTAAGCGCATTGCTCTTTTCAGCCCGGTCAAATGCTTCCATGATGCCCGCAAACCGCATCTCAACTGCGGCCCGCATATCTGGATGCGTGAAGATGTAGAGCTCATTCTCCCGAATAGCTTCCAGCACCCGCTCGCCAACCCGGTCAGGGTCCAATCCATTGAGAACAAACTCCGCAGCAGCACCGGCCACTGCCTCATTTTCCTCAACAGCTTCGCCATATTCTGACTGACGCGCGCGGCCTGACTCGTGGATACGGGTTTTCACAAATCCAGGGCACAAGACGGAAACGCCGATATCAAGTTCCTCCAGCTGTCCACGCCACCCTTCAGACATAGCAACAACTGCAAACTTGGTTGCGTTATAGGGCTCCATTCCGGGCGGTGAGACCATACCGGCCATAGAGGCGGTATTTACGAAGTGCCCACCTTCACCTTGCTCTCGCATGATCGGTGCAAAGACTTCAGTCCCGATCACAACACCCTTCAGGTTTACGTCAATCACCCAATCCCAATCACTGGGGCGAACCTCTTCAATCGGACCACCCGCACCAACACCTGCATTGTTACAGACGACATGCACTTTTCCGAATTCAGCAATCGCCTTCTTGGCAGCCTCCTGCATCGACTCCCGAGAGACGACGTCACACTCAACTCCGATTGCCTTGATCTGCCTTTGGTGAAGATCGGCTAGAGCTGTCTCCAGCGCTTCTGGGTCAATATCTGCCAGAACAATATTCATACCGGCCCGACCGAACGACCGCGCCATGGAGAGACCGATGCCGCTAGCGCCACCGGTGATGAAGGCTGTACGCCCTTCTACTTGTTTCATTAAGCTGCTTTCTCGCTATAGGTGTCGAGCGCATCAAAATCGGCGAGCAGCTTTTGCCCGTTTTCTTTTGAAAGAAGACGCTCTTTGATGTTTTCGTAGCTTTGTTCTTTGGAGAGATCGAACTGGGTTTCCCCATGCCAGATCACCATATTTTTCCAAACTGGATCAATCAGGTCTTTACCCGCAATTGTGCCGCCATCGACGGTTTTAAAGGTAAAACTGCGCATCTCTGAGATGACTGTCTGCAAGTATCCTACATGAACGGACTCATCTATACGAATGCGCTCGACCATGGTCGCCGCATGATCGGCTTCTGCTGCGTTGCTGAAGATGTCACGATCACGCATAAGGGCGACTGAGTGCGCAAAGAACGCTTCCGCCCGCACTTCAATCATCAAAACGTTCATAAGAAGGAGCAGCAGCCCTTCGTGGGACTCAGGTAGCTGCGGCATAAGACGCCCTTGATCAGGACGCCCGATGGATTCAGGTGGTTCCACAAGTGGATATGCATCTTTCCCAAACACAAGATCACGGGCCGCAAACCACATCGCGTCATGGGCACCAAATTCGGGTTTGTCAGGGTCGCCCCCTTCATCAGCACCATGGGCGTAAAGAAGACCCTTGTTCAGATGACCTGTTGCCGTTTCGGAGATGTCTTCAACGATAATATCCTGGTAGTCCGGCGCCTCGACGGTGCAGAGAATTTGCCCACGTGCTTCGATGATACCGGTGACGGTGAGCGAGTTCCAAAACGACTCCCCAAATCCATTATTAATGAGGAGCTTTTGCTGCTTGAGGTTCGGATAGTTACCCCGATGCAGTAGATCACCCGTCGCTTCAACCAGGTCCCATCCATTGTCCGTGAGTGCTTTCTGCCATGCGCGGATCGCAGGCCAGCGATGAAGTGTCTTTGGTGAGACGTAGGTACCGTTCTCATCAAAACCGCCATGCAGAAGATATCCAACCTCGCGGTGTTCTTTGGCGTATGGATGGTCTGCCATCAACTCATCGCGTGTGTACACAAGCTTTTCCATTGTTTCCTCCTGAAACCGCTCACCATTCAAATGGCCTCTGAGCGGAGTCGTTTTTAGGGCGTCGTGGTAAGCGAACGCACGATCGAGCGCGTCAGTTTTTCCAGCGTTTCTTCTGGTCCCAGGCCCACACGATAGGCATAAGCCCCCCCTTGCCGGATCATCCCAACCAGGACATGTCCCGCGAACATGGGGTCAGTGTCTGGAGCAACCACGCCTTTGTCCGCCCATTCCTGGATCGTACTGGCCCATTGCTCCGCCCATCGGTCCACAGGCATAACCTTGTCAGTCTCATCCACCGCAAGCACATTGATGTCAGTGAGGGCTGCAGCCAGCACCCCGGGATTTTCTTCAGAATACTCAAACACGGCCTTCAGAACTTCCCGAATGCCTTCCTCAAGAGAATGCACGTCGGAGTGATGTTCCTCGGCGAACTTTTCAAGCTCTGCGGAGGCTTCCTCAGCAAATGCGAGGAAGCATTCCAGCTTGTCTGCAAAGTGAAGATAGAAGGTGCCGTGCCCCACCCCCGCAGCTTTAGAAATATCTTGCGGACGCGTGCCGTGATAACCGCGTTCAACAAACAGTTGCGGTGCGGCTGCCAAAATGCGGCGGCGACTTTCTAAACGCCTTTTCGAAGGCGCTGGTGACGGGCCTTCTTCCACTGTTAGGGTTGCGCTATCGCCATCTTCAGGTGCATGATTATTTGTCATGTCAGCAGTGTTTGCTGAATGTGACATTTTGTCAACTCACGATAGTGAGTTTCTAGCCCTGGAGGCGTGTAAAGACATAGGTAGACGCGTCCGACAGCTGCGACCGAAACACATAACCCTCTTCGTTGAACTCTTTCAAACCTTCAGCACGATCAATTTGGTGGCGAACCATGTAAGCCGCCATCATGCCCCGCGCCTTTTTGGCGTGAAACGAAATGATCTTCGCCACGCCAGCAACTTCCTCTTTGAAAACCGGTGTGATGACTTCAGGGCCTAAGGCAGCCCGATCAACAGATTTGAAATATTCAACCGACGCACAATTGATGATTGCCCGCGCGCCACCGGAAGCATCGCAATCCTCATTCAAAAGCGCTGCAATGCGCTCACCCCAAAACGCATAAAGGTCAGGCCCACGAGGGTTTTTAAGCTTGGTCCCCATTTCAAGGCGGTGCGCCTTGATGAGATCCATCGGCTTCAAAAGACCATAGAGGCCAGAGAGAATGCGCAGATGGTCCTGCGCATAGGCCAGGTCCGCATCTTCAAAACGCGACACATCCAGCCCGCGGTAGGTGTCACCCGCATAGGCAAAGACCGCGGGTTTGGCGCCACTCACAGGGTCCACCGCGTCAAAAACCTGAAATCTCTCATAAGTAAGATCTGCCAGCGCGTCTGACAGCTTCATGAGTTTCTTGAACTCCGAACGCGACCGCTTCTTCGCAACAGCCCCAATTTCGGCAGCGCCATCCAACAAACGTGGATGACTGACCGGAACTGGTGGCTCCAAGGGATCAAAGTTCAAGGCTTTAGCAGGTGAAACGACAGCGAGCATTGCAGGCAACATACTCAGTTTGAGAAGACAACAGCCGCACCCTCTCGCGCCGCTGCTTTAAGGTCAACGATTCCCTGACACGCGGAAAACAATCTCTTTCCCCCAGAGAGAGTATGGACTCCAACCCCATTCCAGACAGAACTACTCCGCAGCCTACTTCGCGCCGGTATGCATAAGACGCCAGAGTTTTTGCGGGGTTACAGGCATATCAATCCGCGTCACGCCATGCCCTTTTAGCGCATCAATCACAGCTGAAATGAAGGCTGCAGGCGCGCCGACTGTTCCAGCTTCGCCTGCCCCTTTTACGCCCATGGCATTAGAGGTCGCCGGTATCTCATTGTAAGAGAAATCAAACATGGGCATGTCATCCGCACGCGGCATCCAATAGTCCTGAAAAGAGCCTGTGAGCAGCTGGCCACTATCTTCGTCATAAACCGTATGCTCACCCATGGCCTGACCAAGCCCCTGCACGATCCCACCATGCACTTGTCCAGCAACGATCAATGGATTGAGCACGGTGCCAAAATCATCAACGACCGTGTAGCGGGTGATCTCAAACTCACCTGTATCCACATCCACTTCAACCTCGCAGACATGAGCTCCGTTGGGATAGCTGTTGCCTGCTTCGTCATACTCACCGTCAGCGCTGAACTCACCGAGATCGGCTTGGCCTTCCGCGATTTTAGCAACAGTGAAGAGGTCGATGCGTTTGTCCGTCCCGACGACAGCGAATACGGGTTCCCCATCGCTCCCACGGAACTCAACATCCACGACGGCCGCCTCCAACTCATTGGCGGCGAGTTCACGACCTTTTTCAATGAGCGTGTCAGAGGCAACACCCAAAGCACCAGTTGCCATGTAGACCGCCTTCGAACCCCCGGTCCCTGCCCCGCCAGCAAGCACTTCGCTGTCACCGGCGTGAACTTTGATTTTCTCCACATCAACACCAAGCCGCCCCGATACATATTGTGTCCAGACGGTTTCGTGGCCCTGACCGTTTGATTGCTGGCCTGTATAGACATGGACCATATCGTTTTCGCTATCGACCTCCAGGCGCGCAAACTCTGTCATGCCCGCTGCCGTGCGTTCAACGTAATAGGCAAGACCGATACCTGCGAGCTTGCCCCGAGAGGCAGCAGCTGAACGACGGGCTTCAAAATCAGCGAAGTCAGACTTCGCCAGCGCATCTGTCAGGTTGCGATCAAAGTCGCCTGAGTCAAAGGGAAGTGATGGCTTATTGTTATAAGGCATCTCCGCAGCGGGAATAAAATTTCGACGGCGCAGCTCATCCGGCCCGATGCCAAGCTCGCGCGCAGCCGCATCCATCAGGCGTTCAATCACATAGGATGCTTCCGGGCGGCCGGCACCGCGATAAGCGTCAACCGGCACCGTATTCGTCATAACCGCTTTCACCCGATTATAGAGCGCTGGCACCTGATAGACACCCGCATGCATGCCGCGCGGCGCAAGTGTCGGAATAAACGCTGCAAACTGGCTTTGATAAGCACCAAGATTGGCAATGGTGCGCACATCAACACCAAGGATTTTACCGTCAGCATCAAGCGCAAGTTCAGCGGCAGTAACGTGGTCACGGCCCTGCGTATCCGACAAGAAGGACTCACTTCGATCACCCGTCCACTTCACGGGACGGCCCAACTGCTTTGCAGCAAATAGAACGATGGGATACTCGTTATAAACGAAGGTCTTCATGCCGAAGCCACCGCCAACATCATCGGAGATCACCCGCAACTTCTCCTCAGGAAACCCGACGCACAACCCAAGCCGCCCGCGCATCCCATGCACACCCTGGCTCCCCGAATACAGAGTGTACTTGTCTTCTGCTGCATCGTAAGCGCCGAGCGCTGCCCGCGGTTCCATCGCATTCACAACAATGCGGTTATTGATCAGCTCCACCTTGGTAATATGTGCGGCCTTCTCTTTCGCTTCTTGGGCAGCAGCCTCATCCCCCCATTCCCAATCGTAGACAACATTGGACCCATGCTCGTCCCAGATAACGGGCGCGTCTGCTGAAGCCGCTCCCTCCGTGTCCACCACAACCGGAAGTTCGTCATACTCTGGCATCACAAGCTCAGCGGCATCCCGCGCCAGAGCTTCGCTCGTTGCAACAACGACCGCCACAGGCTCCCCAGCAAATCGCACGCGATCACGCGCAAGGATTGGCCTGGTTGTTTTATACATGGGCGACCCATCCCGGTTCTTCACCATGGCATGGGCAACGTTCGGCACTTCGCCATATCCTGCAGTGTCAAGATCCGCAATCGTATAGACGGCGAGCACCCCCTCAGCGCTCTTTGCTTCCGTTGTTTCAACCTCCCCCAGTTTCGCATGGGCATAGGGCGAACGCACCAAAACGGCATAGACCTGGTCAGGCAGCGAAACGTCATCCGTGTAACGGCCATGTCCGGTGATCAGGCGGTCGTCTTCGACCCGGGTCATTGGTTGTCCGACACCAAATTTCATGTGGAAGCTCTCCTGGGGGCAAATGTTTTTGAGAACGGAAGCATAAACACAAACGGGGCCGCGCCGGAAAAACCGCCGCAGCCGCCATCGCTATCCTTACATGTTAATCCCGATAGGAAGGATCAACCCTATCGATGGTTCTGAGCAGCGCAGGCCATGCCAAGTTGCCAATTCCATTGGCATCTTGGAAGCGTGCCTGCCCCGCCACCGTGTCGATCGCTTCTTGCGACGGAGGTTGAACACACTCTCGGCCACCCGACAGAGCTTTAATCTGCATCGTGCAAGCGCGCTCCAGGAAAAAGAGCCGCAAGAAAGCATCCGCGCAGGTGTCGCCACATGTCAAAAGCCCATGATTGCGCAAGATCATGGAGTGTTTGTCGCCAAGGTCAGCAATCAAACGCTCTCGCTCATCATGATTGAGCGCAATCCCCTCATAGTCATGATACGCAAGATCTGCCATGACGACCATGGCCGTCTGCGAAAGAGGCAAGAGCCCTTCTTTCTGCGCAGACACGGCCACCCCATCGTCTGAATGGGTGTGGATCACTGCGTGCGCATCTTTACCCTCGGCGTGAACGGCGCTGTGGATCGTAAACCCAGCCGGGTTGATCATGTAAGGTGTGTCCATGACAATGTTGCCCTCAAGATCCACCTTCACCAGACTAGAGGCCGTTATCTCATCAAACGTCATGCCATAGGGATTGATCAGGAACTGATTTTCCGCATCTGGCACACGGGCAGAAATATGAGTGTAAATGAGATCCGACCACCCATAATGCGCAACCAGACGATAGGTTGCAGCGAGATCGACGCGGGCTTGCCATTCGGCATCTGATACCTGGCCACGGACAGATGTGATTGTCATGTCTTCAGCAACGGACATGGATTTTTCCTCCAAAAAAGACTGTTGTCTCTAGAGTGAGCCAGCACCCAGCAAGTGTCAAATCAAGCCTAATGACCTGGCCTTATTCTGCCGCCGCCCGCAAGCCGGGCTCCAACACTTTCCCAGGATTGAGAATACCCTTGGGGTCGAGCGTCGCTTTCAGCGTATGCATCAGAGCAACCTCTTCTGGCGTACGAGACCAGCCAAGATAGGGGCGTTTCTCCAGGCCAATCCCATGTTCAGCCGAAACAGAGCCACCAATTTCCCGAAGCGGCGAATAGACGATCTCTTCAACCCGCCGCCGCGCTTCAGGTTCGCCGTCCCCAACACCCACAATGACGTGCAGATTTCCGTCACCCAGATGCCCAAAGATCATCGCAGTCGGGCTGTCCCACTCAGCGGCAAGTCGCTCCTTCACCGTCGCGACATATTTCTCCATGTGAGAAATCCCGAGGCTCACATCATAGGTAAAGATCGGCCAGTTTTGCGCGACCTGCCCGACATCATCCCGAAGCGCCCACATGGCATCACGTTCTGATTGGTTTTTCGCGATCACTGCATCTGAGATAATACCTTCTTCCATCGCGGCCATGAGCGCTGCTTCAAAGCGCGCGGAATCTTCCTCCTGGTGGCCGCCAAGCGATTCCACCAGAACGTAATATGGGTGCGTGCTGGCAAGTGGTGGTTTTCCGAGAGCAGGCTCCCGCGTCACCAGATTGTAGAAATCCTCCCACATAACCTCAAAGGCTGAGAGCGTGCCGCCAAGTGCGATGTCCATGTGACGAAGGAGCCGTGGCATCGCATCAAACTCACCAACACCAACAAAGGCAACGTCCTGGCTCGACGGTGCCGGACGTAAGCGAACAACAGCACGGGTCACCACACCTAGCGTCCCCTCAGTACCGATAAACAATTGTTTCAGGTCATATCCCGCATTGTTCTTGAGCATGCTGTTCATCGACGACAAAACGGTCCCGTCAGCAAGGACCACTTCCAGGCCCAAAACCATTTCCCGCATCATGCCGTAGCGCAGCACCCGATTGCCGCCTGCGTTAGTGGAAACATTTCCGCCAATCGTGGCTGACCCGCGTGCGCCGAGATCAAGCGGAAAGAAAAACCCCTTCGCTTCAACAGCATCACAAGCCGCTTCCAGAACAGTCCCCGCCTGAACGGTCATGGTGCCACTAACGGTATCGATTTCTTCAATCTTGTGCATACGCTCCATTGAGAGCGCAATCATGCCCTCGGCATTGCCGCCCTCCACGAGGCCTGTCTTACCTCCCCAGGCGACAATTCCCTGACCAGCCGCATGGCAAAGCTTCAGTGCTTTCGAAGTTTCTTCTGTTGAAGCGGGCCGCACGACCGCCAGCGGTGTGCCCAGATGGCTCCACCCGCCCTGCGCCTTTTCTTCCGCATCAGCGCCGGTGAGAACGCCTACATCCCCCAGTTCAGACCGTAACTTTTCCACAAGATCGGACATCGCCATTCCTCCCAAAGCCGGATCAGAAAACTATACAGTCAAAACGCGGCCCACTGCATCCTTCCAGCGCCCATATCGACTTTCCCGCGACACTTCGTCCATCACTGCGTCAAAACGGGCTTCCTGCTGCCATTGGGCAGAAACGCTGTCCTGGCCGCCGAAAAAGCCAACCTGCATGCCCGCAAGGTAGGCAGCGCCGAGCGCCGTCGTTTCTTGCACTACCGGGCGAACAACCGGCCTCCCCAAAAGATCAGAGAGATTTTGGGCAAACCAATTATTGGCGACCATGCCCCCGTCGACACGCAACTCGTTAGGTGCAGAAAGCCCTGCCCCTTCCATGTCCGCACCCATGGCGTCCATCAGGTCCCGCGTTTGATAGGAAACGGACTCAAGAGCCGCCCGCACAATTTCAGGAGCGCCTGTGTCCCGGGTCATGCCGAGAACTGCCCCGCGCGCATTTGGATCCCAGTAAGGCGCCCCAAGGCCCGTGAAGGCTGGAACCACAATTGCCTGAGAGTCAGGGTTGGCTTGTTTGGCAAGCGCTTCACTTTCCTCAGCTGAGGCGATGAACTTCATCTCGTCCCGCAGCCATTGGATCGTCGCACCAGCCATAAAGATGGACCCTTCAAGCGCGTAAGTTACCTTGCCGCCAATCCGATAGGCGACGGTGGCAAGCAAACGGTTTTGGGAGTGCACATGGGCGCTGCCGGTATTCACCAGCGCAAAACAGCCGGTCCCATAGGTCGACTTCATCATGCCGGGCTGGAAACAGGCCTGACCGACCGTCGCTGCCTGTTGGTCTCCCGCAATACCTGTTATCGGCAAGGTCACATCAAACAGGCCAGCCGCAGTCTCACCAAAGGCGGCACAACAATCTTTCACCTCCGGCAAAAGTGAACGTGGAATATCAAACCAGCCGAGGATTTCATCATCCCAATCTTGGCTGTCTATATTGAACAGAAGCGTGCGCGACGCATTGGTGGCATCTGTCACATGGGACGCGCCACCTGTCAGATTGTAGACAAGCCAACTGTCAATCGTCCCGAAACAGAGCTCGCCCTTGATGGCCCGAGCCCGTGCCCCCTCCACATTGTCCAGCAGCCAGGCGAGTTTGGTGCCCGAGAAATAGGGGTCGAGCAACAGTCCGGTTTTCTTCTGAGCAATCGGTTCCTTACCTTCGCTCTTAAGCCGGGCGCAGAGATCAGCGGTCCGACGGTCCTGCCAGACAATCGCGTTATGGAGAGGCTCGCCAGTCGCGCGATCCCAAATAAGGCTCGTCTCTCGCTGATTGGTGATGCCAATCGCTGCAACTTCATCTGCCTGAACCCTCGACAGCACCTCCCGACACACCTCGAGCGTATCCGCCCATATCTGATTGCCGTCATGTTCCACCCAGCCATCATTCGGGAAGATTTGGGGTAGTTCTTTCTGGGCGACCTGAACCGGCGTACCCTCGGCATCGAACAGGAGTGCCCGTGTACTCGTGGTCCCCTGATCAATACTCAGCACATACGCTTTGCCGCCGCTTTCAGCCATTCTGCTGTCCCCTGCTTTCCTTTTTGGCCACATCTGACCTTTTCTTGAAGCCTAACCCGTCAAAATACGCTGGCAAAGTGCCTGTTTGCCCCCATATTGTCGGATAGCACCAGCCTCAAGGGCTGCCAGAGGGACCTTAATGAGCCAGACCGACACCATCGCTAAGCAGCCGACTATGCCAAATATGATTGACCCGTTCGGACGCGCGGTCACCTATTTACGCGTATCCGTTACGGATCGGTGTGATTTCCGCTGTGTCTACTGCATGTCCGAGCACATGACCTTTCTGCCCAAGAAAGACGTGCTGTCACTGGAAGAACTGGAATCGGTTTGTAACGCTTTCATCAAAAAAGGCGTCCGAAAGCTCCGCCTGACCGGCGGCGAGCCATTGGTCCGCAAAGACATTATGGTTTTGATCAACCGCCTAGGGGCGAAGGTAAAGTCCGGAGAGCTGGACGAACTGACCCTTACAACCAACGGGTCCCAACTCACCAGATTTGCAGATGACCTCTATGCTGCTGGCGTCCGGCGGATCAATGTGTCGCTCGACACGCTCAACCCAGAAAAATTTGCAGAAATCACCCGCTGGGGGCGCCTGCCTCAGGTTCTAGAGGGCATTGAAGCAGCGAAAGCAGCGGGTCTGAAAGTAAAGATCAACGCCGTCGCACTGAAAGACGAAAACGAATCTGAAATTCCCTCAATGATTGAGTGGGCCCATGGCAACAGCCACGACCTCACCCTTATAGAGACTATGCCTATGGGCGACATTGATGAGGATCGGACGGATCAGTACCTGCCCCTCTCAAAGGTTTGCTCCGATCTTGAGAAGCGGTGGACCTTGACAGATCTTCCGGAACGCACTGGCGGCCCAGCGCGTTACGTGCGCATTGAAGAGACCGGCGGCAAGCTCGGATTCATCACGCCCCTTACCCACAATTTCTGTGAAAGCTGCAACCGAGTACGTCTTACCTGTACAGGACAGCTCTATATGTGCCTCGGTCAGGACGACAATGCAGACCTGCGGGCGGCACTGCGAGAAGGCGGACAAGCCGCCCTCTCAGACACGATTGACGAAGCCATTGGCCGCAAACCAAAGGGCCATGACTTCATCATTGATCGGGACCATAAAGCTCCAGCCGTCGGCCGGCATATGTCGCTGACCGGCGGCTGACCCTGCTTTTTGGCCAGGTCTTTAATCAGTCCTTAGAACGCCTTCTGCCAGCCGATGGTGACCATGAGATCGGTTTCCATCTGAGGGCCATTAAGGTTCTCATATATCGGTGCCCCGACTTCAAGTGCAAGACGGTGACCTTCAAGGAAACCTGATTGCCCTGCGAGATTAAGTCCCACAAAGGCTTCCACCCGCTTGCCGCCAAAATTGTCCGGGTCAGCAGTTTGGACGGGGGCTGTTATTCGAGGATCAAACCCCTCAATCGTGCCCTCATGCTTTGCAGTCAATCGGCCCGACAGACTGATCCACGGCTGGAATTGATAGGAACTCCAAGCCGTTAGCTGGTGCTTATTCCCAAGTGTGTAACCCTCGTCATTGGTGCCCGTCCGCAGGGTTGAGCGCCATTGTGCGCCCCAGCCCCAGTTAGCATCGGTACCGGTGTAGGTCATCCCAGGCTCAAGGTCGAACGTGCCTGAACCCAATTGCATGGCGTAGGGAAGACGCAATGTTGGACGCGTGCCCATAGGCGTCAGAACACTATCCGACTCTGTGATAGAGCCCGTCGGAATGCTCACACCCAGATTGGCATGCAGCTTGTGCCCCTCTTCATCGTGCAGGCTGACGAGAGCAGACGCCTTTGTGTCGCCAATCCCTGAGCTTTTTGTTGTGAAGGTGCCAAGCCGCGTCGTCCCGGCCATGCCCTGAAACGTGACGTGGTCCATTTCCTTTTCGAGGTACATGCCCATCAGCATCAAAGTGATGTCATCCGTCGGCGCATACATGGCACCAAACATATGCATGTCCATAGTCATCTCGGTAGGCACAACACGCAATGTTGGTGGACCCGCAAAACGATTAGGTACAGTTGTTACAATCTCTTCCGGGCTGAGAGAATTTGTGCCACTGCGGTTACCTTCCATATCCATATGCATAAAGCGGTAGGAGAACATGATCTCCCCTGCTTTGTGCAGATGGTCACCCATCACACCAATCGGCGCGTGGGCATAGGCATTGGTCGCATCCGGTTCGTGATCAACGCCATCATGGGCGAAAGACGGTGTCGAGAATGCCAGAGCAGCGGAGACAGCAATACCCATTGCGGATGCTGATTGTGACCACCTGATAGTAGAGTTTGTCATTGTATGTTTCCTCCTGAAACAGTTAGGGGAGAAGCTGAACCTCTTGATGGATTGCAAAGGCCCACCTTCTCCAAGGCATCAAAAATTCAGTGAAACTTTCAAAAACGCTGACCGGCCAGGCTCATCCACCTGTACGCTGGCACCAGAGAAAACATCTTCCCTGTTGAGGTGATAGGCATAGTCAGCATCAAGAATATTTGAGACACCGCCCTCAAGAGCAACGGCATCATTGATCAGGTATTTCCCGAACACACCCAAGGTTGCCCATGAAGATGTTCTTCCCGCATCGCGGCCTGTCCCCGTGGTCAGGTCTGCATCGACACGTGTTGCTTTAGCGGCCATGTCGACACGTGCGCCCACCAGCCACTCTGTTGCGTCATATCGAAGTTCGAAATGGGCCTCTACCGGCGGAATCTGAGCAAGAGCCCGGTCATCCGTTTCATTTTGCCCGTAGGTGTAGGCAACACCTGCAGAGCCTTCCCAGCCCGACGCAAAGGCATGGCGCGCTTCCAGTTCACCGCCGGCCAACGTCGCCCGCACATTGCGATAAATCGTCGTGCGTGTATCATTGGTCAGAATGCTGGCCTGTGCACGCGCCCGGTCGCGAAGAATATAATCTTCAACGCGATCATAGTAGAGCGATCCAGAAAGACCCCAGGCCCCGCCATCGGACGCAAAGCCCACATCAATTTGATGATGACGCTCTGGATCAAGGTTGGGGTTTCCAACCCAGCTGCTCACGCCCCCGGGCCCCATAAAGTTTGAGAGATAGCGTTCTGTTGCATCTGGTGAGCGCATGGAATGGCTCGCCCCAGCAAAAACACTCGTGAGATCCGACACATCATGCTCAAGCCGGGCCAACCCGCTTATATTGTGGTCCGTTGTCCGGTCCGCCGTGATGCCGTAGTGGGCCTGATAAAGGTTGTTCGCAGACCGAAACACACCTCCGCCCACAGGGCTGATACGCGCTTGAACATCTGCCTTACGGGCCTCAGACGTGACATTGTCATAGCGAAGCCCGAGTGTAAGACCGGTTGCCCCACCGAGGGGTAGAACGCCCTCTGCGAACAGACCAACCTGCGTGATCGCAACATCTGGCCAGAGCAGGTTTTGCAGAACCGTAGCGGTCGCACCTGTCGGACCATCCAGCCGCCGCGCCTCCCGTTCATTTCGCTGCAGATCCACCCCAACAGAGAGGGACAGATCATCGAACCGCAAGTCGCCAATGACCCGCCCGCCATAGGTGTCCGACGTGCTGTCGACAAAACGGGCTCGCATGGCAGTGAAAGGACGCAGAGAGAAATTGTCCATCTCATGGTCAACCAACGACCCATAGGCCTCAAGGCGGAGACGAGAAAGCAACCCGTCAAAATCTAATATGCCTTTGGCGGTGATTTTGACCGAGTCAGACAAGGGCGAGTCCATGCCGACACCGGGAAACAAGGCATCCGTCACACGGTCTTGTTCAATATCGACAGAGAAAAATTGATTGGGTGTAGGCGTGAGCGAGAGGCCAATCCCTCCGTGCCGTTGGCGGTATGAAGTCGCAACTTCATTCCCGTCGCCATCGTCATAATTGCCAGCATCAACATAAGTAGCATCAGCGCGGACTGAGCCCCAGCTATCCCCAACAAGTCCGACGCCAGACGCTCTTTTGGACGAGCCATTGCTCTCATAACCGACAGAGACATCGCCTTTGCTGGTCCAGTTGTTCAATCGCACAGGGTCCCGTTCGAAAAGCACCGTGCCCCCTGTGCCTCCAGCGCCATAGAGCACGCTGGAATACCCCTTCAATACGGTCACGCGGTCATAGGTATCCATATTGATGAAGGAGGCAGGTGGATCCATCCGGTTCGGACAAGCGCCATACTGAGAAGCCCCGTCATTCAAAATGTTGATCTGATTTTGCTGCTGGCCCCGAATGACCGGGTCAACGCCATGTCCGCCCATACGGCCGGCTGAGATGCCAACCGTGGAACGCAGATAAGCGCCGCTATCCGTTTCAGGCGTCAGGCGCTCACGCGGAAAGCTTTGGCGGATCGACGGGTCGCCCTCACTCGCGCGCACGACTATTTCAGAGAGATGAAGCCCTGCAGCCTCATCATTTGCTGAAGATGCAGATACAGAACCAATTAATGGAATAAGCGCCACTGTGCTTAACAGCACAAAATGGCCGCCAAAGCGTCGTCCCAGACGCTCGGGTGGAAATGTCACGTAAAATGTCCCCTAGGAATTCAGACTCGAAAGATCGAAAAATCAGTGCGCAAGGCACTGTCTGAATTCAGGCAGGAGGAGCTCTCGTGGGGTGAGAACTGATAACATGAGACGCAAGCTGGCCTTGATCTATTGGGGGAGAAGCGCCAGCCAGCATGTACGAACGCTGTAGAACCAGCTTGATGGCCCCACAGCCACACCCAGCACCAGAGGTACAGGCGCAGACAGTACAGACATCACATCCCGCACTGTTGCTGGTCTTATCACCAGGCGTGTCCGCGCCGTCTCCAAGATAGATGTCTTCGATGCCTGCAGTGGTGCAGATCGTGACCCAGAATTCGTCACCCGACTCTGCGGCAAGGGCACCAGCGAAGGGCAGCATCAGCTGAATAAGCAGCGCCCACACGCCGAGCACCGCGACAACGAAACGCCGTGTATCGCCAGTCTGTGCACCTTGGGTGCGTGTGGTTGATTTTGGCCCCATGCCGCTCGTTACCCTTCTGAACTCGTCAATTTCTAACTGGACTATCGCATCCTGTCATCAGGACGAAATGCCTCATGCGGTTTGCGACGGCGATTGGCCCAAGAATCACTCATAAATTCAAACCGTTACCTAAAACGCTTGAAAGGTTATAGTGCGCTCCACATTTAACGCCTTGACCTGAATCAGGTGGAAAACGGAGCCGGAGATGAAGTTCCGCAATATTGCCTTTGTGGCGACCGACGTGCCGGAAGCACAAGCCGCGCTCAAAAACTTGAGTGCGCGCTATGGCAATGCCGACATGGAAGATGCAGACGTCATCGTCGCTCTTGGGGGCGATGGCCTTATGCTGCAAACGCTCCACACCTATATGGACAGGCGCATCCCGATATACGGTATGAACCGCGGATCGGTGGGCTTCCTGATGAACGAGTTCCAGGACAACAACCTGCCTGAGCGCTTGAACGCTGCTGAAATCACCACCCTCCACCCCTTGAGGATGGAAGTTACCGTCGCAGACGGCAGCAAACACTCAGCACTGGCTATTAATGAGGTCGCCTTGTTGCGAGAAACCTACCAGGCGGCAAAGATTCGAATCTCTATCGACGGTAAAGTACGCATGGAGGAGCTGATCTGTGACGGCGTTCTGGTCGCCACACCAGCCGGCAGCACCGCCTACAATTTTTCTGCCCAGGGTCCGATTGTGCCCATTGGCGCAGAGCTTCTGGCGCTAACACCCATAAGCGCCTTCAGGCCGCGGCGTTGGCGCGGCGCCCTGCTGCCCCATACAGCCGAAGTCCGGTTTGAAATTCTGGAAGCAGGAAAGCGGCCGGTCAGTTGCGTTGCCGACCACTCAGAAGTTCGAAACGTGACGGACGTCCATATCTCGGAGGAACGATCCGTCGAACTGCTGATGATGTTTGATGAAGGCCATAGCCTGGATGAACGCATTCTACGCGAACAGTTTCTTCCTTGAACTCTAACAATCCTCTTTCCAAGCCGGCAGAGGATATCAGGCTCTCGCCTAGACAGGTCGCCGTTGCTCTTGCCGCGGGATCGCTTGGAGGCACGCTCTTCGCTTTCCTCGGCGCACCCCTCGCCTGGATGTTGGGTGCCATGGCAGCAACCACATGCCTCGCCCTCTTCGGAGCAAAAACAGAGATATACCCCAGCACTGTGAGCATCATGGTCGCGGTCCTCGGCGTCCTGATGGGGTCTGCCTTTACACCCGATATCGTCAAGCAAGCCGCTAACTGGGTACCAAGCGTGATCCTGATGATAATCGTCATGACCGCATTTGCCGCAGCCGGCTACATCATTTTTCGGCGGCTTGGCAGATATGATCCGGTCACAGCCTATTTTTCTGCGGTGCCAGGTGGTTTCACCGAAATGACATTGATGGGCACAGACTTAGGCGGAGACGCCAAAACCATAGCACTCGCACATGCGACCAGGATCTTGATCGTGGTGAGCGTTATCCCCTTCTACTTTCGTGGCATTTTGGGGCTGGAAATCCCGACGCTTCCCTCCAATCTTCTGAGCATCGCATTCTTTCCAGTCGCCGATGCCATCATCCTGTCCGGCTGCGCGGTTGTCGGGCTGTATTCGGCGCGTTGGATGAAACTTCCCGCCCCCGCCTTTCTCGGCCCAATGGCGTTGAGTGCTCTGGCACACGCCACCGGTTTGACCACAAATGCCCCGCCTCTTGAACTCATCGCCATCGCTCAGATTATTGTGGGAGCATCAATCGGCAGCCGTTTTGCAGGCCAGACCTGGAAAAACGCCCGAAAAACCATCCTCCTTGCCACGCTCACGACGGGTCTGATGATCGTTGCTGCATCCCTGGTCGGCTTGGGAATGGCCGATATTCTAAAACGCCCCATGGAAGCACTCGTTTTGGCGTTAAGCCCCGGCGGATTGACGGAAATGGCGCTGATCGCACTGACTTTGGGCGTTAACACGGCCTATGTCTCGACCCTTCACATCCTCCGGATCCTCTTTGTATTGATGGCAGCGCCTCTTGTGGGCGCAAAAATCAGCCCAGAAAAACCACCTCGGTAAATGGATTGTTAAACTGACCTGTCTAAAATGAACCGAGTAACAAAGGATTGGGGAGTCCACGGGTGAGCGAAATGACATGGACCACGGAGAATCTCGACATGGTTGCGCAGAGTCGCAAAGTCACCCCTAAGAGGCTATTGCCCGCACGCATTTCCCGCGAAGACCTGATCGCCCGCGCCGAAAAAGCAATCGACAGCATGCGCGATGAGTTCGCAGGTTGGATTCAAGAAGAAGCAGAAGACCTCACAACGGCCCTTACTGCCTGGCTTGAAATACCAACGGACGCAGAACGTACAGATGATTTGTTCCGACGCGCCCACGATCTAAAGGGACAGGCACCAACGCTCGGCTATCCCATTGTAGGCCGTATCGCGACATCGCTTTGCGAACTGCTTGGGTGTCAAAAAGTCGACCTCGCCGAGTTGGTTATGCTCACCAAGAGTCACGTTGGCGCCATCAAAGCCGCCGTGCGTGATGAGGTTCGCGATGAGACGAATGCGACCGCCGCAGCCCTCGCATCCGAGCTGGAAGCAGCCGTCAACACGCTCTACGAAAAACTCAATTAATCCGGTCCATGGCCTCTTCGACAACGGAATAGTCTGCCTCTGCCGGAATGCAGAGCTTGGACACGCCATCAATTTCGCGCACGACAGGCTCCACAGTGACAACCTGTGTTGCTTGTGCGGTGGAAAGAGCTGCGGCCACATTAGGCGAGCGTCCCAGTTTTTCGACATTCAATCGTGTCGGGAAGATGATCGTCCGCCGTTTTTCTTCTGCATCTTTCAAAGCCGCGGCTGGTTCAATCCAAACGGAGTCGACACTCTCGTGCCCGTCATGAACCGCGAGATGATCGTCAGGGGCGGCTGCAAGGTAGAAATAGGTGTCAAATCTCTTCGGCATCATCTTCGGCGTGATCCAATGTGCAAAGGGCACCAACGCATCGCAGGCTAGGTGAAGATCTTCCTGTTCGAGGAAATCCGCAATGGGGACCTCTCCTTTGTGCAACCTATCCCGCCAAGGCTCCATGCCTTCTAAGCGCTTGCCATCGACAAACGACGTTGTCCCTTTTGGCCGCGCAAGCAGCACACCGCATTCCTCAAAGGCTTCACGAATAGCCGCGACCTGGATCGCAAGTTCGCCATCAGAAACACCGTCGGCCCCATCGCAGCGTGCGCGAATGGCAGGCGCCTTATCGCCTTCATCAAGCTTTCCACCTGGGAAGACGAGAGCACCAGAGGCAAAGTCGATCTGATGGTGACGAACGACCATGAAGACTTCGAGGCCCGGCTCTCCGTCTCTGAGCAACATGATTGTCGCCGCTGGAATCAACGGTTTTGCAGTTTTCTCGCTCAACTCATCCCCCAATATCAATTGGATGACCCTAGCGCTTTGGCCGTCATAGAAACAAATTTAGTCAAATTTGCACGGCGAACGCGACGTCATCCTAACGCGCGACACTTAGATTGGTGCGCAAGTTCAGACAGATTTCGACCCCAGATTCTATCTCGGTGCCATTAGATTATGTATAGCAGTTCATCTCCCCTATCCACTGACGATCTCGATCAAGCGTTCAGCCAAGGACATTTCTCGGCGGTGTTTCAACCGAAGCTATCTTTGATTGATGGGCGAACATTGGGTGTTGAGAGTTTCATTCGCTGGCACCATCCGGAATTCGGAACCTTGTTGCCCGGCGAATTTCTGAGTTTCGTCGGAGCGCAAGGGCGTCTTCAGGACCTGACAGACCTAATGCTCCATGAAGCCGCACGCGTCGTATCAATCTGGCGGTCCCAGCAAAGACACTGGACAGTTTCTGTGAACTTGAGCGCAGAGGACATCGACAACCCTCACTTGCCCCATCACATTTGCGACCTCTTCACCGCCTATGCGATCCCGTCAGATGCTATCTCCGTAGATGTTCCAGAAGCGGCCCTAACCGAAGCCCCAGATAGTCGGCTAAAAGCGCTGAGCGAACTCAAGAAAAAAGGCATAGCGATTGCGCTGGACACAACCGGGATGGACCTCCTGCCCCTTGAAAAAATCAATGCTGAGTATTTTTCCGAACTGAAAATCGGGGGCACGTCTTTGATTAAGTTTGCCAGAAGCATTAGCCGATCCCGCAAAGGTCTGATAGCAGAAAGACTGGAAGCAGCAGCCGCCAATGGTCTTTCAGTAACAGCCACCCGCGTAGAAGACATTAACACCATCAAGCCGCTGGCGGACATGGGTTTCAGTGCTGCTCAGGGCACCTTCTTCCGGCATCCTGACACTCAAGAGGGATTGGAAAACTGGTCATCAGATTGGCTATTGCCCGTTCTCTCAGGCGAACGCCCTCCTCGTGCTGACACCATTGCCCGCGCGCGCGCCGATCTGGCGGACCCGGAACTGTTGCGCCTGCCTGAAGAAGACCAAAAGGAAATCCCGGAGGCGACATCCAGTACGCCGACAGAAGAAAACCCCGAAACGCTTCAGGTCGCTCTTCACTAGCCTCTTTGAAAGTGTAGCTCAAAGACGCTCGATGATCGTTGCAATGCCCTGCCCGACACCAATACACATTGTGCAGAGTGCATAGCGGCCACCTGTCTCCTGCAACTCGTGAACCGCAGTCGTCACAAGACGCGCGCCACTCATGCCCAAGGGATGCCCAAGAGCGATCGCACCACCATTCGGGTTTACATGAGACGCATCATCTGAGAGGCCTAAATCACGCATCACAGCGAGCGATTGAGAGGCAAAGGCTTCATTCAGTTCGATCACATCCATGTCTTCAATGGAAAGGCCGGTCTGGTCAAGGACCTTGCGCACGGCCGGTGCGGGACCAATCCCCATCACGCGAGGGGGCACACCCGCCGTTGCCATCCCGACAACACGGGCAAGGGGTTTAAGGTCATGCTGCTCAACCCCTTCATGTGAAGCCAAGAGCAATGCACAGGCGCCATCATTTACCCCTGAAGCATTCCCGGCTGTCACGGATCCACCTTCCCGGAACGGCGCTCTGAGTTTGGCAAGTCCGTCAGCTGTTGTTTCAGGCCGAGGGTGCTCATCCACAGCAACGACAGTTTCCCCTTTACGGGTTGAGATGGTGACCGGAACGGTCTCTTTCTCAAACCGTCCCCGTGCCATCGCAGCCCCCGCCTTCTTTTGGCTCGAAAGCGCAAACCGGTCCTGATCTTCACGAGAAATCTGGAAGTCTTCTGCGACGTTTTCGCCGGTTTCCGGCATCGAGTCTGTACCGTACTGGCTATTCATGAGTGGGTTCACAAACCGCCACCCAATGGTCGTGTCATACATGGTCACATCGCGAGCAAAAGCAGTCCCGCCTTTTGCAACGACGAACGGTGCCCGCGACATGCTCTCCACACCACCGGCAATCATAAGGTCCGCTTCACCGGCCTTGATAGCTCGAGAAGCAGTACCAACAGCATCCATGCCGGAACCGCAAAGGCGGTTGATTGTTGTCCCTGAAACGTTCACGGGAAGACCCGCAAGGAGCGCCGACATGCGCGCAACATTGCGATTGTCTTCGCCAGCCTGATTGGCGCAACCAAAGATCACATCATCCACCCGTTCCCAATTGACGCTGTTGTTTCGCTCCATAAGCGCCATCAAAGGAACCGCCCCCAAATCATCAGGTCGGACAGTCGACAAGCTGCCGCCATACCGGCCAATGGGCGTGCGGATGGCGTCGCAGATGAAGGCGTCAGTTCGGGAATGGGACATTGTGCAAGCCTCGCGTCTCGAAGAAAGTCGAGCGCGCAGACTATCTCATTTACGGGCTATTGCCAGCAGCGATGCGCTAAACGAAGGCCACCTCTTCGCCGGGCGTGTCAACATGCAGCTTGTCGGAAATACGCGACATACGGCTGAGCAGGAAGTCCAGATCATCTCCCTCCAAGCCGTCATAGCTCGTCAACAGGCGCTCCAGCATCCGCAGGCGGAAATTGTAGCGGTCGCTCTCTTCCCCCGTGTAATCCATCTCCTGATAGATATCGACGGCGGCCCGAAATGCAGGGAAAAGAACCTGCGGCAGCCTTGCGCGCGCATAGAGCGCTTTCAAGCCTAAGGGCCCCTTATCATGCATAAGAGACCAGACTTTAGGCTCAGGCAGCCCGGTAAGCTGAACGAAGATTGCTTCGGCGAAACGCATCTCGCCTAAACACATAGCACGCAGAAGCAGAGACGATGTCATACGACCGGTGGAAGCAAGCTGTTCCACAAGCTTAGGAATGTCCTTGCTCTCAATGCCATCGACCAAATCGATCGTCGTACGCTCGCGGCTGTCTTTTATGACCTGAGCTGCAACGTCTTCACTAATGTCGTGACGCTCAATCAAGTATCCTCGCAGCTCATCAGAGACGGCAGTAACCAAGTGCTCCACTACTGTCACTGGCAGATCAGCACGTTTCACGAGTTTCTTGGCAATGGCTTCATCATCACCAAATCGGTCAGCGACAGCGACGAGAGTGCCCTCCCAGAAACTAGCACCCTCATTGCCCGTGAGGCACAGAACAACGTCTCGGTTGTCGGTTGAAACAAGGGCATCTGATACTTCTGGCGAAACGGTCGGGCGACTGGCAATAGAGAGCTGCTTAGCCCGTGACCCACTATTCACAATAGAAATCAACGCCTCGTCACTAAAGACAGGTGATGCTTCAAGAACCGGGCGCGCCACCTCATCAATATCAGCCGCCAGTGAATCAAGAATGTCTTTTGGGGCGCCAGGCATGGAGCATAAAGACTTGGCCAGGCTCTCACGCACCATCTGCGCTGTGTCTTGGACAAGAAGCGCCAGAATTTCGTGGGCCAATTCTCGCTCACGATGGGTGATCAGCGCGTTATCAAAACGCTCCGCGACTTTTGTGCCAACTTCTACTCTGGCCTCAGGCGACGGGTCGCGGGCCAGCGCGGCGACATCGAAAGCACTCAAAACTGGGGTATCTGTCATGGGTGTCTCGCTCCTATTCCCTCTCCCGCAAACGCAGGAGACATGGATCATTCCGGTAATAGTAGCCAGCACGGGTTAACGAAGACTTCAGGTGGTGTGTATAAACGGCGCTAGAACGCAAGAAAGTGGAAACCACAAAAAACGCCGTTTTTAACGTTTTCAGGACCGCGCGCACCGATCCTCAGGATATCGGGTCACCTTTTGACTTCTGCAGAAAACGTAAAAGTTTACCAATCCGCCTGTCCTCAAGATGGATCAGTCTGAAGGCGGTTTCCTGAACGGAAAGACCAATTGCTCGGTGAAACCTGCAGGCATAGGCCCATGAATCCCAATTTTCGCTGGGGGCCGACGATCTGCATCAAAATAGGTGCGAAACAGAATGTCCCAAAGCATCAGGTTTTCACCGTAATTCTTGTTGCCTTCATTCAGGTCAAGAGAGTGGTGCCAACGATGCATCCCAGGTGTGTTGAACACATAATTGAGGGGTCCAGTGCGCGTCTCAATGTTGCAATGGGTCAAAATGCCCATAAACGCCGTAAACGCACTGACCCACAAAAAGACTTCCATCGGCGCGCCCATCAGAAAGAGCAGAGGCTGACTCAAAATGATGCTGAAGAAAGAATCCACAAAATGAAAGCGCCCAGTATTGATGAACCATAAACGCGTGACAGAATGATGCACCGCATGGAAGCGCCAGATGAGAGGGATCTCGTGGGCGAGCCGGTGCGCCCAATAGAGCCCAAACTCAGCGAGCACCAATCCCAGAACCACCTGCGCCAGCATTGGCCAACTACCAGGCCAGAGCCCGTCCGTAGACCCGGCTGGTGGCTGAACAGCACCTGCAATTCCAACAGTCGCCGTAACCACCACAAGGATCTGAACGAGCCCCTTGTTCAGAAGCGTATGCGCAAGATTCGCAAAAGTCTGCTTGTCATCTTTGAGCCAGGAGCGTTCGTGGGGCATCACCCGTTCCAGAATGCCAACACAGAGCGCAAAGCTCAGATAGACAATATTGAAAATAAGGATGGGTGAGTCCGTCGTCATCCCCCATCCTGTCAAAGTGACACCTGCGGCAAGCAGGCCAGGCCAGACAATGAAGGAAGCCAAAAAGCGAACCCGCCCGCTGTCCGCATACCCGCTTTTCACCACACTCTGGTCCGTCACACTCACTCCTGAACCCTCTTCTCTCTACTTCGCATGAGCGACACAGGTCGCTGCAGCGGGATCCAAATCCAACCGGCCCCGCTCAATAGCGTCGCCGCAAACAGCACAATACCCGAATTCGCCTTCGTCGATACGGACGAGCGCCGCGTCAATTTTGCGCAGATCAAGCATCCGTCGGCGATCAGTCTCTTGAGCCATTGCTTGGGCTTGTAGCGCATCCATCCGGCTGAGACGCCCCACAATTTGTTGATCAAGCTGAACCACGGCACTCGCATCTTTGGAAGACGCCTGAACTTCCTCCAATTCAGCCTTCATGGAATGCAAACGCACCGTAAAGTCCGCGAGATCCTGATCAGTCAAATCAGCCATACCGCAGCGTAACACGAGAAGTAAAATCCCCGAAAACCAGCCATTTTGACACCATGGCGGAAGTGTGGATGATCCGCCGCAACAAGAAACAACAGGCCCGGCCCAATAGTGGCCGGCTTTCGGGGGGGTCTTATGCTCGACGGCATTCGCGTGATTGAAATGGCAACTTACATCGCAGCACCCGGCGCAGGCGGCATTATGGCCGATTGGGGCGCAGACGTAGTCAAGGTTGAGCCGCTGCACGGTTGCCCGATGCGCCATTTCCTATCAAACATCGGATCTGAAGGTCTGCAAGGGAACCCTGTCTTCACCATCGACAATCGGGGCAAAAAAGGTGTGGCACTCGACACCAGCAAACCTGAAGGCGTTGCAGCGCTTAAGAAGCTGGTGGCGGACGCCGATGTGTTCCTGACCAATGTCCGCCCTGGCGGGTTGGAGCGATCAGGCCTCGACTATGAAAGCCTCAAAGCGATCAACCCCAAGCTCATCTATGCAAGCGTCACGGGCTACGGTCTGACAGGTCCAGATCGTGACAAGCCAGGCTTTGACGTTGCTGCTTTTTATGCCCGCTCGGGCATTGGCCGCATGGCGACCCCAAAGGGTCAAGAGCCCGCACCGCTGCGTATGGCAAACGGTGACCACACCACGGCTATGGCGACAGTTGCTGGCATTCTGGCCGCGATCATTGAGCGAGGCAAAACCGGCGAAGGCAAACTTGTGGAATCTTCGCTCCTGCGCACGGGCATCTATACAGGCGGATCGGACATGTCGATCCAACTTATGTTCGGCAAGCTCGCAACGTCGAAATCACGCCATGAGGCCATCAGCCCCACATCAAATTTTTTCCTGACAAAGGATGATTATTGGCTCGCGCTGGTCCCTCGGCAGGGCCAGAAAGACTGGGCCGGTGTTTGCCGTGCGTTGGGGCATCCCGACCTGATCGATGACGAACGGTTTGCCAGCCCCAAAGCCCGACGCATTCATGCAGCGGCCCTCGTCGACATCATGGATGCAACCTTCCGTGAGCACGACTTGGACTATTGGCGTGAGCGCCTGGATGCTGAAGACCAGATCTGGTCACCCATGCAGCATCCAAAGGACGTCATTGAAGATGAACAAGCTCATGCCGCCGGAGGCTTTGTCGACATTGCCGGCCCTGATGGCAAACCGGCCTTCAAGTCACCAGCAGGTCCTATTCGCTTCTCAGATGTGGAAGATGGAATGAAAGCCCCTGCCCCGGGCCTCGGTGAACACACAGAAGAAGTGTTGAAGGCCGCTGGCGTCACGGAAGAAGAATGGGAAGCGCTGAGAGCAACAGGAACGGTCCCCGGCGCTTAGAAAAGAAGAGTTTAGGACGCAGACGCGCTGAGTCTCAGATCGTCATAGGCCTGGCTCTGACGGCGCGCCGCCTCAGCATCACCCCGTTCAGGCGCTTCCAGAGACGCGAGAATATTCACAACCATCGGGCTCATCTCCATAGCAGGCCGCGAATAGCCTGTTGCAACCCGCAGCGGTGGGACCGCCGGGCCACCTGGGTCTCGGCGGGCTGGTTCCGGTATGGAATCTCCGGGCAGTGCGGGAGCTGGATCCAGAGTCCCGCCATCGTGACGGGAAATGAGATTCCGATAGACCTCGCGCATAGACTTCGCGCGGCCCTCGCCGTCAAAGAAAATGGACTTATTGGCACTTGCTGCCCGTGGGAAGAGATCCGCTGCTGATCGCCCAGGTGCGACTTCTGTCGCCTGAATGAAGTCGATTGCCCCGCCCGTGCCTAAGAAGTGGGACATGTAGAGCTCACCATCACTGACCTCCCGGTCAAGCTCGCGCTCCATGCGGTTCTCCGCACCCCGTGTCATAGCACCTGCCATGAGTGCAGCACTGGTGGGATTATAACGCTCGGCAAGAATTTCCTGCTTCATGGCTGGATCGGCCACAAAATGCCGACCTCGACCATCAACCTCAATGGCCGCTGCATAGTCCCCGAGCCCGTGCTCCGCACCATTTTGTTTCACTGTGCTCAGCCACGTCTGATCGATGAACTGAAACAGCCCCGCAGCACTGGAAGTCCTTGCTTTTGCTGTACTTTCCAGGCTCGACTCGCGCATGGCAGTCTGCATCAGATAGTCAAAATCGACCCCTGTTGCATCGCTTGCTTGGGCAATCGCGCCGGTCACTTCTCGCGGCGTTGCCGCTATCTGCATGTGTATCGAAGTCATGTCTCACCTTTTCCCGACATCAACTTCGCAAAGCCCGTGCCAAAACCTCCCCGACCTGTGATCGACAAAAAACCCCACTTTCCCTAGCCCTTCCTGGATAAGTCGGTAAGCTCGGATTCGGGGAAATCAAGAGGAGGAAAGAATGTCGGAGACCGAAGTCGCAGCGGAAGTGTCGGAAACGCTGCATCATCCAGGCACATCAATCCCAGGCGAAAAGCCTTACCCCAATCCTATCTATGCCTGGTACGTGGTCGCCGTTCTGGTCGTCGCCTACACCTTCTCCTTCATTGACCGCCAGATCTTGAGCCTGCTGGTCGGACCTATGAAGCGGGATCTGAGTATTTCCGACTTTGAAATGAGCCTGCTGCAAGGCTTTGCCTTTGCGATCTTCTACGCCGTGCTGGGCCTCCCCATTGGGCGCATGGTCGACAGCAAGAAACGTGTGACCATCATCTCAGTCGGAATTCTCGTCTGGAGTGTCATGACGGCCCTGTGCGGCACCGCACGCTCTTATTGGCAGCTCTTCCTCTATCGAATGGGGGTCGGCGTTGGAGAAGCCGCTTTGTCGCCGGCCGCCTACTCCATGCTTGCTGATTATTTCAAACCAGAACGTATGGGCTTTGCCCTCGGTGTTTACGGTATGGGGGTCTATATCGGCGCAGGCCTCGCCCTGATAATTGGGGCTCAAGTCATCGGCATCGTGGACGCGGCAGGTGCTAGCGCCACGACGCTGCCGATCATTGGCGAGATATTTCCCTGGCAGGTCGTCTTCCTGGCGGTTGGCCTGCCGGGCATTCTGGTCGCCCTCTGGATGTGGACCATCAAGGAGCCCGAGCGCCGCGGTCATATGCGCACAGAAACCAATGAGGATGGCGAAGAAACCCATGCACCCCTGCCGCTCGGCGAAGTCGTGGACTTCATGTGGCAGAACCGTGCCACCCTCGTCTCCCACCACCTTTGTTATGCGCTCGGCGCTATGATGGCCTATGGCGTGGCCGCCTGGATCCCGACCTTCCTCGTCCGCACACATGGCTGGGGCGTAGTAGACGCGGGCACCTATTACGGCACTGTTGTCATGGTCTTTGGTACGGCAGGCGTGGTTGCTGGCGGCTGGATGGGCGATAAAGTTACCGCCTCAGGACGACCGAACGGACGCCTGCTCGTGATGGGCCTTGGCTGCCTTGCCGCAGCGCCCTTCGCCCTTACCTATCCACTCGTCGAGAACATTCCCTTGTTGTTTGTATTGCTTTGCTTCGCAACATTCTTCTCAACCTTCGCAATCTCTCCAGGTGCCGCCGCCATTCAGGAACTCATGCCTAATCAGATGCGGGGTTTTGCCTCCGCCTTCATGATTTTTGTAATCACGCTGATCGGTCTGGGGCTAGGGCCCTCGATCATCGCAGCCACGACCGACTTCATCTATCAAGATGAGATGATGGTCCGCTATTCCCTAGCTTACCCTTCCACAATCATGCTTTTGCTCGGCGGATTGATTGGCCTCGCAGGGCTCAAACCCTATCTGGTCAGCCGGGAGCGCGTGATCGCCTGGTCAAAGCAGCACGAAGCCTAAACACCGAGAAAAATCAGAATGCTAGAAGGTGAACCGGATTCAAATTGAGAACCAACCCTCAACCTGTGGATGATTCCAAAATCAGATTCTGTTTCAACGGCTTAGCGCTAAGTGTTAGCGCCAATCAGACAGGCGAATAATATTGCCGCCGTTGGTGATTTGGCTGTCCACAGGGCTGCGTTGGGATGACATGTCAGACTGGCCAACTGCGATCCGATCAGACGGATGAGGCATCCGGATTTTGCGGGCAAGGGTCGCATCATCGATCGGCTTGCGGATGTGATCATCGGCGCCTGCAATGCGGGCATCGTCGATCATGTCCGGCGTGAGCTCGTGGCCGGTCAGCAAAATGATCCCATCGCGCCCATTCAGATCACGAAGTCCACCCAGCCCAAAGCGCAGAGAGACGATCAAAGCGCCTACATCTTCACCGCAGACAGATTGATCCACGATCGTCAGGTCAGGCTGAAAACGCCGAAATGCTTTTTTGAGCCCGTCACCAGAGGAGACTTCCATGCTCCGAAAGCCCAACCGTCCGCAAACACGCGCCGCAACGCGTCGCGCGAGATGGGATGAATCAGCAATAAGGCAAGTCCGCATAACAGCGCCCCCGAAATTTGAGAGCACAGAAAGCGCTCCCCTAACGCAGAAACGCTAGCGCGGAGACCTGAAGTTTTTATTAACCATAATCAGACGGGCTGGGTCAGTTCCAAATCGCTGGTACCGAGCCGGTACGCACTGGGTGTCATCCCTTCGCGTTCCTTGAAGGCGCGATTGAACGGTCCGATAGAGCCGTAGCCCAGGTCCATTGCAATGGTCAGGATGGGGAGTCGCGCCAACTCCGGGTCTCGAAGGCGCTCTTTGGCCTCCTCAATCCTGTATTGATTGAGGAAATCATTGAAATTCCTGAAATTGAGCTCCTGATTGATCAACCGCCGCAGTCTGTGTTCTGGAATTTTCAGCTGCTCCCCTAGCCCTCCAATCGTCAAGGAGGCAGTAAACAGCCCCTCCCTGTTCGCGATCCACCTGCCTAGGGCGGCGAGATCACGGCGCGCGATCTGCGCGGCAGCACTCGGCAGGTTGTTTTCGACCCCAGATGTCTGTCGTGGCTCCGGAAAAAACATGGCATCGGGCGCCAAAGAGGCAGCACGCAACAACAAAGAGACAACAACCAGCCAGATGACAACCGATTGCAGCGCCTGAATGGGAACAAACACAGGACCAATGTCGACAGCTAGCTCATAGATGGAAACGACAGTCATCATCAAGACAAGGAACGAAATAAAATAGAGCCGGAAACGTCGACGAGCCTCCAACAAATCATCTGCGCGCCCTCGCCACGCGACCCACCCGAGATGAAGCGCAAGACCGATAACAATCACCTGGTGCAAATTGTCGAACACTGATTGCTCTTGGTGTCCGGTAAGAACGTCAGGCACCACCCGCCATAGGCCAAAGACAAGGATGAAGCTCAAAAGCCCCCAATGAACCGGACCAGGCTTGAACCGATCTTCGAAAAGCGAAAGCCCGAAAATCCACAACACCACTGAGTTGGCAATACAGGCAGGCAGCAACAGCACCTCAACCCAGAAATTATCGGTACTCGAGCAGAAGAGATAGGCGGCGGTACAGAGCGCCGACGCGACCCCAAGCCTGCCGGGCCAAGAGGCCCGATGGTCACGCAGCAATAGAACCGCAAGAGCCAAGAGGCTGGTTACCGCCCCATAGCGAAATACCGCATCAAATGTCACAAGATCCATCAGCCACCACCTTTTCCACAACGATCCCGCGATCATCCCGCCAAATCAATCCTCTGCCTCATGCGCAGCGAGCCAAAAACCTTGCCGAATTCCCGAAAGACTGGCTTTTTCCGGAAATCGACCGGCAAGTGGAGCATTAAGCGAGCCCCAATAGGGTCATAGGGGCCATGTGGACCTTCCAATGAGAAGAAGGACCAACCATGACAATTGATACCCGCAAATACCCGCTTGCCCGCGCCTCCTGGGTCGCCTTCGCGCCGGGCATTGAGAGCGTCAATGTACTGCTGCTCTATTTCATTTTTGCGCCCTATATGGTCCAGACCGTGCTCGGGGGCGGCTCAGATGCCCAAACCATCTGGGGTATCGTCACCGCAATCGGCGGCATCTGCGTTGCCTTACTGGGCCCGATCATCGGAACGATCTCAGACACGGTGGGAGGCCAAAAAAGGTTCCTGACGGCTTTTGTAGCCCTGGGGGCCGTGGCTAGTGCCACGCTATGGTTTGCCGTCCCGGGCATCCCCATCGAAGGCGTCGTGACGCTGAGTTTTGTCGCCATTCTGCTGATGATTGGCGTTGAACTGGCCGGGGTTACCTACAGCTCTCTTCTGCCCAATCTGGGGACACCAGCGACCGTTGGCCGTTTGAGTGGAAACGCAATCGGGTTTGGGATTGCCTGGGGCCTTTTCCTGCTTGGCGGGTACATCGCAGCCTTCATGCTCGGCGAGACCCCGTTTATCGGACTGGATCGGGAAGCTCACGAGCACAGCCGCATCGCTGGGCCCATTGTTGCAGCCGCCCTGCTCTTCTTCCTTCTGCCGCTGCTTGCCTTCACACCTCCAACACCCATCCGTCGTGTCTGCCTTCCCGTCGGGCGCATCGTGCGCGGCGTACTGAAAGATGCTTATCTCGCCATGCGGGCAAACCCCGCCATCGCACGGTTTGTGATCGCGCGTGTGATTTATCAGGACGGGATTGGTGTCGCTCTCACCTTCGGTTCGATTTACGCCGCAGGACTGTTTGACTGGGACACATTAGAACTGGCGGTGTTCGGGATCTGCATCCTTGGCGCAGCAGCAATTGGCGCCACCATTGGTGGTCAAGTTGATGACCGCATCGGGGCGAAGAATACAATCCTCCTGGCCCTTCTCATTCTCGTCTTGGGAATGATCGCCCTGCTCAGCTTTCCCGCACCCACAGACGTCTCCGAAGGGTTCCTATCAACACCCAGCGAACAGGCTTTCATCGGCGTAGCTCTTCTTCTCGGCTTAGGCATTGGCCCGGCCGGTGGCTCTGGCAGAACCATGATGGCGCGGATTGCCCCCGAAGGTCAGGCAGGCAAATGGTTCGGCATCATGGCACTTGCTGGCAATGCCGTTGCCTTCACCGGCCCTGCGCTGGTCGCGCTGGTTTCATACCTTACTGAAAGTGAGCGCAGCGGCATGATGGTAGCCCCCGTTATCATAGGGCTTGGTGCCATCCTGATGTTGTTTGTGAAATCAGACCGGCCACTGCTGAACAAGCATTTGGTTACTGCTTAGCGGCTTCACGCAGGGCCACAATTAACGCATCAACCTGAAGTGTGGTGTAGGGGATGGCTTCCCCTACCCCCCAGACCGGAGCGGGCCAGGCCGCGTCGGCCGAAAAGCGCGCGACCACATGCACATGCAACTGCGGCACCATATTGCCCAACGCTGCCACATTGAGCTTCTCCGCTGATGTCTCAGAACGCAGTGCGCGGCTGGCCCGATCAATCTCAGCAAGGAAGCTTGGTTTGTCACTCTCTGCAATTTCGTCAAAGTCGCGAAGACCATCCTGCCGCGGCACAAGAATGAGCCAGGGAAACCGTGCATCATTCATCAGGAGCACACGACAAAGAGACCAATCATCAACGTGGAATGTATCGGCAGCGAGTTTTGGGTGTAGGGAAAATTTTTCAGACATATCAATCTGAAGATGCCACCGATCTCTGAGAAACACCATCAGCAACACCGCCGGTAAATCCATACCACCGACGTCCCAACACAACACCGGAAATGCCCCCAAGGATCAGCGCCCAGACAACCAGAAGACCACTCCAGATAATGATCAAGGTCCAGTCACTGGCACCAAAGCGCGAAGCGACGTCAGTCCCGTACCGGCTCAGTTGAAGGACTGAGTTGATAAGCCCGAGGCCAGCCCCGATGGCCAGCAACCAGACGACCCAGCCGTTCCAATGTCGATCTCTCTTAGGCAACGTCATAAACACACCCAGCCAAACGACGCACAGGCGGGGCATACCCCCAGCACCGATTCTGCTGAGGAAAATATACAGTTCACCGGAAGTATTCAATCAGTAAGATTTTGGTAAACCCAAGACTCTCTCAGCGATAAAACTTAAGACTAGTTCCCGACTTACTGGAGCAATTCTAGCGATCATCACTTCACGCAAGTAACGTTCGACGTGAAACTCCTTGGCATAGCCCATACCACCATGTGTCATAACCGACGTTTCACAGGCCCGGAACGCTGCTTCGGCGGCAAGATATTTCGCTGAATTAGCCTCGGCGCCACAGGCAACGTCCGCGTCATAAAGCGCTGCCGCCTTAAAAACCATCAGATTGGCAGCTTCCAGTTCCGCCCAGGACTTTGCCAACGGATGTTGGATTGCTTGGTTCTGCCCAATAGGCCGCCCAAAGACTTCTCGCTCACGCGCGTAAGTCGTGGCCTTCTCCAGAGCGATGCGACCAATACCGACAGCCTCGGCTGCTATCAGAACCCGCTCCGGATTGAGCCCATGAAGCAGGTAGCGAAAGCCTTTCCCTTCTTCTCCGATGAGGTCTTCCTTGGGCACGCGTAAGCAATCAAAAAACACCGCATTAGAGTCGACCGCTTTGCGGCCCATTTTGCCGATCTCCTGGACCTCCGTTGCGCCGCCGCGATCAAGGTCTGTGTAGAAAAGGCTGAGCCCCTCAGTCGCCTTTTTGCAATCCTCTTTTGGAGTTGTGCGCGCAAGCAGAAGGATCTTGTTTGCTGTCTGTGCGGTCGACGTCCACATCTTCCGGCCGTGCACCACATAATGATCACCGTCGCGCTCCGCCTTGGTCGTAATGGCCATGGTGTTGAGACCGGCATCAGGTTCAGTCACCCCAAAGCAGCAGCGGTCCGTCCCGGCAATCAGGGGCGGAAGGTTTTTTGCTTTCTGCTCATCCGTGCCAAACACGACGATGGGCATGGGCCCAAAGAGATTGATATGGATGGATGATGCGCCGGAAAGACAAGCACCGGACTGTGCAATTGTTTGCGCGACGATTGCTGCTTCCGTGACACCGAGCCCCGCCCCGCCATGGGCCTCTGGCATTGCGATGCCGAGCCACCCGCCAGCAGCGATATCTTTGACAAAGTCTTCGGGAAACTCCCCGTCAGTGTCGCGGGCGAGCCAGTAATCGTCGCCATACTTGGCGCAGACTTTCGCAATGGCATCCCGAATGGCCTGCTGGTCGGCGGAAAACTCAAAATCCACAATCTGTCTCCCCTACAGTTTTGAGGTATAACTTACCCAAAGACGGAAGACGGCGACAGGTCGTCCGGAAAACAAACAAAAACACAGGGAAACCTCATGCCAGGGCTCTATTTCGAAGAATGTAAAGAAGGTCTCGTCATTAAACACGCGATCCACCGCACGATCACGGAAACAGATAATACACTCTTCTCCGCGATGACCATGAACCCGGCCGCACTCCACCTTGACCATCATTACGCGGAAACGGAAACCGAGTTCGGCAAACCCCTGGTCAACAGCCTGTTCACCCTTGGCCTGGTGATTGGTATCTCAGTGCATGAAACAACCCACGGCACCACAATCGCAAACCTCGGTATGACCGACGTCTCCTTTCCCAAACCGGTTTTTCATGGCGACACGATGCGGGTTGAAACCAGCATCATCTCAAAGCGCCGATCCAAGTCTCGCCCGAAAGCTGGCATCGTGACCTTCGAGCATCGGGGCTACAACCAACGCGACGAACTTGTTGCGCAGTGCACCCGGCAGGCTTTCATGATTGCAAAGACGGACGGTTAATCCATGCGTTCATTTCTTTTCGTTCCTGCAGACAGCGACCGCAAACTCGCAAAAGGAGCAGGCTCTGGCGCCGACGCGCTCATCCTTGACCTGGAAGATGCTGTTGCCCTCGACAACAAACCAGCCGCTCGGCAAGGCGCGATTGACTATCTTCAATCGCGCGCACCAGGTGACGCCCAAACAGTCTTGGTGCGCATGAATGCGCTCGACAGCAATTTCTGGCAACAGGATCTCGCAAGCGTCGTCCCGGCGAAACCGGACGCCATCATGGTTCCCAAGACCATTTCCGGTGAGTGCATTGCCAAAGTCTGCGCCCATCTCAGCGAACTCGAGAAGGAGCATGGCCTGCAACAAGGTTCGATTAGACTCATGAATGTCGCGACAGAAACCGCAGCCTCCATGTTCAACCTTGGGACCTATGGAAATACAAGTGAACGTTTCTTCGCCATGACCTGGGGCGCAGAGGACCTCTCTGCGGACCTAGGTGCCCGGTCCAACCGCGACGAAGAAGGAAACTACACAGACCCTTATAGACTGGCCCGAACGCTTTGCCTTTTAGGCGCAGTTGCCGCCGACGTCATGCCCATCGATGGCATTTGCAAAGATTTTCGGGACGAAGCGGCCCTGGAAGCAGAAGCCCGCGCCGCCATTCGGGACGGCTTTACCGGCAAGGTCGCCATCCATCCGGCACAGGTCGCCATTATCAACGCCGTCTTCACGCCAACGGAAGAAGACATTGCCGAAGCGCGAGCTGTGGTAAAAGCCTTCGCAGACGCTGGCAATCCGGGCGTCGTCGGCCTTGACGGCAAAATGCTGGACCGCCCCCACCTGCGTCAGGCCGAAAGTGTTATTGCGCGTGCCGAGGCAATGGAGCTCTAATAACCGCGGTTCAGTGGAGGAGAGACAAAAATGCCCCACGCGACAACGGAAGAACACCTGGCAAAGATAGAAGAGCAAGGCTACACGCTCGTTCACGATGCGTTTGATGCGGCGTTCGCTGATGAAATTTGCGCAGCACTTAAAGAAATCGAAATCGCCAACAACATCACCCCGGCGAAAAATCTCTTCGAAGGCCATAATACGGTTCGAATTTATAATCTGGTTGCCCGCCATGCGGTCTTTCAGAAGGTTCCGGTAAACCCAAATGTTTTGAATATCGTCGAAGGAGTGCTCGACGACGGCTGCCTCATCTCCTCTCTCTCCTCAATCTCCATCGCCCCAGGTGAAAGAGCCCAACCAATCCACGCCGACGATCAACTGATCGGCCTTGCCAGACCCCACCCAGCGCTTGTCTGCAATTCCATGTGGGCTCTGACGGATTTTACGGAAGAAAATGGGGCAACCCGGATCATCCCAGGATCGCACAAGACCAACACTTTCCCGGAATACGGGCCCGATATCCGTTACGATTCCATCCCTGCGGAGATGAAACGCGGAAGCGTCCTGATATGGAATGGATCGCTCTGGCACGGCGGCGGTGCAAACCGGTCCCAAGAAACCCGCATCGGCCTTGCGATGAACTACTGCGCGGGTTTCATCCGCCAGCAGGAAAATCAGCAGCTCGGCATCCCTATTGAGCTTGCAAAAACCTTCGAGCCGAGATTGCAGGATCTCTGCGGTTTTGGCACCTACCGCGACCTCATGGGCCATATCGACAAACTAAGCCCCGCGATACGCCTTTTGCAGCGTAGCGAAAACTTCTCATCTGTCTGGGACAAAGGCTGACGTCCATTGCCGACACTGCTAGGCTACACGGGCGGTAACCCATGCAGCAGCGCAAGGAAGACCCATATGTCGATCGTCAAAAAGCAATTGCGGCCCTCATCCTGGCAGCCGGATTTTATGTGGCATACGAGATTTATCAGCAGAGCCAACTCGCCGGAGTCCTGTTTGTGATCCTCGCCTTGACCGTGGCAGTACCTCTTGCGGTCGGCACAGTCCGCCGGAACAATGCAATCAAAACCAATATCGGCGAAATGCCGGACAGCAAAATGGATGTCGGCGTGCGTCAGGCAAGAGCGACCATTATGCGCGAAGATGGGGAAATCAGAGGCGCACCTGCACGCAAGCAGCCCTCATGATTCTGACCAACGGATGATACGCTCTGCAAGGTCAGGACGAACCCGTTCTGTCGGCTGAGCCTCTTTGCCGCCGAGATAGATAAAACCGGCGACCCGCTCGCCAGTACCAAGCCCCAGCGCATCGACAACATTCTCGTCAAACGCATACCACTCGGTGAGCCATTGCGCGGCATACCCAAGCGCCGTGGCAGCGACCAGCATGTTTTGGCAAACCGCTCCTGCGGCTAGCTGCTGCTCCCAAACCGGGATCTTGATGTTTTCGGTGACACACGACACGACCGTAACCACCGTGGGGGCTCGCACAAAGCGCAGTGTTTCCAGATCCGCACGATCAGCACCAGCGTCTGGATTGGCCTTCGCAAAAGCGTCCCGCAACTTAGCCCCAAACGCCGCGCGCGCCTCACCCTCAAACACAATGAACCGCCAGGGTCCAAGCTTCCCATGATCTGGCACCCTGTGCCCCGCTGCAAGAATGGTTTCCAGCTGGTCGGCAGTAGGTCCCTGTTGCGTCATACTGCCCGCGACAACTGAGCGTCGGGAGAGCAACAGGTCGATCATCTCATTCATATTCGTTCCTTTAGCAAACCAGGTATGCACCATGACATAAGGCACATGGCAGAAATTGCAAATGGTTCGCAAATATTTTGTTGGACATTCCCCCTAATTGAAATTTCTATTTCTTCATGGGGGAATTCTCGCAGAAGTTGTTGTTTGGTTGCACCTGCATGTTTTGGGGCGGCATGTCAGTTGCCGAACCAGTACAAGCAGGTGCCTGGCCTCAACCCAAAGGGGATACGGAAATTATCGTCTCTATTACCCAGGCCCTCGCCCATAGAACATTTGACCCAGCCGGAAACGCGGTCTCCCAAGGTCGATTTAAAAAGGTCGAAACACAGGTTTATGCGGAACATGGACTGACCGACCGGATAACCCTTTTAGGCGAAGTTGCCCGCTCAAGAGACAAGAGGGAGGCCTTCAACCGCCAATTCACAGACACGGAGTTTCGCCGTGTCGGAGTGGGTGCGCGTGCCTATCTTTTTACCTGGGATGAAACCCTCTATTCTGTAGACGCACTTACGGTGCTCAACACATCTCCTGGCGGAGATTACCCTGCCGACACACAATCCGGTGACCTGGACTATGAGCTTGCGGTTTCCACCGGAGCCCCCATCATGTTGATGGGCTTGCCGGGTTTCAACACCCAACGGTTTGCATACCGGTACCGGCCAGGCATTCGTCCATCCATTACCAGCGCTGACATTACTCTCGGTCTCAACTGGGGACCGGATTGGATGACCTTGTTGAAATCAAACACCGAATACTCAGTCGGCAGACCCCCCTCCCCTCGTGGCCATTATTGGTCAACCAAGGCAGAGTTCGGTGTCGTCCATCGACTTGAACCAGGTTTTGCCATTGAAGCCGGAGCCTTCAGAACATTTTGGGGAACAAATGTCCTGAAGGAAACCGGGCTCAAACTTGCACTCTGGTACGATTTTTAGTTTCTATGCAGACTCGGCCAAATCAGGCGGCGTAGCCTCCGCGACCAGCGCCGCGATAGCTTCGTCAACACTGACCACCGTCTGGTCTTTCGACCCAAGGCGGCGGATGGAGACTTTGCCCTCTTCTGCTTCCTTCATGCCCACCACCATAATGACAGGCACCTTGCCGACAGAATGCTCGCGGACTTTGTAGTTGATCTTCTCGTTCCGCGTATCGCTCTCGACACGAAGCCCAGCAGCTTTAAGCTTTTCAACCACTTCCAGACCATACGTATCGGCTTCCGACGTAATCGTCGCAACCACCGCCTGAACAGGTGCGAGCCACAGAGGCAGCTTGCCCGCACAGCTCTCAATCATGATGCCAATAAAGCGTTCCAACGTTCCTAGGATCGCTCGGTGAAGCATGACCGCTGTTTTGCGTGATCCGTCTTCTGCCACATAGGTGGCATTCAACCGTTCAGGCAAGACATAGTCGAGCTGCAACGTCCCGACTTGCCACGACCGGCCAATCGCATCTTTCAGATGGAACTCAAGCTTCGGTGCATAAAAAGCACCATCGCCTTCCGCGATCACGAAATCATAGCCTGTCGCGCGCAGCGCATCGCCCAACGCTTTTTCTGCAGCATCCCAACGCTCAATCGTGCCGCCGAATTTCTCTGGACGCGTTGCGAGCCGGATGACCACATCGTCAAAACCCATGTCTTCATAAACAGAGTACAGCAGATTGACGAAATGCTCCGTCTCCGCCTGGATCTGCTCTTCCGTACAGAAAACGTGTGCATCGTCCTGGGTCATCTGACGCACACGCATCAGACCATGAAGCGCCCCATGGGCCTCGTTCCGATGACAGCAACCAAATTCCGCCATCCGCATGGGCAGATCGCGATAGGACTTGATACCTTGATTGAATATCTGCACATGGGCCGGGCAGTTCATGGGTTTGATCGCCATGAGGTCGCCCTTGCCTGAGAAGATTTCGCCCTCGTCTTCCGTGTTTGGCACTTCGTCAGGCACCACGAACATGTTTTCGCGATATTTGCCCCAGTGGCCGGACTGTTCCCAGAACTTCGATGCCATCAATTGCGGCGTCTTCACTTCTTCATAACCCGCCTTACTGATCTTGCGACGGATATAGGCTTCCAGCTGATTATAAATGACAAAACCTTTTGGATGCCAGAAGACAGAGCCTTGGGCTTCTTCCTGGAAATGGTAGAGGTCCATTTCGCGACCGATCTTCCGGTGATCGCGCTTCTCAGCCTCTTCAATCATATGAAGATAGGCTTTGAGCTCTTTGTCACTGGACCAGCATGTGCCGTAAATGCGCTGCAGCATTTCGTTGCTGCTGTCGCCGCGCCAATAAGCACCGGCAAGTTTCGTCAGTTTGAAAGACTTACCAAGCTTACCCGTCGAGGGCAGGTGTGGGCCGCGACAAAGATCAAGCCAATCACCCTGGCGATAGACACTCACATCTTCACCAGCAGGAATGCTGGAGATGATTTCGGCTTTGTAGTCTTCGCCAATCTTCTTGAAATAAGCGATCGCCTCGTCCCGATCCCAAACTTCTCGTGTGATCGGTTCGTTCCGGTCGACGATCTCTTTCATCATCGCTTCGATCTTTTCCAGATCTTCCAGATGGAAAGGCTCTGAGCGCGCGAAGTCATAGAAGAAACCATTTTCGATTACCGGGCCAATCGTGACCTGCGTGCCTGGGAAAAGCTCCTGCACAGCTTCTGCCATCACGTGAGCCGCGTCATGCCGGAGCAATTCAAGCCCATCTGGCGTATTGGCCGTCACAATTTCAACCGCGACATCCTTGTCGAGCACGGTGGCAAGATCAACGACCTCTCCGTCAGTCTTCAGCGCAATCGCCTTTTTGGCGAGCGAATTAGAGATGCTCTTGGCGAGCGCCAGCCCATCAAGCGGCTGCGCTTCTTCACGGATTGAGCCATCTGGCATCGTCAACTTAATCATCACTTCTTCCTTTCAACTGCCTTACTCTTTCGCAGGCGGCAGTTCATTCTTTTCAGACGGCATTTGACGAAGCTCCCGTGACCAATGTCCATAGCGCCAAGGCGCATAAAACGGTTGGTCAGCAAGTTCGACCGGAACCGGATCAAATCCGTGAGACCCCCAGGGGTGGCATCGCGCAATGCGCGAAAGTGCCAACCAGCCACCGCGCCAGCCGCCATGTTGGCGGACTGCATCCAGGGCATATTCCGAACAGCTCGGCATGTGCCGACATCGGGGCCCAAGAAGTGGAGACAGAACCAGCCGGTAAAACTGGACAAGTCCCAACATCACTATGGCAAGCGGACTGCGCCGCATGGGTTTCTCTCTAGTTCCGGCTAAGGTCGATTCGTAAAAACCGCATAGCTTTAAGTATCGTGTAAGTCAGCGCCGCTCAACAGACGGTGGGGACAGTTGAATACCCCAAATTGCCCAGAAAGCTTGCTGATTTAGAGCATTTCCGATTCACAGAGACCAAACCTTCATCACAAAACGCGTAAACTTGGCGCGTTTTGTGATCCCATTTGATCTGATAACGCTCATATTTTGGTAGATTTGCGACCCGGCGCGACCATCGCTCGGGGCCATCAGGCTCAGTGAGCCAGGCTCGGTCTCAGACCGAGCCGGTGCTAGTGAGGGTGGTGCCGGTTGCGACCCCCAGCTTGAACACGCGCACGATGGAAGCGGCTGTTGGGCCACCCGTCCAGTGCCTATTTTGCGTATCTGTCAGCATGTCATCCTCAGATTTGAGGCCCAATCTATAGCAGCATGGTAAGCGAGAGGTAAATAGGTCTAGGAACGAAGCCCCCTCTCCACGGGGAGCTTTGCTACTTTCCAGGCTGGAAATCCATTTTCCAGATGGCGCGCGTCCAATCCCTTCTCTCGAAGAAGCTTCAGGGCATCTAGCGAGAACAGGCAATTCGGCCCCCGGCAATAAGCAACGATTTCATGTTCTGTAGGGATTTCGGCCAACCTGTCTTTCAGCGCTTCAAACGGAATATTGATCGCATTGGGCAGATGCCCTTGATCGAACTCAGCCTCGGGACGGACATCGAGTACCGTCACGGACCCTTCTGCAAGTCGGTCCAACAATTCTTCCCGAGAAATAGCTTCCAACTTTTCTGGCTGGCCAGCATGGTCTGAGATGAGGGACGCGATCTCAGCTCGGTTATGATCGACGCAAGATTGTAAGGCTGCCAAAACATCCAGCACCGGACCAATGCCTAACCGATAGATCACCCGCTTCCCGTCTCTGCGAGATAGGACGAAACCGGCTCGTTTTAAATGCTGGAGGTGCTGGGATGCATTCGCCACAGAGAGACCTGACAGGTGCGCGAGCTGCTCAACTGAGCTTTCTCCCTGAGCGATATGTTCCAGGAGTTTGATCCGATGCACCTGCCCCAGCACCTTTGCAAGGTCAGCAGCAGCAGCCACTTTCTCTAAATCAATATCAGCCATTGGCCTGAGCATAGCCCATCTTCAAACTTCAATCAAAGAATCAATTGAATATTAAATTGGAGTAGAAGCGGATGACTGGCTTTGAAGATTTCCTTCTCGCTGCAGGCACAATCGGCGTTGGAGCGACCCTTGTGATGGATCTCTGGGCGCTCTTCCTTTCAAAGGCCTTCAACATCCCATCTCTCAACTACGCGATGGTCGGTCGCTGGATCGGACACATCCCACGCGGGCGCATAGTCCACACAAACATCTCGGATGCGCTCCCGGTCTCAAGCGAACATGCCCTGGGTTGGGCTGCTCACTATGCAATCGGCGTCCTCTTCGCCGGCTTGTTGATTTTCATATGGGGAATAAATTGGACGGTAACCCCCACCCCAATCCCAGCACTCGCTATCGGGTTAGGGACGCTCGCCGCACCGTTTTTCGTTCTGCAACCAGGCATGGGCGCAGGCATTGCTGCCTCCAAGACACCAGCACCAAACATCGCCCGCCTTCGAAGCCTATCAGCGCATATGAGTTTTGGGGCCGGGCTCTACCTGTCGGCTCTTGTCTACAGCCGTCTATAGAGAAGCAATGGCTATTCAGCAGCCATCGCCTCATCCACAGCATCGCAGGTAGCATTGAAGGTAAGCAGTGTGGACGTGTGGCGGGCCTTATAGTCGCGCACTGGCGTCAGCACTTCTGCATCCACCCACTTGCCGGTGGGGGGCTCGCCGCCTTCCTTCAACATTGCCGTCATCTGATCGCGAAGCGCATGGAGTTCCTCAGCAGTAGAACCGATCACATGGGCAGCCATGATGGAAGAAGACGCCTGACCCAAGGCGCAAGCTTTCACGTCATGGGCGAAGTCAGTGACCACATCGCCATCCATCTTCACTTCAACAGAGACTTTGGAGCCACAGAGTTTGGAGACAGCGGTCGCCGAGCCATCCGGCGCATCCAAATGCCCGATCCGCGGAATGTCCGCAGCGAGCTTCAAAATGCGCTTGTTGTAGATGTCGTCTAACATTGTTTTTGACCAGCACTCAGGTCGACCTGGTCGCGAATCTGGTCCGCTATTCGGTCTGCCTCGGCCATAAGCTCCAAAATTTTGGATTGCGTTTGGTAATACTCACCCATCAAATCAGGGCATATGTCCTTGATTGCTGCAGCGGAAATTGCCCCCTCTTCAACATCTCTGGAGTACTCAGAGAGAAGTTCAACTAAGCTCTCGGAATTTGCAGTACATTTCGTGGCAACAAAATCGCGCCAGTCCTTGTTTCCCTTGCTGCTGTTGCAGCTAGCGCAACAGGGAACGAGGTTCCGCATCTGATGACCAAAGCCCGTGTATTCTTTGTTTCGGGTTATGCCATACAGGTGGTCCCAGCCACTTGCTGGATTCCGACAGTAAACACACACCAGATCTCTGCTGGGGTCTTGCCCAAGAGCAAGAATTGCTTCCTTAACTACTTCCTCGTCAAACCTATCGTAGGATGCGATAGCCCGGCTGAATTGACTATTAATGGTACTGTTTCTGCTCTGAACTTTGTCCGGCTTACCAAGTTTCCTCTTTAATGAGTCAATTCTCATTGCTGCCTATCCTGCCAATTTCCACTTTGTGCCTTCCGGCCCATCTTCAATCAGCACGCCCGCGTCTGCCAGCGCGTCCCTGATCCGGTCAGCCTCTGCAAAGTCTTTCGCCGCCCGAGCGGCATTCCTCGCTTCTATTTGGGTTTCAATCGCGTCTGCATCAAGGTCGGAGGAACCACTGCCCCCCTCAAACCATTGATTGGCATCCTGCTGTAAAAGCCCGATCAGGAAACCTGACTGCAGCAAAGCTGCTTTGACCTGAGCTTTCTCCTCGCGATCTGTCGCTTGATTGGCAAGCTTGGCTAGCTGGAAAAGTTCCGCCAACGCCTTTGGCGTATTGAGGTCATCCAACAGAGCGTCAAGGAAGGTGTCGGGCACATGATCACCCTCTGCGGCCTCAACATCATCCAGCTGACGCAACGCCCCATAAAGACGATCCAACTGCGCCTTGGCCTGCGGCAGCACATCATCATTCCAGTCGAGAGGCTGACGGTAATGCCCATTCAAGAGTGCAAGCCGAATGGCTTCGCCCGGTGCCTGTTCAACCAGATCATGCACCAGAAGCACATTGCCGAGCGACTTCGACATTTTCTCCGAGTTCATATTGAGGAACCCATTATGTAGCCAGTAGTTGGCGAACGGCGCCCCCTCATGACTGCAGCAGCTCTGCGCCAACTCATTCTCATGGTGCGGGAACTGCAAATCAATGCCACCACCGTGAATATCGATGGTCTCACCCAGATGCTTCTCAATCATGGCCGAGCATTCAATGTGCCAGCCTGGGCGGCCCCGTCCCCAGGGGCTGTCCCAACCCGGTTGCTCGTCTGAACTGGGCTTCCAAAGCACAAAGTCAGCAGGGTCTTTTTTGTAAGGGGCAACTTCTACCCGCGCGCCCGCGACCATTTCATCCATCGGACGGCGCGAAAGCCGTCCATAGTCAGGGAAGCTCGGCACGTTGAAGAGCACATGGCCCTCCGCCTCATAGGCATGCCCTGCTTCAATGAGGCGTTCCATCATGGCGATCATCTCGGGGATGGTCTCCGTCGCCTTCGGCTCAATATCAGGCAGAATGACGCCGAGAGCACCCATGTCTGCCCGGTAAATATCCGCATAGCGCTCGGTGATCACAGAAATCTCGACACCTTCCTGCGCCGCCATTTCAATGATCTTGTCCTCAATATCGGTGATGTTCCGGGCATAGACGACATTGGGATAAAGACGCCGCAGCACCCGCGCCAACATGTCGAAAATCACGGCAGGACGGGCATTCCCGATATGGGCGTGGTTATAGACCGTCGGCCCGCAGACATACATCGTCACCCGATCCGGATTGATCGGCTTAAACACGTCTTTGTGACGGGTGAGCGTATTGTAGAGAGTAAGAGTTTTGGAGGATGTCTCGGTCATCTGGGTATCTCGTCGCGTATCAGGTCAAGCAAAGGCCCTGCTCCAGGGCCCGCAACCGCGCGAAATCCCCTAAGCCAGTGATTCTGTGGTGTTTTTTCTACAACATCGACAGGTCATAAGCAGTCTCCTGACGCTCAACCTAACCACCTCAAAGGTTAATTTCCAGTTCTATTCATCTATTTGGCTTTGCGTGAGGTATGGTAGACGCCCACTTGATAGGCTTTTTTGCAACGCTATATGCATGCTTTAGAAGGTGTCGCATCAAGAACAGCATGGCATAAGACCCGTGCTTGATGGGCAAATGGACTGGATCCGAAGTTAGACCTTCGCCCAGTCCGTGACTTGACCCGACCGTTCATCAGCGTGCGCATGCACGTGCGGTTGGGAAACCCCAAAAGAGATTGGTCAAATGGACATGAATTCTATAGTCGACGACGTGCTTGAGAATATCGAAAAAAGCGACAACCCAAACCGCCCCAGCCGCACAGAAGCTGAAGCAGCGGTACGGACCCTCATTTCATGGGCGGGCGACGATCCGGCCCGCGAAGGTCTGATTGAGACTCCGAAGCGGGTGGTCAAAGCCTATGAGGAGTTTTTCGCCGGTTATGACGAGGACCCAGATCTCGTTCTCGGCAAGACATTCGAGGAAGTCGAAGGCTATGACGATATGGTCATGCTGCGCGACATCGATCTGGAAAGCCATTGTGAGCACCACATGGTTGCAATCCTCGGCAAGGCCCACATCGCCTACGTGCCAACATCCAAGGTAGTTGGGATCTCCAAACTGGCCCGCGTGATTGAAATTTACGCAAAACGACTCCAGACCCAGGAGACAATGACCGCACAGGTTGCAGACTCGATCAATCGGGTGCTTGCACCAAAAGGCGTTGCTATTCTGATCGAAGCAAAGCATCAATGCATGACAACCCGCGGCATCAAGAAGCCTGATGTTGCAACGATTACAACGCAGTTTACCGGCGTCTTCAAAGAAGACCCGAATATGGAACGGCGTTTCCTGTCGATGATCCGGGGCTACTAAGCATTTCCAGTAAAAGTTGCAGACTTTTACGTCCCGAAATGCAGCAACAAATGTAGCCCAAATCTCCGCCGGGACGCTGCTCCATCCACAATAGGAGCCGTCCCGGTGAGTGATCTCCCAACATTTTCCAAAGCCCCAACCTTCTCTAAAAACTTGTCTAAAGACGAACTCGAGAACGGCACTCTGTTTGCGCCCAAATTTGACGCGAATGGGCTGATCCCGGCCGTCACCACCGATGCTAAATCCGGTGAACTGCTTATGCATGCCTGGATGAATGAAGAGGCGCTCGCCCGCACAATTGAAAGCGGCGAAGCCTGGTATTGGAGCCGCAGCCGGGGCGAGCTGTGGCACAAGGGCGCCACCAGCGGACAAATCCAAACTGTTGTTGAGATACGGACCGACTGCGATCAGGACACGGTTTGGCTCAAAGTCGAGCCTCAGGGCGACGGTGGCTGCTGTCACGTGGGCTACCGGTCATGCTTCTATCGCGTGAGTCCAGCAGGCCAATCAGATGGCCCTGCAACACTAATTACCGATCAGGAAAAACTCTGAAGCCTCTCGGAGCCCAGATCAATGCAGCTCGAAACAGATCGTCTGCTGATCCGTCCCTGGATGGAGAATGATCTCGCGGCCTTTGCCGCCATCAATGCAGACGCAGACGTACGCCGCTACTACTACCCCGCCATTCTGACCCGGTCGCAATCAGACAAGGTGGTGGCTGAATGCATGCGTCACATGGACGAACATGGCTTCGCCTTTTTCGCGACAACCCGAAAAGAAGATGGCGCATTGATCGGCGGCACCGGCCTCTCCTGGACAACCGATGTGCCAGGCGGTCCAGCGATCGAAATTGGCTGGATACTGGGCCGGCCCTATTGGCGACAAGGCTACGCCCGTGAGACAGGCCAAGCCTGGTTTGCCCATGCACGCAAGCTCGGGATCAAAGAAGTCATAGGGTTCACCTCTGAGATCAATCTTCCATCACGTGCGCAGATGGAGACACTTGGCATGACCCGCGACCCAGGCGACGATTTCGCTGATCCCACTGTCCCCATCGATCATCCCCTCAGTCCTCATGTCCTTTATCGCATAGCGGCTCCATTTAGCTGATCAGCCAAACCTTAACGAGGTCCAAACACCATCTTCAATATTGGGTCAGCAGCCCCCACCTAGTCTTTGCAATTTAGAAATCCATAGCCGTCATACTAACGGCACAATGGGGGCCAGAATGGCTAAGATGAAGATAGGTATAGCGTTTGGTTCGGGCGTCGCCCGCGGATGGGCCCATATTGGGGTCATCAAAGGCCTCATGAAGGCCGGTTACAATCCCGACATTATTTCAGGCACCTCCATCGGCGCTCTTGTCGGCGGCAGTTTTGCCGCAGGAAAGCTTGGCGAACTGGAAGAGTTCGCCCTTTCTTTTCATGGTCGCAAACTCATCAACTTCATGGACTTAAGACTTGGCGGTGCAGGCCTTATCGGTGGCAAGCGCTTTACAAAACTAATGAACGATCATCTGGGCGAAACCAAGATCGAAGACTTGAACCACACCTTCGTCGCCGTCGCAACTGAACTGGCGACAGGACACGAAGCCTGGCTTCGCAAAGGTTCCCTCGTCGACGCCATCAGTGCGTCCTACGCCCTACCGGGGCTCTTTGAGCCTGTCCGCCATGACGGACGCTGGTTGATCGACGGTGCTCTCACCAATCCCATTCCGGTGTCTGTCTGTCGGGCACTGGGCGCTCGCCTGGTGATCGCTGTAAATCTCAACACAGATGCTGTGGGAAAGAGCAATCATCACGACGGCCACATGATCGAAACTTTCCATTCGGACGATCATGATGCTGCCTGGCGGAAGAAGTTACTCGACACAGGACGGACAGAGCGAACCATCGCGCGTCAATTTTTTGGAAAGAAGAAAGAGTCCCCCGGCATCGTCAATGTGATGATGGGCTCCCTCAACATCATGCAGGATCGGCTTTCACGCTCACGTCTTGCGACAGACCCAGCTGACGTTCTCATCGCCCCTCATGTCGGGCACATCAGTCTCATCGATTTCGACAAAGCGCCGGAGCTCATCGCTCAGGGCGAAGCCGCAGCAGCCCACGCGCTCCCCTTCATTGAGGACGCACTGGTCCGCCTAAACGGTCATGACGTGGCAGACGAAACTCAACCGCTAGCGATATAGAGCCGCAATTGCTCTGCTTCCATTTCGGTCTCGGCGATACGGTGCTTCACCACGTCACCAATCGAGACAATGCCAATGAGCTTGTCCTCTTCAATCACGGGAATATGGCGGAACCGACCACCGGTCATCGCATCCATCAACTGATCAAGCGTATCGCTGCGCGTGCACGTGATCACATTCGCGGTCATCACTTGAGCAACGGGCAAATCCATTGCTTCTGCACCGGCAACATTAATCGATTTGATGATATCGCGTTCCGACAGGATGCCTCGCACCCGTCCGTCATCGACAACAACAACCGCACCGATTTTCTTGCCACAAAGAAGCGTCACCGCGTTAGCGAGCGTTTCAGACGACGAAATCGTCGTGACATCGGCACCTTTGGTTTTCAGAATTACTTCAACATTCATGCGTTTTCTCCCAGGTCGTGGGTCAGAAAACGACAAGGCCTCCAACAAATCGGTCAACGTCCCTGCCCTTGACGGGGAAACGATGCCCGGCTTGAAGACAGACAAGCGAGGTATAAAAGAAACTTATCCATGCCTTGCCGCCGTTGAGTAAAATCATGATCGACCAAGACAAATCGCGCAAGGGCTGGAAGGTGATTTAGGTAAACAGGACAGCCATTCTGCCTCATTTCCGCCCCAGTCGACGCCAAACTGAGACATAACAAGAAAACCTGACGCATCCGTCATGATTATCCGTTCCCGGAGAAACACCATGTGGCCCACATCATACGCAAAACGAGTCGCAAGCGATCTTGAATCTTGGATCGAAAAGGGATGGGTGTCTGCTGACAATGCGCCGAACATTATCGCCTCTCTCAACAAGGAAGATGCCCCAAGCAAACTACCTGTCGTGATCACCATTTTGGGCGCTGTACTAATTGGCTTTTCGGCAATGGCTTTTGTTGCAGCCAATTGGGCCGAAATGTCGAAGGGCCTTCGTCTCGGTATTCTTGGCCTAGCCATGTGGTCGGCCTACGGCGCGGCCGCCTTTCTTCACTTGCGAAACCAAGTCGCCTTTACAGAAGCGGCCTTTGTGGTGGGTGTGGCCCTCTTTGGTGCCAACATCATGTTGATCGGCCAGATGTATCACCTGCAGCAGGATTTTCCCGCTGGCCTGCTCGCCTGGTCGCTGGGGGGACTGGTGACTGCCTGGGCGGTTCAGTCGCGTGCCGCGCTCGCGGCAACTCAACTATTGCTTATGGGATGGACAATAGCCGTCATCTCCGAAGGAGACATCCATCTGATGTACCTGTTGCCTTGGGCGGCTGCCGCTCTGTTGGCATTCCGCCTTGATTGGGGGCCGGCGAAACACTTAGCCCTTATCGGTCTCATCGTTTGGCTTCTCGGCAATTCACCCAACCTTGCCGAAAATCTCGACTGGGGACCCATCGAGTTGCTGACAGTCCTATCGTCACTGTTCGGAGTTATCTGGCTCGTAGGGACCGTCGGCGAAGAAAGCCAGCAGCCCTTCGCGCGCGCGCTACAAGGATACGCAGCAATCACCCTTCTGGTGATGTTCTGGCTGGGCCATATCGTCGATGATGGGTTCGAAGATGGCGCGGGTTATCTGATACCCGTCCTCTCTGTCGTCATCCTGCTGGGTGCTGCTGTTTTCGCATTTGCTCGCTCGGCAATCCTCGCCCCACAGGACATCATCGCCTTTGCGGCCTTCCCTATTGGCATTCTTTTGTCGGGAGCCCTCACCAGCAGTGACGGCGATGTGCCCCTCATCCTCACCGCCCCCCTTCTCCTGGCACTCTGTGTGTGGCTCGTGACGCTTGGGACCAGACTGCACAACCGTTTCCTGATCAATCTGGGCTTTGCTGCTTTCGGCGGGGAAGCGCTCTATCTCTATCTTGAAACATTCGGCACCCTCCTCGACACTGCCGCCTTTTTTGCCATTGGCGGCATCCTCTTGATTGCTGGCGGCTTTGTCTGGGAGCGACTACGCCGTCGAGCGACCGCACCCCAAGCGGAGGCAACATCATGAGCCAGACACGCATCCTGATCGGCATTGCCATCGCAGTTCTCTTTCAGTCCGCCATTTTGGGCCAAATGGTGTGGGCGCAAATCGCACTGTTGAGCTCACCGATTGAAGTCGTGCTCAAAACAACACCTGTCGACCCTCGCGACATCTTCCGCGGCGACTATGTGATCCTCAATTATGAGATTTCAGCTTTTGATGGCAACAAAGTGCCCATCGCCGATAATCTTGAGTCAAGCGACGACGCCTATGTGCTCCTGAGCACCAAGGGAAGCATCGCCATGCCATTGGAAGTCCTGGCTGCGGCACCTGAAGACCTGCCCGAGGGTCAGGCGGTTATTCGTGGCCGGGTCAACTACGTCCTACGAGATGAAGTTACAACCACGGGCGCAGACTGCGACGATTGCACCAGCATCCTCATCGCCTATCCTATCGACAGCTACTTCGTGCCAGAGGGCACGGGGACAGAGCTTGAGCAGTATCGCGATGAACGCGCGCTTGGCGTGATCGTCGCCCTTAATGAAAAGGGCGACTCTGCCATTAAAGGACTGATGATCGAAGGTCAGAAGATCTACGACGAACCCTTGTTCTAAGCGGTGCGGCTACCTTAAACCGCATCCGCCCAATTGCCGTGGAAGCCAAACGGCACCCGCGTTGGCAGCTCAGCCCGCGCAATGGGGCCTTTCGAGATATCGTCCGTATCAAGGACCACCAGATCTGACAGGTTCTTCGATCCGTCATAGACGAGTGAAACAAGATACCCATCACCCTCCTCCGCTCTCTCGGTGCGCGGCACAAAGACCGGCTCATGAACGAAGCAACCCTCACCGGGCTCATAGGTCTTGGTGTTGCCAGTTTTCAGATCAACATGAACAAACGTGTCGAACGGCGCCCCTTCAGCCTCTGGGCGCGCCATCGTTGCATAGTAGCCATGACGATACTCATGACCCACAAAGCGCTCATCAAATCGGGGGAACTCTCCACCAATGTCGTTGAGATCAGTCTCTGTATAGTCGTTGGTGTTGCCGTCAAGGTCGAACGTCCACCGCACAAGCTTTCCAAGCTCTGCACCAAGGTCCATGACTTTGTTACCGTCAACATCCGGGAACAGCGGTACACGCGAATATTTCATCATGTCGGCAACAACTTTGGTCTTACCGCCCTCATGCGTCGTATACGCATTCATCGGATGATAGACGTAGCAAGGATCGCCCTCAAACCACCGAATGCTGTCCACGCCCTCGTTGCGTCCCATAATGCCAACCCATGTGGACTGGCTAGGGTCCCAGGCAATCATCGGTCCGCCCTTCATGATACGGTCTATATCAATAGTGGCTGGGAAGATTGGGAAGATCACATGTTCATCTGTGGTGATAAAATCATGCATCATGCAGGCATAGGGAGCTTGAAACATTTCTGAACGTGTCAGGTTTCCCTGTGCATCAACGACCTGATAGGAAATGTCGGGCGAGCCAGGTCCAGCAGCCATATAGCCGAAGAACAACATCTCCCCCGTTTTGGGATCAAACTTCGGATGCGCCGTCATCGGCCCCTGGTATTTGCCACCGAAATCGTTCGGCCCTTCCGTTTCAAGTGTCTTCATATCCATCATGACCGGACTGGAGCCCTCATCCAGCGCCCAGAGTTTACCGGCATGCGCGACAATGTTCGTATTGGCCACATTTGTCGGAATGTTTTCAGTACCAGGCTTGCGTGGTTCGCCAAATGCAGTCCCCACAAGACGTTCACCTGCCTCACGCTGAGCGTTGTACTGCTCAGTGTGAACCCATCGGTTGCGGTAACTCGCCTTACCACCTTCTATATGGATCGCGTGCACCATGCCCTCACCAAGGAACCAATGGTGATGATGCGCCAGCGGCGGGAACATCGGGTTCGGCCCATTGCGGTAAAGCGTGCCAGCGAGCGTATCGGGCAAGTCCCCGCGAACAATCAGGTCAGGCGCATCACACTCTGCCATCACAGGGGCAAAATTGTTCTTCAGAACGGGATTATTCGGAAACGGCTTGGACATGGGGATTGCTCCATGAAAATGCGTGAGATGACCCCATGGCCACCTGGCGCGTTGTCTGTTGCAGTTAAAATAACACTGTTATATAGAAGATCAACCAGATGTCTGCACAAATGAAACGAGCACCGGACTCAAAAATGAACAGCCCGCAAAAGAGAAGGGCAGAAAGCCGCGTCGGATTTCAGCCGAAGTGCAGCGGTCAGAGCTGCTGGACGCCGCCAGTGAGATGCTGGCAAAGGGCGGGCCGGAAACCCTATCTGTTCGAAAACTGGCGACGGCTGTCGGAACGTCGACAATGACGATCTACACCGCGTTTGACGGCAAGGACGGTGTCATTGCTGCGCTGTATGAAGAAGCCTTCGCGCGCATGGCAGAGTTTCAGGAAGCCGTCCCTCGCCCCGATAATCCTCTGGAATGGCTCGCAGGTCTGGGAGCTGCTTACCGGCGCTTCGCTCTGCAGCACCCATCCTACTACGCTCTCATCATGTCAGAGACCCTGCCCCTCTCTGAATTTGAGAAACCTGGCGCAGAACCTCTCGCCCGGGGTATTGCGCGACAGCGCGCCTACCGATCTCTATTTGAGGCAACAGAGGCCTGCCAGATCGGCGGTTTTATGTCAGCCGATCTGACCACAGAGGAAATCACCGCAGTCCTGTGGGCCACAGTGCATGGACATGTGAGCCTGGAACTCGCTGGCTTCCATGAAAGCCGCGACGTGGCAGACCAGCGCTTTCTTTTACTCACCCGCTCCGTCCTCTCTGGCTTACTCACGCCAAAGGGACAGAAAGCCTGGAAAGCTTTGGTGCCGCCTCAAACGAACGCCTGAGAAAATGCTTAGTCATCGTCCCTATCACACGCGTCCGGAAACGGACCGAAAGGGAACGGCTTATCGTCACGATCAAACGTGATGAAGCTGAGACATTCGAAGACATAGGCAATCAGCCGTCGGCTGAAGCTCAGGAGCTCTTCATTCTTCCCGCCACTCAGGAACACAACAATCAACTGGACGGCGCCCAGAAGGATGGAAAGCGAGAAGGCAATGTTTCCGAGAAACCAGAAACCGGCCATGTAGAGCAGGCGTTGCCAGAGAGGTTCTTGCTCTTCCTGATCAATCGTGACGGTTTCAGGACGGGGAGCGTCAGGCTCGGAGGATGTCGAAGCATCACTCATGGGGGGATCTCCATAGGTTAGGGCATCAAATATGGCGTTTCAGCCACCCTTTACATTTGGGTGTCCCGCCCTCTTCCTTCAATGATCCAGGACAAAGGTTACCTTAGTCTCCGCGCCATTCTCCGTACCCGACATTACCAGGGCCGCCCGACGGCGACTGTTTCATGGGGTCAAAAAAGCCGAAAAGCAGCAGTCCGGCTGCAAAGCCCCCTAAATGAGCCTCCCAGGCAATAGAAACCGTTTCCCCCGACAAGGAGAGGCCCGAAAGTCCAAAGAGCAGATTAAGACCGAGCCAAACCCCTACAAACAGAAGGGTCCGACGGTCACTGAGCGCTTGAACGATGGTCGCCTGCGCCCGCGGCGCGCCCGGCAGCGAGGGATCGCGTGCCGCAATGAGCCCAAGAGGCCCACCAGCAAGGAAGACAAATCGTGCAGCGCCGCCCATCAGGCCACTTACCGCGCCAGAGGCGCCAACGACAAAGACCAGTTCACCCGCATGAATAACCACGTGGGTAAGCCCGCCAATAATCCCGCAGATAAGAAAGAAGAGAAGAAACCGTGTCGCGCCAAACCGGCGGGCGACGGGCGTCCCAAAGGCAAGAAGCCAGATCGAGTTGAAGATCAGGTGGCCCCAATCCGCATGCAGAAAGATATGGGTCACAAACCCCGCCAGATCGACCAGCAATCCACCTGGCAATGACAAATACTCTCCAGAGACTGGCGGCGCATAGCGCGCGGGGCTTAGCGCAAAATAGGCAATCAGGCGATTGGCCTCTGCCGGGTCCATGAAAGTTGCCAGAAGATGGACGCCAAACAAGGCCCCGACGAGCCCCAGAACAACTGAAGGAGCATTGAAAGCAGGCGGTTCTGTACTCTGATTAAGATCAGCCACGGTTAAGAGCGTCCTCTACTAGCGGCAACCGGTCATTGCCAAAATACATGTCGTCTCTATTCACAAACATGGTGGGAGAGCCGAAGCCCCCCCGCTCTATCACTTCTTCAGTGTTTTGTCTGAGACGTGCCTTCACATCATCTTCCTTAATGCGTGCGGCAACATGCGCCGGATCGAGCCCCACCTTCTGACATATCTCAGCCAAAATGTCCGGTTGCGAGATGTCTTTCAAATCGCCCCAGTAAGCCTCAAACACACCCCAGGCGAATTCAGGGAGCTTTCCCTCATCCAGAGCCACAATGGCTGCGCGCATAGGATCAACGGCGCGAACTGGGAAAACCGGCGGCTGACCGATTTTCACACCGCAATAGCGCGCCCAATCCTGCAAATCCTTAACGTAATACCGACCCTTGACCGGATGGGGGTTCGCACGCTGCTCGTAAACGGATTCATTAACTTTATTGAAGATGCCACCCACCAGAACAGGCTTCCACTGGATCTCTGCCTTCGTGCGTTCGACCATCGCTTCCACGCGGGCAAAACACAAATAGGTCCAAGGGCTCGAACAATCAAAATAGAACTCCAGCACCGCCATCCTTCTCTCCCTTTAACCTGTCTTTTGACGCGGAGTGTGACGGTCTGCTCCCGGATTCGCAAACCCGCGTTAACACTTAGGCATCCCTGTTTCATTTCAGAACACAGCCGGCCCAACTGTTAACAAAGAGCGTTCCCGCACGAACCAATATTTGGCACCACTGGCCTGGACGCAGATCGAGTGCAGTGCTCAAAAACGGCAGAAAACTGCAGAATTCTGAAGGGTGTTAACGCAGCGAAAAGGGTGGCACAGCGGTTGCAACCATCCTGGTGACTTTAACAGATGACCTAAGAAAAGATTATGACAACCCGTTTTCCACAGCTCAGCCTCGCGATCGCCCTCGGCGCCGCATTGGCACTTCCGCTTCTGGCAGAAGATGTATTTGTGGCGAATGAAGGTACGGCTTCTGTTACCAGCGCATTTGGCACCGAAAACAACGACCAGAAAAATTCTGGCACGCCGGCTGCACTGATCCTGCTCAACAACGAAAACAAGTAAACGGAGAGATCCCGTGTTCTCTACGACAAAAAAAGCTCTCAGCTCTCAGAACGGCATTAAGAAAGCCGCAATCCTGCTTGGTCTCGGCGTAGCACTGACTGGCTGCATCAGCCCGACAGCAGGTAGCGATGGCCGTTACACGACACCGATCGGCAACGCACCGGTGATCAATAATGAGACACCTTATTCAAGCGCCCTGCGCTGCATCGGCAGCCGCATGGCAGGCACAGCCGCCGCACCGCGCATCGCTGTCGGCAACATCAAAGATTACACCGGCAAGGTAGAACTTGAAGGCGGCGCGAAGCTGACCCAGGGCGCTTCCCTGATGGCGATCTCCGGTCTGTCTAAAGCCGGCGTCATGCTGGTGGAGCGTTTTGATACATCAGTCGCAGAACTTGAGTTGAAATATGCCAATGATCGCCTGATCTCGGATGCAAACCCGGACGAGTATCGTCAGATCCATGCCGGTTCAATTCGCGGTTCCGACTACTACATGGTTGGCGGCATCACTGAATTGAATTTTGACATCCGCAACGGTGGCATGGACAGCGCGTTCTCTGACCTTGACCCAACAGGTCTGTCAGCAACGATCAGCGGTCGTCTCTTCGTCATGAATGTTGGCCTGGACCTTCGTCTTGTCGACAGCCGCTCTTTGGAAGTTGTGCATGTTGTTTCCTACCAGAAGCAGATCATCGGTCGCGAGATTGTCGCTGGTGTGTTCGACTTCCTGAATGGCAACACATTTGAGATCGGTGCGGGTGAACGCGCTAATGAGCCTCTGCAGCTTGGTGTTCGTTCAGTGATCGAACGCGCTATCCTGGAGATGATCGTTCCGCTCTATGGCACAAACCCAACAAACTGCACGAACTTCGGTGCAGAGGGTGATCCGCTCGGCGAAATCCACTACCGCTCAGCTCCGCAGAACTACGGTGTACAGCAGGCTCAGGTTACAGCACCAGCTCCGCAGGCTTATGCGCCAGCAGCTCCAGCAGCTCGCACAGCGCCAGTTCAGCCGCAGACAGTTGCAGCCCGTACGACAGTTGCTGCTCCAGTCATGAACGACCCATATGGCTACTACTCTGAGCCAATCTTCTCAGACCGGCTCCGCAGCAGCCAGTACTAAACGCTTGCCCGTCCGGGAAGCGACAAATCGAAAGACACGAAACAGAATTTTCAAGAACCGGCCTAAGGCAAACGAAGCCCACGGGACCGGCGGATGAGGCGGCACGCCTGCCCTTCCAACACCAAGTTCGTTGAGAGCAACTTAGGGAGAGCTTCGGCTCTCCCTCTTTTTTTGTGCGAGGGGTTTTTTGACACCCCTACGACATCTGATTGATTACAGAAAGAACGCCACTTGATAAACTCTCCATTTTCAATTGGGGAGATTTAGCGTGATAAATGAGAACACCCAAAATCTGGTCTATGTAGGATCGCTGGATGACTCCGTAAAACGCCACCCTTGGCAAGGGATCCCACAACCTAGTTTTAAAGAAATCATTTTCCGGCATGTCATCATTGGCGAGCCTGTCGCGATCAATGATGGGTATATATTTCAGTCCGAATGGGCCATCAACGACATCATCCTCGGTTCAGAATCAGCTCTAAGGCGCCTAGTCGAAGCCAAATTTCTGAAGGTCCTTTGTCGTGCAGACAATTTCGAAGATATGCCGGAAAAGATGGAAGGCGACGTAGCAACTCACAGCGCCCTAAAAATGAGGGGCGACTATCTAGACATACAAAGTGCCGCGCTCGACTTCGGAAAATCCCTTCTAGACAACAATGCATACGTGAACTGGCCAGACGTGGATATTGGGATGGGCTTCTACAGATTGTGTGGTGCAGCAAAGGACGCTATTCGCGGCAGGGTAACTCGCAAGGAGCTGGAGGAGCACGAAAGCATCAATGCGATGATGCAATCCGCACTCAGAGACCTCATTGAGCGATTTGAGAACACACCCAAAAGCATCCGCGGCACCCTTGAATCAGAGGTGATACCCTGTGTCATCAAATCATATAAGTGTCGGCCAGCCATCGCGAGAACCTTCACGAAAACGCTAATGGGCCTTGCAAACGAAATCTATCACATCAATTTTGCAGCTCTAATGTCTTCAGCAGAACTTGCCAAACACAACGCCGTTGGGATGGCGGTCGAAACACGGTCCTCTTGGCGGTTTCGCGAACTTCTCGACATCGGGACGGTTCCAGATGAGTTCTATGCGGAAGAACACATAGCGCCGATAAGTGTGCATATACCAGACGACTTTGAGTCTATTCCGCTGGGGGGAATCTTAGATTTTGTCGAGCAGGGAAAATCAGCCGCTGAAACTAAACAGAACTTTCTAGACACCGAGAAGCGCATATTCCACGGTGACAAACAGGCGTTGCAAGAGCGGTACAAATGCATAAGCGAATTGAACGCAGCAATAGATCTAACTCTTTTTGGCGAGAAGGACCGGAGAACTGCACATGGGATCAACCGAACGCTTGTTGTCACCAGCACGTTAGTTGAATTGGGTGCAGCGATCGCTGGCCCGATGCTGGGATTCCTCAATCCACAATCAGATATCCCGCCTGACCTACCACCAGACAATACGTCTCAACAACTTTTAGCTTCACTAAAGCCCGAAGTCCCGAACATCGTTCGCAAGCTAGCTTACGAAACAAGAACACGCAGTGTATCAGTCAGCAGCAGCACGTCAGCACAAGGCAGCTTAATCAACCTTCCCCTTCTTCCAAATAGATGTGAAGACTATTATTCGTCCATAGTCCAGGTTCAAGAGCAGTTCGGAAGAAGGTCCCTAAATGACGACGAACCTCTCTCAGGCTGAAGTATACACATGAGAGAGGGGCTACGGGGCGCAAATGGTCGATCTAGGTTCGATAAGTTCCGACTGCCCTCCGGTGAGTGCTTCAATATTTATGGACTTTCTCCGCTACCATGAGGTTGGAGAAACAGCTTGGCCTGTAGCCATTTAGACCTCACTTACCAAGACCCGAGAGGAACCCAGCAGACACAAAACAATGCTGAAAGCAGACAGACTTCAATTCGCCAAACCCTCTTTCCATTGAATTGATGTCCGCCGTCCCGCACCGAAATCTCACTCACTTTTCGTCCGGACGGTAAAACACCTGCGCGCCAATAACGCCAGAGATCGTTCCATCGTCGGCGAACACAGGCAACCCGACGCTCTGCGTTCGCAAATACTCTTTACCCTTAATTATAGAATGCGAATCCGATGAAACAGGCTCCCCAGCCTCCACAACAAGGTCAAAGAAAGCACCAACATATTGGTCCACAAGATTGTCGTCAGACCTTTCCAAGGGCTTTTGTGTCGGATCTTCGCCCCGCACACCGACGATGTCCGATCCGAAGAAACGGCATACCCAGCTTTTGTCAGCCTGCAAATTGTACCAGAACACCAAAGGCAGGAAGCGGACCGCATCTAACAAATCGATGTTTGTCTCGTCAGGTCCCGCATGACAGGAGGTCCAACTTTTTGCGACATCCAAAAAGTCGACAAGAAACTGGTCCGTGAGCCGAAAGTCTGCCCCCACCCCGCTTCACCATCATGGTCGTCAAATCCGTAGTCCGACGATTCTTTGGTCCCCATACGCCTCCCCAAAGGGTTTAACCATATCGACTTGTTGGACGGTCCCACAGTTGGAGATTCGCCTCAAGGGCAGGAAATCACCGGTACATCATTGGGGATTTGCTCTAAAGAAGTGGCTCCCTGAATGCCAAAATTTGTGCTAAATTGCGCGAGAGGAATGCTGATCGGCCCTTTGATTCTAGAGAATTTTGGGGCTTTTGATCATGAGTGGAATTGCGACAAAGACCATTGAGGCAAGTATCAAGGCACGCCCTGCACGACGGCGCGGGCGACCTCTGAGAAACAGCCCTGATCGACGTGCAGATATCATTCGGGCCTCGACAGTTCTTTTTCTAAAAGACGGCTATACAAACACAACACTCCGGCGCATTGCGCGTGCCGCAGATGTGAACGTAGCGTTGGTGCACTATTACTTCACGAGCAAACAAGGCCTCTATCAGGAGGTCCTCAATGCAGCACTCAAGACAACGTTCACAGCTCTGAAGGAGCCTCAGAAGGCCCCCTTGTCGGTTGATGAGATCGCCAGGACGCTGACAGCACCGCCCTATAAGCACCCGGGCTTGGTGCACAGATTGAGCGCAGTCAACACACCACCCGAGGCCCGCGAAGCGACAGCGGCCGTGATGCGACGCCTGTCACTTAGGCTCACAGCCTGCATCAGGTCACTACAACGGCTTGGAAGCGTCCGCCGTGATCTGGACGCTGAATTGTTCACACAAACATGTCTGGACTTATGCTGGTCACCCTTTAGGCGCGATCAAATACAGTCAGAGGAGAACAAAGAGAAGGCACAAACACCCTTCACTAAGGTACTCCTTGCGCGCCATGTGGAACAAAACATTCTCATACTGACGAGCGCAGCTACGAGCACGCCTGGCGGATCAAATTGTACAGAAAAAAGGGGGACCCAGATGGCCCCCCTTTCCGCCACTTCCCCGAAAGCGTAATTTAGTAGCCAACACCACCATTGAAGGTCGTCGCACCCCGGAAGGCGGTTGTTTCCGAGGCATACCCGCTTGATTTACGGTTGAGAAATACCTCAGCATACCGAACATGTGACTGGCGATCAGAGCCTGCGAAGTAGGCATTGCTGCTTGGACCACAAGCCAGACGACCTTCATTGCCATAGTGAAGAGACTGACCGTCCAGGCACTCAATCACCTGACCATGAGTATAGTCGGGCTGCCCGCCACCATCTGGCACTTCACCAATGGTCGCAACAAGCGCGTCGCCCATCTGGCAATACATCAATTCGCCACTGCCGGTCGCAATGTCAATCTGAGAAGACGACACTGCAAGGTAGGCCGCTTCCTCAAGGCCTTTTGCGTCAAGACACACACCACGAACGGCGCGGCTCTTAACACGCTCTTCCTTCACAACAACCCGCAAAGGACCAATGGAGATAGGTGCGCGAGCCGCATTCACAATTGTCCCTCCAGCACCACGACGTTCGTCACCAAAGACATTGTTGCGAAGATTACGCGTATTCAGGCGACCACCTGCGCGCGATGCTGCTGTCGCAGCGCTGACCGCGTTGGCGTTAGAAATCGCCTCGGCGTTGGCGATAGCTTCTGCACTGGCAGTATTGTTTATGTTCGTATTGCCGTCGCCGCCATTTTCGACGTTTACGGTGATGTTGTTGACGTTGTTATTATTGTTCGTGTTGTTGTTGGTATTATTGTTGGTGTTGTTGTTCTCAACATCAACGTCTACCTCAACCTCGACGTCCACTTCGACTTTCACGTCGCCATCGTCATCATCGTGACAACCGCAATCATCGTCCCAGCCGTCATCCCATTCTGGTTCTTCCCAACCGCCACCGCAGTCGTCTTCATACCCGCATGCCTGTGCCTGATCGGCTGTGAGGGTCATTACTATCGTGCCTGCAGCAAAAGCGAACAGGCCGAGAAAGAGAAATGTATAAAGTCGTGTCATTTTGGCACTCCGGAGAGCTGTTGCTGCTCCATTTTTGGAGCTTTTGGGTTTCTTGACCCGATCAATGCAGAAGCCATGCCGTTTAGCGAAGTCAGTATCGTGTCCCTATAACAGACATGGGTCATCTCTTTTCTGCAACTTCGCAGCCAGCCGGATGGTTAAAAGGTTAACGCCAGGCGCCTCCCCAAAACCAAACACAACGACACTCCACCCCATAAACTCCAGAAAACTGCTGCTCGCCATTTGCTGAGCTTAGTTGTTTCAATGCTGTCGTTAAGTTTTGGCATGCTTTTCGCTGAATACCCGTCCAAGCAGGCCAGCGCCGTTCCCCACTGTTCTAAAACGGGATTGGTGCCGGTGGTATGAGACAGTTAGTAAGGGACCAGCGGTCGAGGGTTCTGGACAGAGAGAGGCGATATGACAGCCCTCTCCTACCGGCACCAAGATCTGGAAGTGTAAATGACGCATCAGACGGTACAGGGGCTACTTGACTATTGGAATGAGCTGCGCGGCAGCCGCCCTGCTCCCAAACGCAGTGAAATCGAACCGCGAGACCTAAAGCGCGTGTTACCACACGTTTTCATTCTGGAACGCAATGATCGATGGACCTACAGGTTTCGTTTAGCAGGAACAGGACTCTGCAACGTCTACGGAATGGAATTCCGGCGTCACAATATGGCAGCGCTCTGGCAGGATGAGAGCCAACAGGAAATTCTCAAACTCCTGAATGATGTCACGGGCACAGGCGCGATTGGCCTTGTAGAATACACTGCAGAAACGCCAGATAATCGTCAGCTATCGCTTGAAATGGTCCTGCTGCCCCTCGCGCAAGACAATGGGGCGGTGACCCGTGTACTCGGTGCCATCGTCGCCCTCGATGAGTTTCCATGGGTCGGAGAACATATGCTGGTACGCCAGTGGGTCGATCGCATTCAGCGCTTGGATCCTGAAGAACTGCCCGCGGCCCCGCCAGTAATTTCACCCGCACGCAAAGTCATCCAGGCAATGCCTCCGCGTCACTCTCCAATACCAAGCCTTGGAACAAGGCGACAGAAGCATACGGCCGAGCGGCCTTACTTGCGCCTTGTGCGTGATGCAAGTCTTGAGATTGATAAGGCGAAGTAACGCTGGGAGATCAGCCTGCCGCAACCTTGGCGGCAGGTGCACTGGCTTTCTTTTTCTCTTGAGCCACTGACACATCTATGCCCATCACGTCCGTAAGGTTGCATGAGCTGAAATTAACGCCATCGACGACAGCGTCCGTCAGGTCTGCGCCTTCGAAGTTTGCTCCACTCACATCAACGGACGTGAGATCCGCTCCTTGAAGAGTGGCACCAGTGAAATCACACTGGCTTAAATCTGCATGCGTGAGATCCGCATCAACCAGGTTGGCCCCACGTAAGTTTGTCGGCCAGGTTCGCCCACCACCGCCGGCAATCGGCATCGCGGACAAATCCGCAGATACCAGCGAGATATTGCTCATCTTCGCACATTGGAATTTGGCACCACGAAGGTCCACATGGGAAAAATTCGCCTGCGCCAACATAGCGCCTGAAAAATTCGCCATCGAAAAGAAACTATGCTCAAAGTTCGCGTGGGTCAGGATCGCATCGCTAAACTCAGCAGCTGACAGAGCAATACCGGGATGAGCAAACCCCGTCAGGTCAACACCCTTAAAAACTGCCTGCTCGCCTTTTGCGCCCCCTGACATCATCCAGGCTTTGTGTTCAGACATCAGCTCATCAACAGAAATCCCCAGATCTTCCGCCGTTCTTGGCATGATGGCGCCTTCAACAGACTTCGCAGCCATAATTTCAGACCGACGGAAACGTGCCGCGGTGAGATCGACTCCCTCAAGACAGGCGCCATCCAACACCACGCCAATCATTTCCGCACCCTTAAGGTTGGCGCGCGCAAGATTGGCATCTGTCAGGTCAGCACCATCCAAAACGGCACCAGAGAGATCTGCGCCGGTAAAGTCACAACCGGACAGACGCGCGCCTTTAAGATTTGCTTGAAACAGATCCGTCCCCGAGCCCATAGCCCGTCCCATGCGCACTTTCTCAAGATTTGAGTGACGCAGATTGGCATCGTCAAATCGTGAGTCCGCACCGCCATTGTCAACATATGAAAGTTCGCCCTCATCGGACTGACGCATAATCTGACCTTCACGCAGATCACTATCTGTCAGGTCAGCACCTTCCAGATTAGCCCGAGCAAAACGGGCGCCTCGCAGGTCTGCCCGCGTCAGATCAGCGTTCGAAAAATCTACGCCGGTTAGGTCAGCACCAAACAAATTGGCACGAGTGAGGAGCGCGCCCTTGAAACTAGCGTTTGCGGCGTGAAGCCCCACCAACTCAGCATCCGACAGATCAATTTTGTCGAAACGAAGCTCTTCGACATTTTTGTGACTGAGATTGAGACGGTCACCACCGCTTTGGCGCTTAACAAACTTCATGTGAAGTTGAAGCGCTTTTTTAAGCTCTTGGATATTCATCCGAGCATAATCACCAGCAGAGTCCGACATAAGCGGGCCTTTTCCCAATACGACCCCTACTATCGCTCTATTCCTGTTTATTTTTCGTAAATCATACCCGTAATGCACAGGGCCATGCCCCGTGTTCCCGGACATGGCCCTGCAATGTTAAGTATTGAGTAAGAATTTAGGCAGCGCTTGCTGCATCGTCTTCCGCGATACGGACATGCTCCGCAGGAAGAGGGGCTTTCCCCAACATATCATCAGAGATTTTCTCTGCGATCATGATGGTTGGGGCATTGGTGTTGCCACCGACAAGGGTCGGCATCACAGACGCATCAACTACCCGCAGACCTTCAAGCCCGCGCACGCGGCACCGATGATCGACGACAGCCATGTCGTCATTACCCATCTTCGCCGTCCCAACCGGGTGATAAATGGTTTCCGCCTTTTCACGGATCCAGGAATCGATCTGCTCGTCGGTTTGCACGTGAGCACCCGGCATGACTTCATCCCCAGAGTATGGCGCCATCGCAGGTTGTTTAAGAATATTCCGAACCATTTTCACACCATCACGCATGACCGTGCGGTCATTCAAGGATTCCAGATAGTTGGGTTGAATGAGCGCAGGCGCTTCAGGGTCCGTTGATTTCAGACCGATATAGCCACGGCTTTCCGGCCGCAGCTGACAAACGTGAACTGTGTAGGCATGTCCCTCCGACTTGACGCGCGCGTGATCTTGCATGCTTGCGGCAACAAAGTGGATTTGAACATCGGGCATTTCCAGCTCTGGTCGCGTTTTCAGGAAGGCACCGGCTTCAAGGCCGTTGGATGTCCCCAGACCAGTTTTAAAGAATACATATTGCATCCCAGTCATCAGCATACGCGCAGGGTTTGTTTGGCTGTGCAGTGAGATCGGCTGAAGGCACTTTTCGATAACTGTCGCGTCCAGGTGGTCCTGCATGTTCTGCCCGACACCAGGAAGGTCAGCCACAACATCAATACCAAACTTTCGCAGATACTCACCATTACCAATGCCTGACAGCATAAGGGTTTGCGGTGAATTGATTGCTCCACCACTCAGCACCACCTCTTTGCCAGCCCGCGCTTGCACGGTGTTACCCTTTTGGGCGTACTCAACACCAACAGCCTTTTTGCCCTCAAAGAGAATGCGTGATGTGAGCGCTTCAGTCTCAACCGTCAGATTTGGGCGATCCAGAATAGGGGTGAGATAGCCCTTCGCAGCACTGCACCGCTGATTGTTTTTAATTGTCAGGTGATACGGACCGACACCTTCCTGTTGAGGACCGTTGAAATCCTTCGTCGCCGGATGCCCTGCCTGAACGCCAGCATCCCTAAAGGCATCGAACAACACATTCGTGTTCTGCACGTCAGAAACGCCAAGTGGGCCTTCGCTGCCGTGGAATTCGTCTGATGCGTCGTCATAGCCTTCCGACCGTTTGAAATAGGGAAGCACGTCGGCAAATCCCCAGCCTTCAAGGCCCAACTGGCGCCAATGATCATAGTCGCGGGCATGACCGCGAATATAGATCATGCCATTAATGGAAGAGGAACCACCAAGCACCTTACCGCGGGGCCAGAACAAACGACGGTTGTTGAGATGCGGCTGGCCCTCAGTGTCATAGTTCCAATTGGTCTTGGTATTATTGCCGATCAGTTGCCCAACACCTGCGGGCATATGAATCATAACGCTCTTGTCCTTCGGACCCGCTTCCAGCAAAAGAACTTTGTTCTTTGGGTCTGAGGACAATCGGTTAGCGAGCACGCAGCCAGCACTACCCGCACCAATAATGATGTAGTCAAATTCGCTCATTCTGGACCTTCTCCCGTTCAGCCAATCCCGCCTGCCGCTGGCAAAAACCACCGCGTGCCGCATTGTGGCTCACTTTTTCTTTGTATCCATAATCGACCGAGTTCAATCTTGACGCAAGCGTCAACTTTGTATTTTCGGCAGAAAACGGTGGACTAGAGGCACTAGGTCAGGGAACGAGTGTGACCATTGTCCGTCGGTTCAACGGTTCACGTACGCCGTCACCAGTCTGCACAGCAAGACGACTTTCGCCATACCCAACAACCTCAACAGCGTCGGCCAAAGCACCCATCTCCACCAAGGTGAGTTTCACCACTTCTGCGCGACGCACAGAGAGCTCATCATTGTAAAAAGATGATCCGGAGGTATCTGTGTGGCCCGCCGCAATGATCTTGCTGTGACCACCTGCACGGGCAGCATCAATCGCCGTAGAGAGAACTTCCAATGCCTCCGCGGACAGGAACCATTCGTCGAACCCGAAATACACTGTGAATTCCGCAGCGTCAGGAAGGGTTACGACAGGTTCTGGTTCAGGCGCCAGATCAACTTCAAGCCGTCCCATCAGCGTCAGGAAGCGGGCACGGCATTGATAAAACTGCACCGCAGGCGCTCCCTGCGCCAGTTCGTGGGCCCAGCAATCATAAGCCGCCTGGGCACGAGCAGTCATATCCGGAGCGATTTCCTTAGCACCACGTGAAAATGCGCTGGTCAGCCGACCTCGCGCTTTTTGTAGATCTTCCCGGCCCGCCCCTTCTCCGGTTGGCTGCATCGGGGTCACATCTGCGCCGTTGCCAGCCAGAATGGCCCGCTCAGCATAAAAATCAGCGCTGTCCCCGGAGCCCAAACTGTTCCCACGGCTAACCGCAAGATCAAGATAATGCTTGTAAAGAGCTTGCTGAAACGCCGTGCCGGACGGGTTCAGATCCTCTGCATCATCCACCAGCGACGCACAGCTGGCCAGAAACACGGCAGTCAGCCCCATGACAAGGGATCTCAGCAGAGAGGACGCGCCACTCTTTCTGGAATTATGGTTAATTATGCGTTGCCCCAAACTCTGCGCATCTGACATGGATTTCGCCCTTTATTGACCCAATTTTGCCGCGTACGCCCCTGTACACGTGCAATTTTGTTTATAGCGCGATGAATGAGGCGCTGACTAGCCATTCTCCCACTTCACACCTTGGGTGTATTTCCGCGCGATAAGACCTCTTTAACATCCAATCTCTAGCGTGAAACCAGCAATTGCCACCTTGTGCTGGCAGCTGAGTTGCGGAGGATGAAACGCATGTCTCAATCCGTTTCGGTGCAGACACGTGAAAACAGTGCGAACAGACGCCAGTACGAGCGGACCAACCTCTCAGTCGCGGGTCGTCTCATGTTGCCTTCCGGCGGTGAATTTCCCTGCGATGTTGAAGACATTTCAGAAGGCGGCATTGCCCTTCATAGCCAGGCGGACGGAGAGATTGGCGATCGAGTGATTGTCTATCTCGACAGACTTGGCCGGTTTGAGGGAAACCTGGTGCGCCGTTTTGCCGGTGGTTTTGCCATTGAAACGCGTCTCCAAACAAACCAACGGGCCCGGTTGATCGAGCGGATTGAACTGCTAAAAAACCACGCCGACGGCGAAGAGATCGCACACCTTCCCCAACGCGCCCTAAGACGCGCGCCGACCAGTGAAGAAGCAAATGATGGGGCTCGCCTGACAATTGACAACGGCGAAGAGATTGCCTGCAAGATCCTCGACATCTCGCTGACAGGAGCCCACATCAGGCTCAAGAACCGCCCTAAGATCGGCACCCATGTCACCGTCGGTAGAACGCTTGGTCGTGTCGTGCGCCACACAGACGAAGGCATCGGCGTCGAATTTCTCCCGACGGGCAAACTCGCAAGCTAACCTGCACAAACAACGCTCCCCTTTTTGACGCAAGCTAACTAGACTTCCGCGCAATCAAAACAAGCGAGGTGCGGAATGTCTGAGTCAATCCTGAACTACGATCTAAAAAATGGTGTGGCTGTTCTCCACATGGATGATGGCAAAGCAAACGCCTTGGGTCATGACATGATCGCGGCGCTTTCAGAAGCGTTGGACCGTGCAGAGACCGAAGCAAATGCAGTTGTCTTGATCGGACGCGAGAAGCGCTTTTGCGCAGGCTTCGACCTCTCCGTCATGTCTTCCGGCCCTGAGGCAGTGAATAAACTTGTGTCCAGTGGTGCCCATCTCATGACCCGGCTGTATACCTACAAGCTCCCCATTATTGCTGCCTGCACTGGCCATGCGCTTGCCGCAGGCGGGCTCCTTCTCCTGGCGTCAGACTATCGGGTGGGTACAAAAGGCGACTTCAGGATTGGACTGAATGAAGTCTCAATCGGCATGACTACACCTCAATTCCTGATTGATTTTGCACGCGACCGTGTCCCCACCCGCCTGCTTGCCCAGGCCGTAATACACGCACGCCTTTTCTCGCCAGACGAAGCAATAGAAGCCGGGTTTTTGGACGACGCAGTTGCAGGCGATGCCCTTGAAACATCAGCCCTTGCCGTTGCGGAACGATTGGGCGCTCTCCCACAACCGGCATTCGGAAACTCGAAGAAGAAGGTCAATGCAGACACAGTGGCGCACATCAACGCGACACTAGATGCCGATTCCTCAACGTTTGACGGAGCGTCATAAGACTGGCCCTGCTCCCCCTCACACGGTATGATTCTCTCGCAGGTAGTCGATGATGCCCCATCGAGAGGAGCTGTCATGCACCAATCAAACGCCAAAGCGATCACGCAAAACAAGTGCGCGCAGACCGCATCAAACAGTGTCACATGGGGAGCCATCGCAGGCGCGACCGCGTTGACATTCATGATTTCTCTCTCAACACCAGCAAAAGCCGCATGCGACCCAACTAGCACTGAAGGTGTTATTGGCGGCCTCGCTGGAGCTGCAATTGGCGGCTTTCTTGGATCAAAAGTCGGCAGCGGGAGCGGGCGCACATTTGCTACCATCGGCGGCGTGCTCGCAGGTGGCCTCCTGGGCAATCAGGCGGCAACGCGCCTGACATGTCAGGATCAGCAGGAAGTCTATTCAACCACCCAATCAACGCTTGAAGACTATCCCAGCGGCAGATCCGCAACCTGGAACAATCCCGACAGCGGGCACTGGGGCACGGTGACGCCAACCAAGACCTATGTCGACGGTCGAGGCCAGAACTGCCGTGAGTTCGAGCAAACCATCTATATCGGCGGTCGCCCCGAAAAAGGTGTTGGGGAGGCCTGCCGTCAGCCGGATGGGTCCTGGCGCATCATTGAGGGCTAAGCGCCCTCTCCTTTCCAAAAAACCATACTGGCCCAGCCTCTCTGCTGATCGAGGCTCTCTGCGTGCTTGCGTACAATTTGAATCGAATTCCAGTATTTAAAACTATAATGGAATTTTATTCTATAATTATTCAAATGAAATTAAATAACCACAAGTAATATAGACTTGATGTCAAAATATCAAGGGCATGGTGACCAATACAAATCGACAGATTGGGATTGGTTACATGTATTTATTGCGTATCACTGCAGGGTTTGCGGGAGCCCTCCTTCTCGCGGCCTGCGGGACGGGCTCGGCAGATCTACCGGGATCTACTGCCACCATTGGCGGATTTTCGTCCGATGTACCATTTGTTGCGCCATCAACAGCGCCCACCTTCATTGCACGGGGAAATGCGATGCCGGTTGGTGCAGAAACTTCGCCCCCCTTTGGGTTTGTTGGATTTTGCCAGCGCCACCCAAACGATTGCACCGGGAGCTCCGTCAGACCCACCTCGCTGGCTTTGACGGACAATCGCTGGAGCCAGCTCCAGCAAATCAACAGGCAGGTCAACAAGACGGTCACGCCCGTTGAAGATGCAGACCTCTACAACACGCCTGAATGGTGGGCATATCCAGCCTCAAGCGGTGGCGACTGCGAAGATTATGTTCTCCTGAAGCGTCGACTGCTCTTAGAGCAGGGCTGGCCTGCGGACGCCCTCTTAATCTCGGTCGTCAAAGAGCGAAGCGGTGCAGGACACGCGGTCCTTTTGGTTGTTACCGCTGAAGGAGAGTATGTGCTCGATAACAAAACCCGCCAAATCCGCCTATGGCAGGAAACGCCCTACACATGGGTGAAACGGCAGTCCCGCCACCATCCATATGTTTGGGTAAGAACTGGTGATGGACGCGGTGGCAAAAGTGCAGCGCTCGATGGCCACGACCTTATGGCACCCATTTCAGAACCCGTGACGACACTTCGACCGGCACTATTCTCGTAATTCCCCGATCAGACTGACCCCCCATCGGTCTGATCCTGTCGAGACCGGCCCTGCTTTCCCAGGCAGGGCCGGAACTCGGTTTTTCTATACTGCGTAAGGTCGCCTCAACGCCCTTTCCATTGCGGTGCACGCTTTTCTGCAAATGCCATTGGACCCTCAATCAGGTCTTCACTCTTAAAGAGAGCGCCAACAGCTGGATAATGACCAGTGACCGCTTTCTCAAGATTAGCCTCATCAAGCCCCTGATAGACGGATTCCTTAGACGCACGGATCGACATAGGCGAACAGGCCACGATTTGGGCAGCCCATTTTTTTGCAGTGTCCATGAGATCGCTCGCAGGCACGACTTCGTTGACAAAACCCAGTGACTGTCCTTCTGCCGCCGGAACCACCCGGCCGGTAAGGATCATCCCCATAGCCTGTTTCACAGGGATCTGACGGGGCAGACGGTGAAGACCACCAGCCAGCGCGGCAAGACCAACTTTTGGCTCTGGCAGCGCGAACGTCGCCTTGTCCGAAGCAATAATCAGGTCAGCAGCCAGAGCAATTTCAAAACCGCCCCCCATCGCAACGCCATTCACAGCGGCAATAACCGGCTTTGCCATGTCATAGCGAGCGGTGAGGCCAGCAAAACCCGTCGCTGGGACTTCCAACTTGTTACCTTCAGCCTGCCACTTAAGATCATTACCAGCACTGAATGCGCGATCACCCGCGCCTGTGATGATCGCAACCCAAAGGTCAGGATCTGCGGCGAAATCATCAAACGCCTTGGCCAATTCAAAGTTTGCCGGCGGGTGGAGCGCATTCATCCGATCAGGTCTGTTCATTGTCACAATGAGCAGATGTCCATCCTTTTCGACGGTGCAGTGTTCATAGTCAGCCATAAGACGCCTCCAAATGTCGTTTTGAGCCCAATTTGGCGCGACTTTGCCTTGCGACAAACACTCTCGCAACCGTTCAGCCAAAAACGCAGGGGATTGCGCCAATCTGGAAACGAATTCTAAACCACAAATTCATAAAGTATGAACGGGTGGAAGCTCATACTGACCCGCGGTTTACAAAATCGGCGTTGCCCGTAAGTCGGCGCGCCTGCGATCAGAGCAAATGACGATGCAAAACAGTGCCGACCAGATGGATGACATGGCTCCTGAAGCCCAGGCCGATGTGCCTGAAGACCGTGTACTCGCAGACGGGCATTGGTCACTGAAACATGGCGAAGAAGTCTATGGTCCCTACACGTTCGAGGCGATGGAGACATATATCGCTGAAGGACGCGTCGCCGGACATTCTGTGATTGCACCCTCTGGCACTGAAGATTGGACTGAAGCCAAAGACGTAGCCATGTTTGCCGGGTTTTTCGATGAGGAAAAATCAAAAGTAACCGCAAGTACGCCGTCACACCCCCAGGACAGGCGGACGGTTTATGGCCCCAAAAAGGGTCAGGTTGATCGACGCAAGCGGCCTGATACATCAAACTTCCTGATCATTACCGACGTCAAATCCCGTCACGGCGCCACACTTGAACAATCCATCATGTCATTGGGCGCAGCACTCAAAGTGGCCAACAATGCTTGGGTCGTGAACTGTAAGGGTACGGCACCAGGGCTCCTGAACCAGCTCTCGAAAGTGCTCTCAAGTCAGGATGGGTTGTTCATCGCTGACGCGACACGAGATCGGACGGCCTGGTACAATTTTGGTCCGGAAACAGACGCAAAGATCCGTCGCGTCTGGCGCCGCCCTGTCTGATCCCATTTGGCTAATTGAGACTTGGCCTGGCTCGAGGCAGATAGCCTTGCGTTGGCACTGAACTTCCGATGTTGCGGGTGCCGGGACGCATGCGTGGTATCCTGGCCACCCCTGCACCAACATCGCCTTCACCGGTAGGCACTTGTCCTTCTGAGCTCGCTCCTACCGGCGACGTTGATGTCGGCGAAATTGGCACTGGCTCTCCCAGCACAACTTGCGGCGACTCATGAGTGTCATCCCCAACAAGGGCACGCATAACATCTTCTGCGCGGCGCCAGCGCAGCATGAGCGGCCCACTCATTGCGCTCACATCAGCGCATTTGGTTTCTGGCGAAAGCCCCCTGTCGCACTTCACTGTTTCGCGAATGAGTTCCAACTGAAAATTCGATTTCCTCAAAAACTCATTGAGCAATCCTGCATCACGGACCGCCGTGATTGAGCTCAAATAGGACCTGCAATCCGTCCGCTGTCGCTCCAACATCTGATCCAGATCCTGAGCGGTAAAGACATCGTTGGGCGGCGATGTGGTGCACACGCGCCACACCACTTCAGCAGCAGCATGATCAAACAGCTGGATGAGCTCTCTGTAGCGCCCCTCTAGTGAGACATAGATCCGTGCCATATCAGCCGGGTCCCAATCACGAAACGCGTCGACAAACTGAATGATATCGACATCAATCCCGCGCGGTGGCGCCGGGCGATAAACTGAGGGCTTCGGCAGCTGAAGGCCTTTTTGCACGAAAGAATAATCGGTCGCGCCGGCGATATCAGGCTCCTGCTCGGGTGTTTTGGGGATCAGCAAAAACTGAACTCCCAATGGACGCTCTTCTAGATGAAAGAAGAAGCTCTGCCCGGAACGTTCAACAGATCCCTGAGCCGCGTCGCCGGTCCGGCGCCCATTCAGCGAGAAAGCCTCGCCCCGCCCCGAATGAAAACGTCCGACAACGCGGTCGCTTGATTCCTGCAGGGTGAGCGTCATACCGCCCGCGGTACCAATTCCCTCAAACTGGCCTGAGAAGCCGGACGCAATTGCTGGAGATGCCCCCACAAGGCCGACCGCAAGAACGCACCACCTGACTATCTTCAACACAAGGCCCAAGCTCCCATCGATGCGGGCTTACACGAACACATACTCTACACGGAAGCCTCTTTACCGGCCTTTAAAGTCCGGATCCCGTTTCTCAACGAAGGCCGCCATGCCTTCTTTTACATCTTCAGTGCGCAGCAAGGGCAGTAACTGCAGATAGACATGGTTTACATGCTCGCCAAAGGGCTCATTAAGGCCCATACGCATCATCCGTTTTGCTGACTGAACAGCCAGGGGCGCGTTGGCAGCAATCTCCGAGGCAAGCGCTCTTGCCCGCCCCATAAGCTGATCGCCCGGAACCACTTCAGAGGCAAGGCCCCATTCAACAGCTTCGTCGGCTGTCAACGTCCGGCCAGTGAAAATGAGCTCAGATGCTTTCGACCAGCCGAGCAACCGGGGCAGGATCCAAGTCCCACCGGATTCTGGCACGATTCCACGCTTAGTGAATGCCGCTGCGAGCTTAGCTGTGTCAGCCATAATTCGAATGTCACAGCCGAGCGCCGTATCCAGGCCATAACCAGCCGCGCCACCATTGACCGCACAAATAGACGGCGTGTCCATGGCCTGCAAGGTCGTTGGCGGCGCATTGCGCAGGTCAAGATTTCTAAACCCGCGATCTTCTTTGAGCATCCCAGTACCACCGGCTTGCGCTTTCACATCAAGGCCCGCACAAAATGCCCGCCCGTTTCCGGTCAGTACCATCACCCGGACATCCGGGTCTTCATCCGCCTGAACAAACCTCTCCGCCATCGCCCTCAACATGGTAGGAGATATGGTGTTCATCCGCTCCGGTGCATTGAGCGTGATCGTCGCAATATGATCAGAGACCTCATAGAGAACTTCATCTGATCCTTGGTCCAAATTATGTGCTTCGCTCATCCTGTTCCTCGCTCAATTCAATCATTGCGGCGCAACTATTTCAGTCAGTCAATCCGTTTAAGGTCTCGCGCATAACGCTGCCAGTTCTCAACATAGTGGGCGGCGGAAAACTCAAGGCCAGCCGCCTGCTCGTCGGTCAGCTGTCGCACCACTTTCCCAGGGGCACCTAGAACCATCGAATTGTCGGGAATATCCTTGCCCTCAGCGATCAGGGTGTTTGCACCTATGAGGCAGTTTTTCCCGATCTTTGTATTATTCAGAATGATGCTGCCGATGCCGATCAGAGAATTGTCACCAACGCTACAGCCATGCAGCATGACCTTATGACCAATCGTGACGTTCTTCCCCAACGTCAGCGGTGATCCTGGGTCTGTATGAAGAACAGAGGCGTCCTGTACGTTGGAGTTTTCGCCTATCGTAATCATTTCATTGTCACCGCGGAGCACCGCGCCAAACCAGACGCTAGCATTCTTGTGGAGGGTCACATTCCCCATGACCTGGGCATCAGGTGCCACCCAATAATCTCCTTCAGCAGGCAGCGTCGGTTGGGTATCACCCAAAGCATAAATCGGCATGAAAATCTCTCTTCTTCATCTCACAATGAGCAGCACTATCGCATGGACGCAGGCCAATGTCTCGGTACCGGCAACCTGCCTTTGCCCCCCCGGACCCGAGCTTTGCCCTATGTCATAGCCCCTTCATCAGAAGCAATGTAAGCTCCCGCCAAACATCCGAGGGCCTCATGACCGACAAATCGTACGAAGAAATGGAAGACATTCCAGTCGATCGCTCCATGGGTAAACCCTTGGGAGCCATCTGGGAAACCCGCCTCAACCGCCGGGGCTTTCTCAAAAGTTCCACAAGCACGCTCGCTGTGGCCGCAACAGGGCTCGCACTTCCCGTTTCCCTTGCTGCCTGCAGTCAGCAGCTTCCCTCTTTCGACTTTGTAGAGATTGAACATGGCGTCGACGAAACCCACCATGTGGCGGCGGATCATAATGCTGACATCCTTATCCGCTGGGGCGACCCCGTCACCTCTGACGCCCCTGTATTTGATCCGGAGAACCAAACTGCAGCAGCCCAGGCAAAACAGTTCGGCTACAATAACGACTTCATTGGTTTCATCCCGTTGCCCCTCGGCTCTGAACTCAAAGACAATGCCCTACTCTGCGTCAACCATGAGTTCACCAATGACAACCTGATGCACGCCATTTTTGACGGGGCAGAAAATCCTCTGGCCGTCTACACACGGGAAATTGCAGAAATCTCTATGGCGGCCCATGGAGGGTCCGTTCTTGAAATCACCCGCGACGCTGCTGGCAAATGGCAGGTCGTCGCAGACAGCCCCTTTAATCGTCGGATTACCGCGTCGACCACAGAGATGGAGATATCCGGTCCAGCTGCTGGCCACCCGCGCCTTCAAACAAATCGCGACCCATCCGGGCACTCTGTAATCGGCACTATGAACAACTGCGCCGGTGGCATCACGCCATGGGGAACCTACCTCATGGCAGAAGAAAACATTCACGGCTATTTCATGGGCTCGCTCGACGCGCATCCGGAAAAAGCCAACTACAAGCGCATGGGCATCCCAGGACAGTTTTATCCATGGGGTCTCTACGACGAGCGGTTCAACATCAACAAGGAACCCAATGAGGCAAACCGCTTTGGGTGGATCGTAGAAGTTGATCCCTTTGACCCAACATCCAAACCAGTCAAGCGCACAGCGCTTGGACGCTTCAAGCACGAGGGGTGCGAAACAGCACAGTGTCCCCTGGGACGGGTCGTCGTTTATTCAGGTGATGATCAACAGTTCGAGTATCTCTACCGTTTCGTCAGCGACAATGTCCTCAGCCCCGGCAATCGCGAAGCAAATCTCAATCTGTTGGACAACGGAACGCTCTCTGTTGCCCGGTTCAACGAAGACGGTACCGGAAGCTGGGAACCGCTGGTTTTTGGACAAAGTCCACTCACGCCAGAAAATGGATTTGAAAGCCAGGCTGACGTTCTCATTGAAACACGCCGCGCCGCAGACCTGTTGGGAGCAACTCCGCTTGATCGCCCCGAAGATGTTCAGCCGAATGTAAAGTCTGGCAAAGTGTATGTGGCTCTCACCAACAATTCAAAACGCACAGAAACACAGACCGACGCCGTCAATCCACGGGGGCCAAATCTCTGGGGCCAGATTGTTGAACTTTCGCCAGAAGCAGAAAACCACGCCGCCACCAATTTTACCTGGGATATGTTGGCGGTCTGCGGCAACCCAGCCGACGAAGCTATAGACGCAAGATGGAACTCAAAAACGAGCGACAATGGCTGGTTTGCCTGCCCCGACAATCTGGCGGTGGATCCTGTTGGCCGTCTTTGGGTCGCAACAGACCAGGGCAAAAACTGGGCAACAACAACAGGTACGGCAGACGGCTTATGGGCAATCGACACCGAGGGTGACTTACGTGGTCGGGGAAAGATGTTCTTCCGTGTGCCAATCGGCGCAGAAATGTGTGGCCCGTGTTTTTCCGATGATGGACAGACACTCTTCGTCGCCGTCCAGCACCCTGCAACCGACGGCACAGAAGCTTTCCCTGGGTTTGAACGGAAATCCACCTATGGTGACCCGGCAACCCGCTGGCCGGACTTTGACGCTGCCATGCCGCCCAGACCCTCTGTTGTAGCGATCAGACGGAACTCAGGCGGTTCTGTAGGATAAACTGGCCGCTGATTAACCACGCGACTTGGCAAAAAGGCCAGCCTGTCGCACTCTAGACATGCAAACCGGCCAGCCTTTGTAGGGACGGTTGCCGCAGGGGTGCGGAATGGGGTTTTGATATGCGTCTTTTCAACTTTCTCTTTGTCGTTCTTGTGGCATTGCCGATGGCCTTTGCCCTCGCCTTTGAAGCGGGCCTCCTCGATGATTATGTCGATGAAAATCTCATCCCTGCTGAGCCCTTCATCCGCGCCGAAATAAAAGCGACGGTGCCGCCAGAAGAGCTGGATCTCGCCGTGAATGATGCACTCGACACGGGCGAGTATGAAGATGCGCTCATGTATGCCGAAATAGCGGAATATGCAGGCATTGCCCTCGCACCAGAGACAACCAAACGCCTGGAAGACGCAGGAACACTGCTCCTTCGTGTGACCCGAGACACAGGCTCCTTCTTTGAGGGGTTCCTCACAGGGGAAGGCAGCGACACGGCTGGCTTTGTTGGCGCCATTACATCTGACCTAACAGTTGTGGGGGATGTGCGGGACATTGGGCGCGAAGGCTCAAAGCTTGTTGCCGGCGAGGATTATTCCCAACTCATTTTGGGGCTTTCAGTCGTCGGCGTGGCCGCTACCGGCGCAACTGTCGCGACGGGCGGCGGCGCCCTGCCCGTCAAAGTGGGCGTGTCATTGATGAAAGTCGCCAAAAAGACAGGTGCACTAACGGCTGCCTTTGCCCGACAGCTAGGTGATCTGATGCGCAAAGCCATCGACTTCCCGGGTCTTCGCCGCACTCTCTCAAATGTAAGCCTCGCCGATAGCACGGCCACGCGGCGCGCCGTCACCAATTATGCGAGCGGCGTAAACCTCAAACCCCTGACTCCGGTGTTGGATGACATGGCAGCCCTTCAGCGCAACACAGGACCAGCAGAAAGTGTGCGCCTCCTGTCGCGCGTTGAAGATACAAACGATCTACGTCGGATTACGGAGATGAGCGGAACACTGGGTGTGAAGACACGAGGCGTTATGGCTCTCACCGGCAAAACCAGCCTCCGCGCCTTTAAGACCTTCGCCAACATGATGCGCTGGCTGCTGGAATGGGTCTGGGCCATCGCTGCAGGCATTGCGACCCTGATCTTTGGCGCAGGGTCCAGGCGCGTCGTGCGGCGGGTCCGCCGAGCCTAAAAAAACCCGCCCTGCTTGTATGCAGAGCGGGTTTCGTTGGTTTGGGACCTTCTTTCGTTACCGAAAGCGCTCAACCGGATCAAATGACCGCGGGAACTGTCCCGATTTCTTTAAAGGTTCAAGCGAAAGTCAGAGCCTGAGCAACAACCAGCGTGCTCAATCCAACGACCACCAGACCTGACAGATAGCCGACTGACGAGCTGTGGCTAGCCGGTTTGGTGAAAATAGACGCAAAAGCCTGCCCGAGTGGCTGGTTTTCGCGCGCCAGCAACTGATTGCCTGTGTAAATCGCCAGAACGGTGAAGGCGATGAAGAACGCGTCGCGAGGAGCGACATAACCGACTTCAAAAGCAACGGTCGAGAGGACCACGACTGAGACGGCAACAATATTCCAAATGAGAGAGCGCATTGGGGGGTCACTCCTGTTTACTTCGCGGTGCAACAAAAGGGGTTTGCATTGCACAGAAGAGTAAATAGGTACCAACTGACAAATAGTCAAGTATTGAAGGCAAATTTTGCGCTGAGAATTTTTATTAGACTTTACAAGGGGTTAATGATCATACCAGCAACAAACTAATAACAAAAAGCCCAACCAGGAAGCTCCATAACCCCGCCATGAGGGAACTGACGACCAGCCAGCCAGGAGGCCGGTTTTCAATCACCTGCGCTCTCAGCGCATTGCGCATAATCACGCTTGGTCCAGCGAGCATCAGGGTCAACACGCCACCAATGAGGCCAGCGGTTGTTTCCTGCCACATCTGAAAGCTGGGCGGTTTGTTGGTTATCAGCCGGTAGAGGCTGGACACGAGGCCCGCCGTCACAACGCCTGTCACTAAGCTCCAAAAGAAAGCAGTCATTATTGCTCAAACCCTATCCCTGAGCGCAACCCCACTTCCATCACGGAAACTGCACTATTTTGAACTTCATTATCAACAAACAGATCTGTGCCCGCTACCACCCGATGCCCAGCCGCCACAGCGTGAAAAGCCGACAACTGGGGCCCAGGAGCGATATGCTCAACCAACACTTCTCGTGATTGAGGGACATTTTCTCCCTGCACGATCAGGGTCACCGCATCAATGGGACCACCTGCATAGAGGACAACCCCCAATAGAGTGAGCATTTTGGCAACGAAAGCAGTCATCGACGTAAGTATCCCTAAACAGCAGACAATCCTTGTGACTCGCAAGGTCGCAAACGTCGTACCAGAGGCCCTTTCCGAAGAAAGCCTTTGGAAACCTTAGAAAAATCAAAAGGTTGGCTGAAATGCTAGGAGCGGTATGCTGGGTGAAAGGACATCAACGTTTCAAACCGGCTTTCCGAGCATGTCCATAGTGTCCCAAAACAGGCCACCCGCCGCCGCAACCTAATTAAGATTAGAGAACATGAGCAACGGATCAGACCAATACGTAAAGGAGCGGCCTGCCTGGCTAATCCCGGCCACAGTCGCATTGGGTGTCACCCTCTTCTCTGCTCTGTTCGGATATTATTATTTCGGCCCAACGCCCTCAGAAATTTTAGGGCTCGACCCGCGCGCGAGTGACAGCAGCGAAAAGGTCGACATGATGATCGGCGACGAGCGCTTTCTTATCCCGGCAAACTTCACCCGCTATCCCCTGCAACGCGTCGGTGGCACGCAGGATGAGATAGATCTGCACGCACTCCTACCGGAGCTGGCACCCTATACCGCGAACCGCCAGGCGGCATTCGAAAACAACACGCCAGACGCCATCGTGGTCCACATCAAAATTCACCTCGCACAGGGCCTCATGCCCGCCGCCAGACGATTGGACGATATCTACGCCAGGCATCTTCTCAGCCGCACGCCTGACAGCGGCGGTGCCGGACTTGACCTCTACAGGTTCGCCGAAGGGACAGGCTACAAGGATCAGGAACTCTACGTTGCGGAGCAATCAAATGAGCAACCACTTTTGCTCCTGTGTTTCAAATACTCTGATGTAATCTTCAGCCCGAATTGCACACGCACTTTTCATCTGACCGATACCGTCGCAATCACCTATCGCTACAAGCGTGCGCAGCTAGAGAACTGGCAGTCCGCAGACCAAGCAATCATCGCGCTCGTTCGGAGCTTCATCACAGAGCCCCTGCCTGAGAGCGACGCAGCAGAAGAAGCCCCATAAGCGAGGTGCAATGAGAGTTAAGCCTCTGCGGTTTCCGGACGGCTCTTGCTGTATTTCGGGAACCGTCGGTGCAAAACAGCAGCAAGTGCTGGAAGACCAGTAACCGCCCCGATCATGTTCGCGAAGAACATGAAACTCAATAACAGCCCCATATCAGCCTGGAACTTCAATTCAGAGAAGACCCAGCTTGCTACGCCCAGTGAAAGTGTCAGGCCTGTAAAGATCACCGCCATGCCTGTCTCTTGCATCGCAAGGGTGAACGCGCTGACGATTTCTTCTCCTGCTTCCAGATGGAACTGCAGTCGCGTGTAGATATAGAACGCATAGTCCACACCGATCCCAACTGCGAGCACCAGAACCGGCAGCGTCGATACTTTGAGACCGATCTCCAACCAACTCATCAGCCAATAACCCATGAAGGTCGCGACCAGCAGCGGCGCGCAGCAACAAATGATTGCGCGCCAGTCACGATAGGCGACCAGAACCAGAAAGATGATAACGCCAAAGACGTAGAACAGAATTGGAAGCTCGGAGGCTTCAATCACGTCGTTTGTCGCAGCGATGAGCCCCACATTGCCTGACGCAAGTCGGAAAGTGTGCTCTGGATATTGGGGGCCGTTCTCCGCAATCCATTCATCGGCCGCACCGATCAGGCGATTGATGGTCTCCGCCTTGTGGTCCTCGGTGAAAACAACAACGCTCAGGAAGTTACAGTTGCGGTCGGTGAGGCCGGAACTCGGTCCAAAACTGTTGGTGGTCAGAACCAGCGTGTATCGATTGCGCGGCAACTCGCGGAACTTAGGATTGCCCTCCATCCAGACGCTATAAACGGTCTTGGCAGCCTCCGGCAGCGACACAACCGATCTCACACCTTCAACATTCATCAGATGGTAACCGAATTTTTCGACAGGCTTCATCAGCTCCCAGCTAATGCAGGAATTCTCTGGTGTTTCTACAAGCGCAACGAAGGCATCCAGGTTCACGTCAAAGTTTTGAACGATGTAGCGCGAATCGACATTGAAGCGGGCATCTTCGCGAAGCTCTGCTGCACCGGCATGCACATCCCCAATATTACGATCCCGGCTCTGGTAGACAGCAACAACAAATAGCGAGCCAATCACAACGAGAGTGATCGCTGCTGGCGTAGGACGCGTAATTTGCGCGACACGGGCCATAAGGCGGACGCGGCGCTCGCGAAGTTGCGACGCCTTCTCGACATACCCCTTGGGAACCGAGAAATACGCCGCTGCCAAAGGCAACATGATCAGATTGGAGACAATCTTCAGCGCAACACCGATCGAGGCAACAATTGCCATCTCCTGGATCATCGGCACCGGTATGAGAAAAAGCGTCGCGAAGCCAGCCAGGTCGGTCACCAGCGCCATCGAGCCTGGAACGAGCAAGCGCGAAAAGGTGGCTCTTGCCGCTGTATCTGCATTCGCGCCGGCAACGACCTGCGCTGAAATCAGATTGATCTGCTGAATGCCATGGCTCACACCAATGGCATAGACAAGGAATGGCACCAGGATCGCCAATGGATCGAGCCCGTATCCCAGAAGATCCAAAATACCGAATTGCCAGACCACAGAGATCAGCGACGAGCCAACCGCGAGCGATGTCAGAACGACGGACCGGCAATAGATGAACACCGCTGCCGTTGTTAGGAAAAAGGAGATCACGAAGAAGAAGACAACCCCGCCTGCCCCATCAGCAATGTCGCCAATCATTTTGGCAAAGCCGATGATGCGGATATTAATGTCCTCACTTTCATATTTATCGCGAATGTCAGTCTCAATCCGCTGCGCGAAATCGATATAATCGAGCTGCTCGCGCGTAATCGGATGAATTTCCTGAAGTTCAAAACGGATCAGTGCTGCAGAACTATCGTTGGAGAAGAGCGTACCCTTAAATCCCCAACGGTCTGCGTCTTCCTGGATTTCCTCAATTGCCTCCTGATCAATATTCGTGCGGGTGACGTTTGATGGGATCAGGTTATAGGCGAGAAAACCTTCCTCGGTGATCTGAAACACCCGCGTATTCGGTGTCCACATGGACTTGACCGAGCCGCGAAACACACCGGGTAAGAAGAAAATGTCGTCAGTGACATCGTAGAGCACCTTCATGAATTCGGGTGTCCAGATGTTGCCATTCTTCGCCTCAACGGCAACCATGAGGGCATTGCCGCCCGGAAGCTTTTCCCGATACTCTAAAAACGTCTCAATATACGGGTGATCTGTAGGGAGTTGCTTGAGGTAGCCAGCATCAGGTCGTAGCTGGATAGCTTGGTAACCCATCCAGATAGTGAAAACGCCGAGCGCGACCAAAACGATCGCCTTCAGACGAAATAATATGTTTTCAAGCAACTTGACCATCTTATCCCTCTCCCGCGGCATGCCCCACATTACCGCCCACGGTCTTACGACCGTCTAAACATGCCACAGGCGGGTAAACGAAACCCGATCAAGCGCCAGGTCCAATCAATCCTCAGGTAAGTCAATATCGAGGATGGCCATGTTGAAGGCGTAAGACACTTCACCTTCATCCTCGTCCTTGAATAAGACGCCGATGAACTCTTCACCGATGCTTACTTCGGCTGAATCATCCTTATTGGGGCGACCCTGAACGACAATCGTGTCGAGCCGGAAGAGCTTACGAAAGTATGATTCCAACCGATTGATTTCCGATTTGTCCACGAGGAGTGCTCCGCATTCGATAAATGAGTTAGGGAAGTTACTGACCCGTTTTGTAGCGGTTCGCCCCCATCGGCGCAAATCACCTTGTTTCGTTATCTCTCAGAACCAAAATGAATGATCGCAGCCCACCTTCCCCTGCGGCGGATCGTCCGATTGCTGCGGAGATACAGCCTGTGAAAGGATAGGTAACGCAAAAAGTGGGCCTCCAGGCAGTGCCAGAAGAGGCCCAAAATGCTCAACGAAGTGATCGGGAGGATCAGGATGGAGCATAGATATACAACGAAATGGCTCGCCGTGGCGGCTGCATTGATCACGGTGGGAGCCTTGGCTGCCCTCGCCCGTGCCGCTGAGCCTGAAATCGGGCTCTCTGACGCCTGGGCGCGGCCCACCTTGGGTGCGGGACGGACCACTGCAGCCTACGTCACCATCACAAATTTGGGTTCAAACGCTGACAGGTTGACCGCCGTAGACACACCGGGAGCTGGATCCGTTGAAATCCACACCGCTGGCATGGAAAATGGTGTCATGCGGATGCGCCGTCTGGAAGGTCTCGACATTCCTGCGGGTGAAACAGTCGCCATGGCACCAGGCGGCTTCCACATTATGATCATAGACGTGGAGGAGCCCGTTCAGGTTGGATCCACCGTGCCCCTGACCCTCACATTCGAGACATCCGGGAACGTCACCATAGACGCATCCGTTTCCATGGCAGCACCAACATCATCCGACGCAGCCCCAGTTGAGAACATGGGGGAGAGCATGGGTGACCATCAGGGCATGATGCATGATGGTCACTAAGGCAGTCACTTACCGAGCCGTATAGCCCCCATCAACGACCATTTCTGATCCAGTCATAAAGGACGACTCGTCTGACGCAAGAAACAGAATTGCGTTGGCAATTTCCTTCGGAAAGCCCAACCGTCCGATGGGATGAAGCATGGTGAGAAGCTCAATCGCTTCATTTGCGCTACCCATACGCCCCGCGATAACGCCTTCTTCCACCACATTGCGCACAAGCGGCGTGTCAATAAACCCTGGGTGTACGGAATTCACCCGAATGCCATACCCCGCGTCGGCGCACTCAAGCGCCGCCACTTTCGTCAGCAAGCGCACGCCCCCTTTTGCAGCATTGTAGTCAGCCGCATTGGATGTTCCGACTAATCCCATGATGGATGAGATATTGATGATCGATCCGCCGCCTGATTGTTTCATCGCGCGGATACCGTGTTTGCACCCCAGAAAGACGCTATCGAGGTCAATCGCAATCGTGTTGCGCCAGGCGTCGAGCTCAAGGTCTTCAATCGGTGCCCCGGGAGGGGCAATACCGGCATTGTTCACAAGAATATCCAGCTGACCGAAACTATCGACAGCATGAGCAGCGACTTTCTCCCACTCATCCTCACTGGTCACATTGTGCGCCATGAAGGTGGCCTTGCCACCGGTATTCTGAATAGCATCTGCAACCGCTTCACCGGCCGACACATCAATATCCGTACAGACAACGGACGCACCCTCCTCCGCGAGCAATCCAGACGCTGCGGCGCCAATGCCTTTTGCAGCCCCCGTTACGATCGCAACCTTCCCATCAAGTCGTCCCATATCTCATCTCCCTGTTTTTATTTGTGCACATAGTGGAAGAAGGAGCACATCCTTAACAAGGCCAAAAGCGCTTTCGATTGTGCGGCCGCGCTGATATGACGACAACAGCAACCAACTTGGAGGGTACTAGGAATGGCCATCGCTCATATGATCACCTATGAAACAAGTTCAGTCGACACGGTGATTGCACAGACCGTCGCATACAAAGAGCGCGAACTAGACCGGTCCCCACCAGAAGGTTTCCTGAGCGTCCACATCTATGCAAACGAAGAGGCCAGCGCCGTGATTTTCCTCACGGAATGGGAAAGCGCCGAACATCTGACTGAAACGGCAGACCAGGCGCCATGGGAAGCAGCCCAGGACCTGAATGAGACGTTCTCCGACAAAGTGACCGCCACCACGTTTAAAATCATAAGCTGACGCTGAATAGAGCGGCTGGCGCTAAATCCTTTTGCCGGCCTATGATGTCTTCATGACACGCGACGCATTTGCAGGCACCGATCACCCGCCCTCCTACTACACTGCAACAGCTAAGGGCGCGCCCTCCCTCAGCACACTTGATACTGATACCACCTGCGATGTTTGTATCGTGGGCGCAGGTTATACAGGCCTCTCCGCTGCCATTCACCTTGCAGAGCGCGGATATGACGTTGTCGTCCTGGAGGCCGCCCAAGTTGGTTGGGGCGCCTCTGGACGCAATGGCGGCCAGCTCGGCACGACACTCCGCAAGAGCCAGCCGGAACTCGAAGAAATGCTGGGCCGCGATCATGGCCGCGCCCTATGGGATTTGGCGCAAGACTCAATCGCGACAACCAAAGCCCTTATCAATCGGTTTGAGATTGATTGCGATTTGACGCCAGGCATCATGCATACCGCCTGGAAGAAAGGCGACATGTCCTGGCTCCGCGAAGAAGCGGACCACATGGCCGAGCACTATGGCTATGATCAACTCCGAGTTATTGAAAAAGACGAAGTCCGCGACATGGTCGCCACGGACCGCTATTGGGGCGGCGTTCTGGATGAGGAAGCCGCTCACCTCCACCCGCTGAACTATGCGCTCGGCCTTGCACGCGGGGCAATCAGCCTTGGCGCGCGAATCTTTGATCGAACACGGGTAAACAATATCTCAAATCGAACGCCGGCGGCGGTAGCAACAGACAATGGAACAGTTACCGCCAAACAAGTGATCCTGGCATGCAATGGATATCTCGGCGGTTTGGAGCGCAAGGTGAACGGCTACATTATGCCGATCAACAACTTCATCATCGCCACCGAACCCTTGGGCGACGATGGCGCAAAGGCCCTTATTCGAGACAATGTCGCCATCGCAGACAGTAAATTCGTGATCGATTATTACCGGCTTTCAGCTGACGGTCGCCTGCTCTTTGGCGGTGGTGAAAACTACTCAAGCACCTTCCCCAAAGACATTGCAGCTTTCGTGAGTAAGCCCATGCTACGGGTGTTCCCGCAACTCAAAGACAAACGCATTGACTATGCCTGGGGCGGAACCCTGGCAATCACGCTAAAGCGCATGCCGCAATTCGGCCGTGTCGGCCCCAATCGCTTCTTTGGTCATGGCTACTCAGGACAAGGAATCAATGTGGCAACCCTTGGGGGAAAACTTCTGGCTGAAGCCGTCGCTGCTGAGGCGGAAGGCAAAGGATCACCAGAACGGTTTGATTTGATGGCGAACATCAAGGCAACGAAATTCCCAGGCGGTACCCTGCTGCGATATCCGGGCCTGGTTGCAGGCATGTTGTTTTATGCCATGAAGGACCGACTGCCTTAGCCGTCGGCTTTAACTCGACTAGATGCCCTCGCCATCCTTACCGTCTTCTTCGATAATCTGGTTCATTGCCCGTGAAGGTTCATCGCAACCTGCGCACCCGACAACCTTCGCAGGCACACCAGCAACAGTGCAGTTCGCAGGTACATCAGCAAGAACAACACTTCCAGCACCAACCCGCGCGCAATCACCGATCGTCAGATTGCCTAAGACTTTACAATCAGCGCCAAGAAGGACGCCGCGCCCGACTTTAGGATGACGATCGCCGGTCTCTTTGCCTGTACCACCAAGATTGACACCATGCAGCATGGAAACATCGTCACCCACAACCGCGGTCTCACCAATGACAACGCCGGTTGCATGGTCCATCATTATCGCCTTGCCGAACTTCGCGGCGGGATGAATATCAACAGCAAAGAGCTCTGACACACGGCTCTGAATGAAGAGCGCCATGGGCTTACGGCCCTGGGTCCATAGCCAATGTGCTATGCGATGGGCTTGAAGACTGTTAAAGCCTTTAAAGAAGAGGAGTGGCTGGAGATAGGCGTCACATGCCGGGTCACGGTCAAACACGGCCACCGTGTCCGCACGGAACGCCTCAATGATTGCCGGATCTGCCTCATAGGCATCTTCAAACACTTCGCGGAGCACCATCGCGCTCACTTCCGCATTGGCAAGTTTCCGCGCGAGATGGAAGCTCAGCACTTCTGGCAATGCATCGTGATTGAGAACCGTCGCAAAGATAAAACTTGCCAGTACCGGCTCAGCTGCCGCCATGTCTCGCGCTTCGTTGCGCATGCGATCCCATACGGGATCCACCAACTTTACGTTCTCGATGGGTTTGGACATGTGCCCTCCTCCTCGGGTCTCAACCTACCCGGACAGCGTTTCCAGCAAGCCTAGCACATAGGCGTGAGCGCCAGCGAGTTCAACTTGTTTTTCTTAAGCCTAAGCCATTATCCCGAGCGACGGGTGACGGACAGAGAACCAATTGCTAGGCTTGAAACATTGCAATTCAGAACTGTTCAAATGTGAGTCGTGCGATGCCCCATCTTCAGACCGCGAGGTTGAAAATTTATTATGAAATCAAAGGATCGGGCGCCCCTCTCCTTTTCATAAGCGGCACCGGTTCAGATCTCAGAAACAAGCCCAATTTCCTGGATGGCCCCGCACCCTCGCAATTTGAAACACTTTCCTATGATCAACGCGGCCTTGGTCAAACCGAAAAGCCTGACCTGCCTTACACAATGGCAGATTATGCGGAAGATGCCGTCGCCCTCTTGGATGAGTTGGATTGGCAGCCGCCAGATGTAATTGGGGTGTCCTTCGGGGGCATGGTGGCTCAGGAATTAGCGCTACGGCATCCAGACAGGGTTAACCGCCTGGTGCTCGCCTGCACATCCCCGGGCGGAGAAGGTGGCGCCTCCTACCCGCTCCACGAAGTCCAAGACATGGACCCTGTAGACCGGGCGAAATTCATGATCCCCATATCCGATACGCGCCGCGATACTGCTTGGGCTGCTTCAAACCCAAAAGAATATGAATTCTTTGTCGACTTTGCTTCAACCGATGCCTTTGCGGGCGAACCCGGTCGCGCCATGGGTGCTGCAAGGCAACTAGAAGCACGCAAACATCACGACACCTGGGATCGTTTGCCCAAAGCAATGCACCCCACGCTCATCTGCGGCGGTGTCTATGACGGTATCGCGCTCCCAGCGACACAAGAAAAGCTTGCCGCCCAAATCCCAAATGCGGAACTGGCCATGTTCGACGGCGGCCATCTCTTTATGATCCAGGACAAGACAGCTATCCCCGCAATGCTGGACTTTCTGAACGCCGACAAGAGCTAGGAACACAATGGGCCGGAAAATCCTTTTTATCACGACAGATCAAATGCGCTTTGATGCTCTGGGCTGCAATGGCGGCAAAGTCGCCCGCACACCAGCGATTGACGCGCTCGCCCGCGACGGCATCAACTACACACGCGCACATGCGCAAAGCGTTGTGTGCATGCCCGCACGCTCCACCATGCTGACCGGGCAGTATGTGAGCACCCATGGTGTCTGGATGAACGGGGTTCCACTGCCGGAAGATGCACCCAGCGTTGCGGCCTATTTGCAGGAAAAAGCAGGATACAAAACCGCCCTCATCGGCAAGGCGCACTTTGAACCTTTCCTCGATCCAGAGCTCAAATTCTATGAAAACCGCATGGCGCGCATTAATGAAAACGGGCCCCATCGCGGTTTTGATCATATGGAGCTCTCAAGTCACACACCGCTCATCCTCCACTACAACAAATGGATGCGAGAGAATGCGAAGGAGGAAATCGGCGGCTTCTATCAAAACCTGACTGCTGACTTCGAAGTGAATGCCGCAGGCGGTGGAGACACTGGCGCCTGCCAGGTTCACAAAAACCCAGTGGCGAAAGAGCACTACCACACAGACTGGGTCGCCGACCGCACGATCGCCTGGCTCGACAGCCTTGAAGAAGATGCAGATTGGTTTTGCTGGATGAGCTTTCCTGACCCGCACCACCCGTGGGATCCGCCTGAAAGCGAGACCCACCGTGTCAATTGGCGCGACATAGACCTGCCAGATGCCTATCCGGGTAGCCCGGACAAGATCCAAGACATCCTGGAAGGCAAGCCCAAACATTGGATGTGGTATTGGACCGGCGAGCGCACCATCAACATCGAAGCGCCACCCGCATTCATCCCTAAAGACATGACGCCGGATCAAGTCCGCGAAGTAAACGCCATGACCCATGTCGAAAACGAACTGATAGATGAAGCCTGCGCCAAAGTGTTTCAGCGCATCAAAGACCTTGGCTGGGAAGACGACACAGACATCATCTTCACGACCGACCATGGTGAATTTCAGGGGGATTACGGCCTGCTCTTCAAAGGGCCCTACCATGTGGAAAGCCTTATGAAGCTCCCATTCATATGGAAACCCGCGCCAAACGCCAAGGCAACGCCTGGAACTGTCTCAGCACCAGTGGGTCAAGTGGACCTCGCGCCAACTTTCTGCGAAATCGCAGGCTTAGAGGTGCCGAACTGGATGCAAGGCACAATGCTTCCCAAAAACGACGCGGATGCGGCAAGCCAGAACAGGGAACAGGTCTTTACAGAATGGGACTCTGTCTACACCGACGGCACAGAAGTAAGTCTGCGTACTCTCTATAAAGGCGGCTACATCATCACCGCCTACAATCCGTCGAACATTTATGACGGAACAGAAGGCGAGCTGTACAACTTGGAGAACGACCCTAACCAATGGGTCAATCTCTGGGATGACCCTAGCTACACCGCCTTGAAAGAAGGCCTACTATCGGCCCTTGCCGACGCTCACCCCCCTGCCCGCGAGCCTAAGCTCGACTGGGTTGCTATCGTTTAAGGACAAGACACAATGCCATCACCAACAGAGAAGATGATCGCCCGCAAAGAAGGCGCTATTGGATGGATGATTTTCAACAATCCGGAGAAGCACAATTCCGTCAGCCTCGACATGTGGCAGGCGGTCCCGAACATCCTGGATGAATTCGAAGCCGATCCGGAAATCCTCTCCATTGTGCTCACAGGCGCCGGAGAGAAAGCCTTTGTGGCGGGCGCAGATATCTCCCAGTTTGAGCAAGCACGCTCAAACCCCGAAAGCGTCCAGAACTATGAGGAAACGTCCACCATCGCGTTTGAGCGGATCGCCCGCTCTTCCAGGCCCACCATTGCCATGATTGATGGCTATTGCATTGGCGGCGGCTTAGGGATCGCCCTCGCCTGTGACCTGCGCTTTGCAGCAAAAGGCTCTACCTTTGGCATTCCTGCTGGCAAGCTTGGCCTCGCCTACCCTCTCGTCTCCACCAAGCGATTGGTAGATGTTGTCGGACCTTCATCAGCCAAAGAGATTTTCTTCACCGCCCGTCGCTTCAATCATGATGAAGCCCTGCAAATGGGCCTGATCAATCGGGTTCTCGACAAAGACGAACTGGAGACCTTCACACGGGCGACGTGTGAGCAGATCGATGACAATGCGCCGCTCACCGTTCGCAATGAAAAGAAGATCATTGATGAGCTCGTACGTGAAGCTGACAGCTTTGATGCCAAAGCCTGCCTTCGCCTGATCGCAGAGTGTTTCGGCAGTGACGACTATGCCGACGGCCGCGCCGCGTTCATGGAAAAAAGAAAACCCAACTTCAAAGGCAAATAAGAAAGAGAAATCATGGGAGACCGTCTGAAAGACAAAGTTGTGATCATCACCGGTGGCACAAGCGGCATTGGCCGCGGCACCGTCGATCTGTTCCTGTCCGAAGGAGCAAAAATTGTTGTCGGCGATGTGCAGGAGCATCGCGGGGAAGAGATGACCCTCACCCTGGGAGACAATTTCTCCTACTGCCAGACTGATGTAGCGCAGGAGGCCGATGTCAAAAAACTCATAGACCACACGGTTGAAAAGTTTGGCCGTGTTGACTGCATCTTCAACAATGCGGGCTTTGGTGGTGTCGGCGGACAGCTCGACGAGATCGACATGGATGGGTTTGACACATCCGTCGGCGTCCTACTGAAAGGCGTGTTTCTCGGCTACAAATACGCCGTGCCTGTGATGAAAAAACAGGGCTCTGGATCTATCATCTCAACGGCAAGTGTCGCAGGACTTCAAGCGGGCTTTGGACCTCAGGTCTATTCCGCCTGCAAGGCCGCTGTCGCACACCTCGCAAAAACGGCAGCGCTGGAGCTCGGCGAGTTCAACATTCGCTCAAACGCCATCTGCCCTGGCGGGATCGCAACACCCATCTTTGCGAGCGCGTTGGAACTTGGCGCCAACGCAGCGGACGAATTTGCCGAATTTATGAAGCCACGCCTCGCAAAGCTTCAACCGGTCGCCCGCTCCGGTGTGCCCAATGACATTGCGGAGATGGCCCTCTTCCTGGCGTCTGATGCATCCACCTTCGTAACCGGACAGATCATCGCTGTCGATGGTGGCCTCACCGCAGGGCGCATGCGCGGACTCTCAGACGCGGTAAATTTCGAAGAAACCATCAATGAGTTTCTGTCGACCCACAAGGCGGACTAGAAACGTTTTCAATAAAAGGTGCAGACTTTTATGGTTCGAAAACGTGACAAAAAAAGCCTAGAGCGTTTCTGCCAGTTCAGCTGAAATGAGAAACACTCTAGAACCGGAACTCATCGCCGCCACGGCCGATCACAGGCACCGCGCCATCGGGGCAACTTCCCCCGGTGGCGTATTTGTCTGCAACCTCTCGCGCCATCTCATTGGCGTTAGCATTTGCCAGCGCATCGACATAGGCAACGTGACAGCTGTCCCCGTTGCGGAACCGCGACACAACCAACACCTGCCCATTTGAATAAGACCCATCATCGGTCATCTGCTGATAAGTATAGCGGACAATCGTGGCAAAGGGCTCGGCGCCTGCTGTTGCTGAGGCCCGCCACTCAAGCTTGGGACCCAGATTGTTAAAAGGGGGAATGGTTTGCCCAATCGGGCGCACCCCAACCGGCACAAAAACATCCACCGGCTCTTGGGGTTCAACTTCGACCAGATCAACTGCTTTCTCGGTGTCGTCCGAAACAGTCTCGAGTTCGCCTGACACTGGCACCGCAGTTTCTTCAACCTCTACAGACTCTTCCTCAATAATCAGAGGCTCGCCCGGTTTCCGATAGGCAAGATAGAGACGCAGATCCCCTTCAGTTGCATAGACATCATAGTCATGCTGCCCGGAGCATTTAACCTGCACAAAACCAATTTCGGATTCTTCCTCAACAAGTGCGCACTTGCCCAGATCAAGATCAGAATAGGAGCTAATGTAGGAAGCAGCATTTGCTACTGAGGCCCACAGAAGAGCACCGGTAATGCTTCCAATGCCGATGTATCGCGTCTTCATTTCACCCCTCCACAACCAACTGGTTTTTCACCCGTTCAACGCGGTGACGCAGATCGAACTGCATTGCGTGCCTGCCCCCAACCTCGTCAAGCAATGTGTCCACACTTTGGCGATCATCACCCTGCAGAGGTTGGTAAAAATCAAGAACGCGCTGCAGCATCCATTGCTCAAAGGTAAACATGCCCCGCTCCCCTGTCACGGGGGTACCATCCGCTTCCTTCAACACAAAACTCTGCTTCCCAATGGCGCGAGGGATGTCCACGCCAGGATTCTCATCAATCCAATCCGCAAAAGAAGAGATCATGTGATGGAGGGGCGGAAACTGCTCTTCGAAGATACGACGCAACACCGGATAGAGAGTTTCCGGAACCTCGTCGTCCGGCAAGAAATCTCCTGCTTTGGGCACAGGGGCCATCATCCGTTCAACCCATTTCGCCACGTTGGGCGCGATCCGTTTCATAATTTCGCCGGACGCAGGGTCGCGATATTGGTGCGCGTAAAGCGGGCCAATCATGCCAAAGTCGCCAATGCTCGGGTGAGATCCCAGGAGATAGGGATGAACAGAAAAATGCACGTCCAGATCCCGCAGCAATTGCTCGTAGGAGGCTTCCACCGCTTTCTCAGTTGCTGGGGTTACACCCAATATCGGAAGCGAGCCCTCAAAAGGTTTGCAAGTTTGTTTGCCCACCTCAATCTGCTCCGCAGCGCTCAGGTCTGGCTGCGAAACTTTGCCAAATTCCAGATACATGGCTTCTGCATTGTGGTTCCAACGATAGTGCATGGCGGGAATTTTCATCCACTCATCCCCATAGAGCTCAAAAAGCCGCGCAACCGTTCCCTGTCTTGGCGTAGCTGGGAAGACGGACGGCTCTGGAAATCGATCTTCGAGAAAATCAATAATGTCGCTGGTATCCTGAACAGCAATATCGTCTGGCGAGATCAGAACCGGCATCATGGCCACACCCGTCCGCGGTAGAATGACGTTCAGATATACATCGCGATCTGCGTTGATCTCCTTATAGGGGATGTCCTTGTATCGCAGATAGGACCTCACCTTGCCTGTAAAATAGGAAATCTCTGCGCCCAGCAACTGATAACTATCTGTCATGCCCGCCCCGATGGTTTGATATGATAATGGCATGCATCATGCCGTTTTGTGGCAACTTAGCCTTTGTTTTCAATTCCGCCAAGCTGTTCAACTTATTGTCAATACTGCTTGGACTAGCCTGCACGACCACGACAGAGACCAAATGAGACGTGACGACAAAACTCAAAATTGAGCGTCGGCGGAGACCGCGCGTCGCCACAGCCATCTCTGGGCGCATTGTGTATCCAGGCGTGGATGCCGAGTGCTGGATCAATCAGATGTCAGCGACCAGCGCACTGGTCGAAGTTGTTCCGCTCCCAGCCGTCAACACGCCCGTCGCCGTTGATGTACCTGGTATTGGTTTCTCCCGCGGTATCACAGCAAGGCATACAGGCCGATATGTCTGCATCCGCCTAGAGCCCTCGCTCCGCAAAGAACAGGCGATGGATGACAGACTAAGCGATCTCGTGAAGAGCGAAACGACGACGAACCAAGGCGACTGATTCCACCCGCGACACTGGATGGACGTCCCGCTACACTCCCTGCAAAACACTATGAGGGAGAGACCTATGAAACTTGACGGCGCAGTAGCCATTGTCACCGGATCCGCTGCAGGCCTTGGGGCCGCAACAGCCATCCGCCTTGCAAAATCTGGGTCAAAGGTCGCAATCAACTACACAAAATCAGAAGAAGAGGCGAAGGCAGTCGTTGCTGAGATTGAAGCAGCCGGTGGAGAAGCCATCCTCACTCAGGGCGATGTGTCCGACGACGCAGCTTGCAAAAAGATTGTCCAGACCACGATCGATAAATGGGGCCGTGTCGACATTCTCGTCAATAATGCAGGCACCACCCAATTCGCCGACCATGATGATCTGGACGCCCTTCAGGCGGAGGACTTTCACCGCATCTATGGGGTGAACGTCATCGGGGCCTATCAGATGATCCGCGCCTGCGAGCCCCACATGAAAAGGCAAGGCGAAGGCTCAGTCGTTAATGTGTCGTCTATCGCAGGTGTCACCGGCGTCGGCTCGTCCATTGCCTATGCCGCGTCCAAAGGCGCCATGAACACGATGACCTTGTCGCTCGCACGTTCGCTTGCACCAGAAATCCGGGTAAACGCGGTTTGTCCCGGCTTCATCGGCACCCGCTGGTTCCGCGACAAATTCGGCGAAGCAACATTTCAGAAGATTGTCGCCAATCAGGAAAACACAATGCCGCTCAAAAGGGCTGGGACGCCCGAAGATATTGCGGCAACCGTCTGCTTCTTCGCAGGAGAAGGGTCTGACCATATTACCGGCGAAACCCTCATCACCGATGCAGGCATGCACCTAAATTTTGCGCCTCTCTCGGCGCGCTAACGCAATCTGGCAGAAGGCTTGATTTCAGGCCTTCTGCAAAAACGCGAGCACCGCTTTTTTGTATGTCGGATCGCCAACCGTGCGCATATGGTCGCGCCTAAGAATGGTCACAGCCTCTCCATTTGGAAAAGGTTGAGCGAGCCTTTCCGCAGACCCTGCAATCTCGTCCCGGTCTCCGGCAACGACGAGCACGGGGGTTTCCACCCGCGCGAGATCTGCATCTGTGAGTTTGTCGCGCGGCACCTGATAGCAGGCAGCGAGCGCTTCTCTGTCTTGCCCATTCTTGTCAGCAAAAGCTCGAAAGGCCCGGCCCACGGGGGTCTTAGCGTCATGCAGACTGTCTGCAAGGAGCGCCTCAACAACCGGTTCGATCTGACCTGAAGGAGCAAAGAGCCGGTCTCCAACGCCTGCCAAGATGATCGAACGACACCGACCCGGATAATCCATCGCAAAACGTAAGCTCAGCATAGCGCCAAGCGAGTAGCCCATAATGTCTGCCTGAGTGATGCCCAAATGGTCCAATAGCGCCAGAATATCGGCAGCCATGAAACCCCGGTCATAGTCTATGGGGTCGTACAGATCGTCGCTTTCCCCGTGACCCCTCAGGTCAAACATCACGACTTGTCGCCCCGCGCCCACCAGCGTGTCGACCCAGCCGGGCTCTATCCAGTTGACCGCATGGGTCGATGCAAAACCGTGTACGAGTACAATCGGGTCTCCCGTCCCTTCAACACGGTATGCCAACCGCACGTTGCCTGATTGAAAGTAATCCACAAACCTCTCCAAAACGCCCGGCATCTAGAGCATGCCCGTGAACAGTGTATAGTATCGCGACCACTTGGACGGGGACAAAAATGACTGACGCTGCCGCCTTAAAACGCCAAGCCTGTGACGCCATAGATGCCATGAGCGATGAACTCATTTCCATTTCTCATGAGATCCACGCCAACCCGGAACTGGCCTTTCATGAACACAAAGCAGCGGCCCTTCTGTCCGACCGCGTGGAGAAGGAAGGCCTCGCCGTCACGCGAGCCGCATATGGCCTTGAAACAGCCTATGCCACTGAATTCGGAGACAAAGGCCCCACCGTCGGCATTCTGTCGGAATATGATGCCCTACCCGGCATCGGGCATTCCTGCGGCCACAACATCATCGCTACGACAGGTCTGGGAGCAAGCCTTGCGCTGGCAAAACTCAATGGCGCCCTTCCCGGCCGCGTCCGTTATCTTGGCACCCCCGCAGAAGAGCAAGGAGGCGGTAAGGAACTGATGGCTCAGGAAGGCGCTTTCGACCGTCTTGACGCCGCCATGATGGTGCACCCTGCAGGAGTGAACCTCGCGACCATGCCCTGTATCTGCGTCTCTGAGGTTGAGGTGATCTACTCGGGAAAAAGCGCGCATGCGTCTGCTATGCCGCATGCCGGAGTGAACGCGCTTGATGCTCTCGTGACGGCCTATCAATCCATCGCTCAACTCAGACAACACATCAAACCGACAGAACGTATTCACGGTATCATCAATGATGGTGGCGTCGCTCCCAACATTGTGCCTGACCGCGCAAGCGGCATCTTTTATGTCCGCGCTGCAGAGGCCATCTCCCTTGCGGCATTGAAGGCCCGCGTGCAGGCCTGCTTCGAAGCAGGTGCGCTGGCGACCGGCTGCGGCGCAGACATCCGCTGGGCAAAGGCCGACTATCTGGATATGAAAACAAGCTGGCCAATCGCAGCTGCGTATGAAGCAAATGCGCGATCCCTCGGACGCGACTTCTTCCCACTCGACAAAATGTCTTCAGGCTCAGCTGGCAGCACGGATATGGGGAACGTGAGCCACCGCGTACCTTCCATTCATCCCATGATTGCCTCGGCACCACCAAGCGTTGTCATTCACAATCCTGAATTCGCCCGTTGGGCCGGTAGCGAGATGGGCGACAAAGCCTGCATCGACGGCGCTAAATCCCTGGCGATGACAGCAATTGATTTCATGACCGACCCAGCGCTGCAGGATGCAGCGAAAGCGGGCTTTGCGGAAACAGCCGAGAACTCCGCGCGCTCTGTGGGTGCTGCCTACAATCCGGAAGGCTCCATCGCACTTGGTGGATGTGGCTGCTGCTAGTCTGAAGCCGCAGCTTCTGCGGTCTTTGCCCGCTCTTCCAGCTGCCGCCGCACGTCTTCCTGCATATCCTTGTCGAGCGGGAAGCCCCACATGATCGCGGCAACCCCGAAGTTGCAAATCATCGGCGTCGCAACAAAGACAATCGACAGCCCCCGAATGGCCGCTTCCGTGTTCTCTGCCCCCGGCACAAAACCAATAAGGCTCAGGGTCCAGAAGACAACACCAACAGCAATCGCCCCGCCCGTTTTAGAGGTCAGCGTCATCAGCGCGTAAAACAACCCCGTGCGTCGATGGCCAGTCTCCAACTCGTCTATATCCGCAACATCGGCCAAAATCGAGCGATAGAGGATCGTCACGCTGCCAACATTCACGCCTAAGAACATAAAAATGAAAGCGGCGGCATAGAAATTCCCTGGCGGGATCAGAAAAAGCGTCGGTACCATAAGTGCATTGAAAAGCGCCGCCGCTATGAGCGCCTGATGCTTACCCAACCGATAGCTGAGTTTCACGACCACCGGAACAAATCCAAGTCCGGCGAAGAAATAGATCAGCAACAGGACACTAGGCACGCCGATCTGCAGCACATAAGTTGCCTGGAACAAAAACATGGATCCGAGCGCCGCACCTGAGAAACCGCTCAAGAAATCAGATGCAATTACGCGTTGAAGCGGCCGGTTGTTGAGCAACGGACGCACCGCTTCACGCAAGGGAAGCTCTTGCTTCTGCGACAACTCACCAAATTCCGGAACTTTCCAGACAGCCACAGCAACTGTGATGGGGAGGAGCACAATAATGAACCATCCCATGGCGGCCACGCGGTCCGCCTCCACATTGGCACCGCCAAGCTGCTCGATTGCAACAGGAATCAACAACACAACCGGCACACCGAGAATGACAAAGCCTTCCCGAAATCCCATGATTCGCGACCGCTGATCGTAGTCCTCGTGGAGCTCAGCACCCCAGGCCATATGGTTGAGGCTGGCCATGGTAAATCCGATATAGAGGATAAACATCCATGCAAAGAGATAGAGACTGCTGGACGGTGCGCTCGGCATAAACAGCATCCATGCCGAGAGAAGAACAATCGGAACCGATCCGGCGATCCAGTGTCGTCTGCGCCCCCAACGAGATGGAAAGCGGTCGGAGATCACACCCATCATAGGGTCTGTCACAACGTCCCATAGACGGGCAATCATGAATACAGTGCCAACGGCAGCAAGCCCCAAACCCATCTGCTCAGCGTAGAACTGAGGCAAGTAAACAGAGATAGGCAGACCCATGGCAGCCATGGGTACAGCGGGTCCGGCGAAGGCGGCAAGTTGCCACGTCGGTATCCTGTCTTGTGCCATGTAAGAGCGTTCCTCCACAAAAATCTATAAGATAGATAGGGGTTTGTAGCCGAGTGACTAGAGCCAACCAGTAAGAAAATCGATCACAGTGCCTTTGAATGCCCCATTGGTCAGCAGGTACATATGGTCCGCCCCAGGAATGAGTTCGCCCTTGGCGCCAGGTATCGCCTCTGCCAAAACCACTGGGTCCCCTGCGAGATCGTCCCTCTGACCAGCAACAACCAACGTCTTAGCCCGCACCGCAAACAAATCGTCAGCCTCCGGTGACGTTCTGTTCGCCCCCGCACACGCAGCGAGCGCTTTCAGGTCCTGTCCCAGTTGGTCTGCATAAAGGCGAAAGCCTTTAGCCGTGGGATCAGAAATCTCGTCCGCGGACGCAGCGTCGAAGATATTTTCGGTAAAACGCGGCGTGCGATTTGGATCAAGCATATTGCCGCCAATTCCAGCGAGCACCAAATGGTCGACCCTCTTGCCTTCCTGAAGGGCAAGCTGGAGCGCCAGCCCTGCTCCCATCGAAAACCCAAACACATCAAGTTTGTCGATCCCCAGATGATCCAACAGCGCCCGGACGTCACCAACCAAAAGGTCAGTGGTGTAATCAGCAACAGAATAACTGGCTGTGCTCTCACCATGCCCGCGCCAATCCATAGCGATCACCCTGCGCCCCGTTTTTTCCAACGTTCCGTACCAACCCGTCCGTGACCAGTTGTCTGTCCGCGTTGAGGCGAACCCATGCAATAGCAATATAGGATCTCCGGACCCCACATCGTCATAGGCAATATCAATTCCGCTATTGGAGAAAACCGTCATTCGTTACCCCTAGTTTCCACCAGCGCCAGAAGGTTGCGGACCGGAGGACTGAGCGTCTGACGGCTCGCCGGTCACATCAATAATCGCTGCAGCCGCAGCATCGATAGCTCGCTGCTCCAGAACCTTCCTGTTCGCCACTTGTGTTTTCTCATCCAATGGGAAACGCCATATGATGATGGCAACAGCGAAACTCACAACTACAGCGGGCACAACATAGATGAAGCGAAGTTGGTCGAGAACTTCCTGGGAGTTCTCCCCTTTTGCCACAAAGCCTGCCTGATCAAGCAGAAAGAACCCGATAAAAATAGCAAACGCCGCACCAATCTTGTTGGTGCTGGTCAGGAGAGAGTAAAAAAGCCCCGTGCGCTGGAGGCCTGAATCAACGGAGTCATGATCTGCGACATCAGCCATAATTGACCGGTAAAGAAACGGGCCCGCCGCCATATTGAAACCGAAGACGACCCAACAAATGAGCGCTATCAGCGCATTGCCCTCTGGAATGAAGAAGATCAGCGGAACGGTGACGCCGCTAAAAATTGCTGAGTAAGCTGTCGCTTTGTGTTTGCCAACCCTCTCTGACAGCTTGATCCAAATTGGAATACAAAAAACGCCCGCGAGGAAATATGAAAGCAGCAAGATACCAGATAGAGCCGCGAGCTTTAGTGTGTCTTCGACGAGGAAGATGAAGAGGCTTGCGACAAGACCGCCACCAATACCTCCCAGCAGATCGCATATCAGCACAATCCGCAAAGGACGATTGCGGCTCAACACCCGAATGGTTTCGGCAAAGGGCACATGCTCTGGGCGTGGCGTCTCACGTTCTCCGACAAACTTCGTCGCAACAAACACCATGATGGGCAACAGAACGATCACAAACCATCCCATTGCGGCCACACGAGCATGATCAAGGTCTTCCGGCTGCATCTGCTCAATGACAATTGGCAGGCTGAGAACTGCTACCATGCCAAGAATGAGAGCAATCTCACGTGCGCCTTGCACCCGCGAGCGCTCGTTGTAGGACGGGGTTAACTCTGCCCCCCAAGACATGTGCGAGATGGTGAGAAGCGTCCACCCTATGTAAAGCACAACCATCCAGCCAAGCAGATAGACGGCGCCAACAACTTCGAAGGGTGGAATGAAGATCATGTAGACTGACAGCATGACGATCGGAACAGACGCGACGATCCAATGTCGACGCCGTCCCCATTTGGTTTCAAAGCGGTCTGACAACACGCCCAGAACTGGATCAGTAAATACATCCCAGAAACGAATGAGCAAAAACAACACGCCAATAAACGTCAGTTCAAGGCCTGTAATTTTCGCGTAGAACGGCGGAATATGCACAGCAAGCGGGAGTCCCAGCGCAGCGATCGGGGCTGCCGGTAGGGCAAACGCAAACAAAGTTGACCTTTTGAGCGCATCATCGCGCTGGGTGGCCGCGTCTGCCATCCAGTCTCCTCCCTGAATTTTTTGACCGGCTCTAGCGGCCGACTGAATATCTTTGGCTTAACTATATCCGCAACCGGCCATGTCACGCCAGCAAATGCGAACGCCGCTCATGAAGTTGATTGCCGGTGAGGCATTTCGCCGGCGCACACAGCGCGCCAAAAGACTGGAATTCACCCCTTCCTGAGGCTAGGGTTACGGCAAATTTGACACCGGCGGAATCGCTCCGCCGAAACAGAGTGGATCTCATGGCGAGCGGCACAAATATCCCCAAATTTCGTAATGATACAGGCGTAGGCGAAATCCGCATTGGCGCCAAAGAATTCAAATGTGTGGGCGCCACACCTCCCAATGATCATCCCCATGTCTTCCTCGACATGGGGGAAGAGTCAGAGATCATCTGCCCCTACTGCTCAACACTCTATAAGCACGATGCGTCACTAGCGGCTGATGAGGCCTCACCAGCAGAAGCCGCCTGGCGGGAAGCATCCTAAGGTGGCATCAGAACGATGACGAAACAGCGAACACCGCCTGCTTGGTGAGCAGCGGTGAGTAACGGCAAGGCTTTCGCAGTACTTTAGGCTGGGACCCGCTGTTCGTAATACGTCTAGATTATGTAGGCTTTTACTCCGCATTAACCACATACACCCCGCCTTCTAGGGTGAAACAACGGCGCATTAATCTTCCTCGCTTAGGATTGAGCCAACAGACCAGGTGCATACCCGCCTAGGTCTAAAGTTTGCGATTGGGGAATGGAAGAAAAGTCTATCAGCGACCCCGCTTGCAACATGGTGCATTCGAGGGCGATATGACGCGGGAAAGTTTCACCCCCAACTTATTGAGATACAAGCTACTCACCACAGCAGCCTTAATCGCAACTATGGTACTTGGCTCTTTCCTCGTTAGCCGACACGCTATCCAATCTCAGCATACCTTCGCCAACCATGCGTACGCCATCAATTCGTTGCTTGAGTCGTTGCGTCACACTGAGCTTGATCTGCTTGCTGAAAATCTAGAGTTCGGCGCACGTCACGAGCACTCGCCAGAAACCAGCTTCCTGGAAAGTTTGAAAATCTACGCGGCAATTCGCTCTGTTGATCCCGATGGAGATGGAGATGAAGATGGAGACGATGACGAAGCATACGAAAACCCTGCAGACCATCTTCACCAAACGCTAAGGGTAACAGAAGCGGAAATTGGATTGGTCATAGAACAATACGCTCTGTCCGGCTCAATGCCGGACGCATTGATTAAACTTTGGGAATCAGATGACGAGCCGCTTGCCAAGGTCGACATATCGCAAGACGCGGCCGAAGCAGACAACGAACACAACCACATTGCACACGACACCTCTCACGAACCGCTAGAAACGCTTATTGGGCGCGCAATAATGGTCGCAGCTCCAATCTTTTCAAAGACAATCTCCCTTGAAGAGCGGGCACAACGCATGAAGCAGTTCGAGACTCTCATGCGCAACTCCGTTGAACCAAAAACCGATGAAACAGTGACAAAGCTGCGTGCTCTCACACGAGAGAGCCAGGCGTGGTCCGAAGCCGTCCTCCTCACCGTCGCTTTTGTCGGTGTTGCAGTAGTGGGTTTGATTGTTTTTGGAATATTTCGGCCACTTGAAAAACAAGTGACGCTTGATCGGGAAAAATTCAAGCAGCGAGAAAAAGGCCGAAGCGGCCGATCACGCAAAGTCAGAGTTTCTGGCCAATATGAGCCACGAAATCCGCACACCGATGAACGGTGTCTTAGGTATGGCAGAGCTGCTGCTCATGACGGAAGTGAATGCAGTACAAAAAAACTACGCACAAACAATTTTGCAGTCCGGCAATGCCCTCCTAACCATCATCAACGACATTCTCGACTTTTCCAAAATTAATGACGGTAAGCTCGAGCTTGAAAGCGCGCCATTCAATCTGAAAACATTGGTTGATGATGTAACGGCATTAGTAAGACCAACTGCGGATGCAAAAGGCATAGAACTTACATCTCGCATCCACCCAAAATTGCCGGAGCTGTTTGTCGGCGACGCAGGGCGCTTGAGGCAGGTTCTTCTGAACTTCGTAGGCAATGCCGTAAAGTTCACAGATGAAGGTCATGTAACCGTTATTGTATCCGGGTTTACAGACAGCAATGTCTCTCGGATCAAGGTAGAAGTTGAAGATACCGGCATCGGCATCCCCGAAGACCGCCTCAACGCTATTTTTGAAAAATTCAATCAGGTAGACAATACCGGCTCCCGAGAATTCGAGGGAACCGGGCTGGGCCTTACAATCTGCAAAATGCTGATCGAAAAAACGGGCGGGTCAATTCAAGTCGAAAGCTCACTTGGCCACGGATCAAATTTTTCGTTCAACATTGAGCTCCCCGTCCATACTCAAGTGACCAAAAACTCTACCTGCAACGCGACAACCTCCGAAGCTGATGCAAGAGCACCCGAAAACGTCATGGCGGCGAAGTCTGATGATGCGCTCAATGCGCCGCATACAAACACCAACCCGGAAAACAAGGATCGAGAATTCTGTGTCCTCGTAGTGGAGGACAATGTCGTCAATCAGAAGGTGGTTGGGGCTTTCCTCGAAACCCTCAACATAGGCTTCATGATTGCTGAAGATGGCCGACAGGCACTGGATATGCTGGAAGAACATCAGCCCAACCTCGTTCTCATGGACATGTCAATGCCAGTGCTGAATGGAATTGATACCACAATTGAAATACGCCGCCGCGAGGAGACATCTGGAGTGCACACGATCATTGTTGGCCTGACCGCAAACGCCATCAAGGGCGATCGCGAACGGTGCCTCTCTGTCGGCATGGATGACTATCTCTCCAAACCAGTTGACCTGGAAAAACTAGAAGCCTGCTTACAGAACTGGTTGCAACCGCAAGAGATTGTGCTCAATGAAAAAGCAGCAGGTTGATTTAGAAGACATCTAAAGTTTCACCCAGCCTCTAGCCCAAACACACGCCTGGCATTGCCGCTCAGAAAAAGCTCCCTGCCCTCGTCTGAAAGGTCGAGCGCGTCCAGATGTTTCAGACAGCGACTTGGCGATAACATAGGCCAGTTCGTACCGAACATGACGCGTGACTGTCCGGGCCCCTTCATGAACTTCACAAAGTCTTCTGGTAGCCGGTGCACCGCGTAAGCTGACGTATCCACGTACAAGTTGGGATATTTGAGACTGAGAGAGACGAGCTCATCGATCCACGGAAAACCAACATGCCCACCAACGATTTTCAGGTCAGGAAAGTCCAGAAGCACGTCGTCCAAATATGGAATAAGACGACCTGGCTCCGAACGACAAAGTGGTCCGGTGTGCCCAATCTGCGTGCAAAAAGGCACGCCGGCTTCAACGCAAGCGACATAGATCGGATAATAACGCCGGTCATTGGGCGGTAGGTCCAACAACCATGGCACAAGCCGCACGCCGACAAAACGCTCTCCGTCGACCCACCGACGTATCTCACGGACAGCCTCGACAGGATTGTTGACATCAACGGTCGCCAATCCGCGAAACCGGCTTGGCGCCGTATCGATAGATGCCGCAACCTCTTCATTGCTGATCAAGGAACCTTCCGGCCCCTGCCAGGCGGACAGAAACATAATATCCACATCAGCCGCGTCCATCGCAGCAAGGGTGCCTGCCACATCTGGGATCGACCGATCACCCGGCCGCCCTGTCCAGCGCAGTAGCGTATCCATCCATGGCCGGTCCGCCATGCGCTGTGTCGTTATCTGAGCCCAAACATCAATCGCACCCATCCGCATTCTCCATTTACTTCACTAGTGAAGTTTATATAGAAGAGTTGGGTGATCCTGACAAGGCGTTTATGATGCCCACATGTCAGCACACAAAGAACGCCTCTATTTCCTGCTGCAGGTCGCAGCTCACCGCCTAAAAACTGAAGCAGACAATGTATTGATGGACGCAGCGGACCTCACCACAGCGCAGGTTGCCGTCCTCAACCTCATCGCGTCGTCTAAGGAGATGAGACAAAGAGATCTCGCTCGGCGTTTAAAGCAAAACGAGTCCGCCATAACAGCAATGATAACCAGATTGATGAAAGCCGACCTTGTTGCGCGTCGTCGCAGCGATACGGACGGGCGCACCTGGTTGCTGGAACTCACAGAAAATGGGAAGAAAACGCTAAAGCGTGCAGAGAGGCCGTTCGAAGAAATAAACGCCCGCCTTGACGCTACGTTAGGCAAGAAGAATGCTTCCGTGCTGGCAAACCAACTCGACGCGATCGCAGATGAGTTTTCAGACAGCGGCTGACACTAAGTCGCCGTTCCCCTTTCAAAAAAAATAGGTTGAGTATGTCCACGGCTACCCCCGAGCCTCAAGAACGCGCTGAAGACAAAACCAAGCATCTAAGCAAAGCAAAACTCTACATGTTGGCGTTGGCAAGCGCGGTCGTGACAGCGAATGCCTATTACATTCATCCGATCATCGCTCGTGTTGCAGAAGACTTCAGCGTGAGCGCTGCAATGATTGGCGCCGTTCCTGCTCTCAACCAGATTGCCCTCGCACTCGGCATTCTGCTTCTGTTGCCGCTTGGCGATAGGGTGAGCAATAGGCGGCTCACATCAATCTTTGTCGCCGGACAGTTCTGCGGCATTCTCGCGATGGCTCTGGTTCAGGACTTCAGGTTGTTCATCGCTGGCTCGACACTACTCGGGTTTTTCACCATCGCGCCCTACCTTCTACCAGCCTATGTGTCAAAACGCGTCAGCCCATCAGAGCTCGGCCATGCCACAGGCATTCTGACTGCAGGCATAATTGGAGGCATCCTGCTCGCGCGCGCAGGTGCTGGCTTCTTGGGAGAGAATTTTGGCTGGCGTACCGTGTATTTTGTCGCCGCCACGTTGATGTTGATCGTGTCCATCGCCCTGCCTCTCATCATGGAAGAACGCGAACATCAAACACCCGCACGCCAATCCTATAAGCAACTGATCTATTCGATCCTCCCGATCATTCAGACACACCCAGATATCATTCGTGCTGGCGCCATCCAAGCATTGAGCTTCGGCATCTTCCTCGCCGTCTGGCTGGGACTGGGTCTTCACCTGACAAGCCCCGAAATGGGGTACGGCGTCGATACTGTCGGATATCTTGCAGCTATCTCTGCACTTAATCTTGTGACAACGCCGCGTATGGGAGCATGGGTCGACAAAACCGGTGCTTACAAAGCCCGCGTGATCCTGGCGACCATCCAGTTGCTTGGTGTCGGCTCGCTTTTCGTTTTTGGCAACAACCTGTGGCTTCTCATGATCCCCCTCATCACAATGAACCTGGTAGGCCCTGTTATCGACATTACCGGCCGGATGACCTTCCTCAACCAGGATGCCACAGTCAGAACACGCCTCATGACCGTTTACATCTTCCTGATGTTCTTAGGCGGTGGCATGGCCAGCTGGGTGGGCACCGTCGCCTATGACCTGGCCGGGTGGACTGGCAATGTCACATTCGCATTTGTCATGTCCATCCTCGTCCTCACCCTGTCCGCCTGGAGCTACGCAAAGGCAGAGAGCCGCACCCAATAGTGGCGCCGAGACGACGACCAGCACGCTACTGTTTGCCGACCCAGATGGGAGAAGACCACGCCATTTCCGTGCTTGTGCTTGGCAGATCCTCAGGCGGAGCTTCACCCAACCGCAACGCATCATAAGTGGACCACCTGCAGGTGGGGTTTTGTACGACGCGTGCGTAGTAAAACGCGCGCTGAGCAGCGTCATAGTTCGGATCTTGCCAAACAGTTTGTAGAAGCTGCGCGCCCTTATCCGCGTCGAAGGCACAATTGGTAAGGTCGACGGAAGCCTGAGACGTGGAGCACCGTCGCGTATCCGGGTCTGCTGTGCGTCCATCGCTGCACGCGACATCATACACCAGCTCTTTGACGTCCCCATCTTCTATCCAGCCTTTGATGATCTGCACGCGGTCCAAAGGCGCATTCAACGGATCCTGCAGCGCGTGCACAAAAAAGGACGGTGTCTCGCCCTCGCTTGGGCGAAGCATGCCACCCATCGGTACGCCCAGCTGGTAAGCAGTTTCAATTGGATTGTCTTCGGTCAGCAGACCGTCTTTATAAGAGGGCCCACCAAAGAAACGCAGACGAATACGTGTGCCGCTGGTCGCATAGACCTCCTTGCGCTCCATCGCATCAAACAAGGCATCACGCGTATTCGCAGGTGCCCAAACAACTGCAAGCCCTCCGGGGTTTTGGACGGTCGTCGCGCGCCCACCCCGCAAACCACGAAGACGCAGATTGGCGTTCCCTGTGAACAACGCAGCAGCACCCCGAAAATCATACTCTTCGGCGTTGCCTGGATTGGAGTTATGCGTATCCGTACTACCAATCATGCCAAAATCGAGCGGATTGAAGCCCAGCTCTTCTTCAAGTTTCAACCCTAGCTTGAGGCCGTCTCTCGCCATGGAGGTCGGATGAATGCACTGCGTCACCTGACCTTCCGCGCAGGGTGGCAAAAACTGTTCAAAGCCACATTCTTCATCTGTCGCACCAAACCCCAGGCTGCATTCAGAATTCCCCTTAATCTGAAAAATCTCAACCAGTGGTTCAACCGCGTCGCGCAATTTCCAATCTTCTTCTGTGTAAGCATCGCCATCAATAGTGTGGCTCGCAAACGCCAAGCCCCAGGACTTGTTCGGGTTGTGGGGAATGGTGATGAAGTCACACGGCGCTTCACAATCCGCAAGGATCATGTTCCACAGATCAATCTCCGTCAGTGCATCAAATGCTGAGATCGCACGCGCCGGAACCTTATCGTTTCGAAAGATAACATTTCGATGGATCTTGCCCCTATCAGGCAGAGGAGGCGAATACTCATAGGCCGCAAAGGTTGTAAAACGACCGGGTTCATTATGGCGCTCCGCAGCTGCCACGATTTGCGCCCATGTTGACCGCGCCTGCTCTCCCTCAATCGCATCATCTGAACCACCAAGATTCTCCGGCGGTCGTTTTTCACCAGCTTCTCTCAAATCAAGAAAAAAGCTGGCGTTAGGTGTTTCAAAGCGTCGACACAGGTTCATGAAATCATCAGAAACATCCTCACCTGCACATGTTTCAAACAGACCAAACCCCTCTGCATGGTCAGTAACTGCCGCAAAATCGAGAGGCACGGAGAGTTGAATTCGCTCCCCAGAGGCAGTTTCAAACGCATTCCCTTTGGCGATCTGATAGGCCTCGTCGACAGAGAGTCGATTTCCAAAAATGTACGAGTCGAAGGACAAGGCGGAGTGGGAATGCAAATCCCCGAAATAGGCATTGTTCAAAGGATTGGAAGGAGGATATGTCGCTGGCTGCCGCGCCGGACGCGTAAACGCCTCTTCATTCTGGGCAGCCACCTCTGCCTCGATTTGTTGTTGCCTCTCTTCCGTAAAGATTGGTGCATTTAATTGATGCTGGACGTAAAAATAGGCAGAAACCCCCGCCACAACCACCAACACTCCCACACCATAAATCCAGCGCATCACGTCCCCCTCGCGTTCCTTAGCTTTAGGACCCATCATACACCAAACTGGCTTAGGGTCTGCATCTGGACACTTTTTGTCGAAAGACTGCCGAACCGGCCTGTTCAGCAGACTACATGCTGGAAACTTCGCGCGCTTGGTCCTCTAATTCAGAAGAAGACGGAGTGCCCTCCTGCCAGAAGTCGAACCCGGTCACCTGAGTGACGTCCTCCAGCAACAACTTAAGGTCTACGGGCTTGGACACATATCCATTCATACCAGCTTCAATATATGTTTCCCGATCACCTTCCATCGCATTTGCGGTGAGTGCAATCACTGGCACATCTGCCCAGGATTCTGCCGAAGTTCGAATTTTTCTGGTTGCTTGAACACCATCAAGAACGGGCATTTGAATATCCATTAAGACAATGTCACAGCGTTCCTCGCTGAGCATCTCAACAGCTTGTTCACCGTTCTCCACACAAATCAGGTCAACCTCAAACGGCAAAAAACATGCCCGAATAACCTGCTGGTTCACATGACTGTCCTCGGCCAGGAGAATAGATAGGCGTCTCTTTGGAGGAGTAGCGCCATCGATCTATGGAACCCCCACCGCCCCGGCAAGCATTATGCCGTCAGCTTCAAAACCCTTCTGGGCAATCTTTCTTTGCAAGGGAATTTCAAACCAAAAGAGACTACCTGAAACCCCGTCACTTAAAACTCCGATGCGCCCTGCCATCAGCTCAGTCAGCAAAAGAAAGAACAGCCATGGAATTCATGATGGTCAACGCGTCTCACTCACCGATCTTGGACTTCCCAGCTCGAGAAAGCGAAGCAGTGGTTGCCGTCCTCGCGGCATTGGCGGAGACCCGTGATCGCATTGCAGCCTTTGGCCCTGACCTGGTGGTTCTGTTCGGCAATGATCACTATGGCGGCCAGCAAATGTCGTGCATGCCCTCTTTTTGCATCGGCGTAGAAGCAACAGCTCTAGCAGATGTCGGCGGCACACCCGGCCCCCTCAATGTCCCGCGGGACCTGGCCATTGAAGCCGTAAGCGACCTTCGCGACCAAGGGATTGATGTCGCCGTTTCCTACGACATGAAAGTCGACCACGGGTTTTCCCAAGCACTCACCAGGCTCACTGGGGGGCTCAAAACCTATCCCGTTCTTCCCATCTTTATGTGCTGCATTCAGCCCCCTTTGTCCCATTCAAACGGGTACGTGCTCTGGGTAACGCCGTTGGGCAGTTTATTCAGCGCGTCGCACGGGAAATCGGGATCGGCTTCGGAATCACCGTAGCCACGTCCGAGAGGTAATCTGTTGCAGCGACCATGTTACCAGATCTGCCACACTTGAAGTGTTTTGCTAAAAGTGGTGGCCCCACCCGGACTTGAACCGGGAAGCCCTTACGGGCGACAGATTTTAAGTATTATCCGCCCAACGGTAAGTTGTTGATATTTATAGGATTTTTTCAGTATCGCCGTGAAAATGTGTAAGCGATTGTGGAAAAATCCGCACTCTTTTTGTTCAAAAAAAGTAAAACAATTTTATCAACTCGTCAAAGAATTTCAGGACCCATTGGACTGAATATCCAATACCCCCGCTCCTATCCTATTGTTTTAAAAGAGAAATATGGGAGAGAAAATCGCCGTGTGGAACACATGTGTACTTATCTGATCGATCCTGGATTTGCCACAACCCTTTGTGATAACGCACGCCTCAGCACAACTCTTACACAAAGTTACACACTTTGATTTGCTTCCCCTGCGGACATTGTGGGGACTTTCCCCGCATAGTTTTTCGAAAAGGGAAAGGCGTCCGTGCCTAAAAGTTATTCCGCATGCAGCTTATGATTGACAGACTGAGACCAGACACTGTGGATCGGACGCGTTACCCGTCAATACACAAAATCAAAGGGGCCACATGGGAAAGGTCGTAAAGAACGATAACCGAATGGGCTGGGTTAGGAACCTTGAGGCGGTTGATTTGTCCAAGCCCTGTAGTACGCAGGAATATGAGTTCGAAAGCGAATCTCGTATCGGTGGGGTACTGAACTACGATGATGGGAAGGTGCAGGCTGGGCCTCTAAGCTTTCCATCGAAGCCAACCGAACTTCATCGCTATCTCCTAAAAATCACATATCCCGACGGATTAACTACTCACAATGCAAACGCGAACAAAAAAGGTTACGCGTTCAAAGAAGGTACTGCAGGCGAGCTACTGTCGCTTTTATCCCTGCATTTCCAGAGTAGGTTCTATCTCCGCGCCTCATATTACGGCGAGCTTACCAAAAAGAGTATGAAGCTAAGAACCGCCTACCCTTTCCGTCATCAAGTCACACCAGTGGCTCACAATCCAAAAATCCTTAAAGGCGGAGGCTCAAGAAATTTCGCTGTGGGACTGACGGAATTTCTAGACAGCGTGCAGAAGCTTGACGAAAAGAAACACGAGAGATTTATAATAGCTTGCTGGCACTACGCCCGAGCACTTCGGGATATTGGTATAGATTCCGAGATGGTTTTCATCCGACTAGTTTCAGCCATTGAAGTACTGTCTGAAAGCTTTGACTTGCCCACGAAAGACAACCCGTTAGAGGGGTGTGATTTCACTTCTATTGTGAGAGAGGAGAATCTTTCAAAACAACAACTGAAGCAGCTTAGAGACACGCTAGGAGTTGGAAAGGATGGGAAAGTCCATATCAGCAAAACAAAAGCCAGATTCATTGGCTTCACAAACGAATATTCATCGGGTTGCTTGCGAGGCGGAAACTGGAAAGCACATCAATTGAAGATCAAAAGAAAAGATGTTCCTAGCATTGTCGGCAAAATCTATGACGCACGATCTGCATATCTACACGCAGGTGAACCAATGTATCTAAGCCACTTTTTTCTAGGGTCTGATACATGGGATATGGATCCCAGCCTCGGCATGGCAATCGACAATAAGAAGATCTCAGGCAAAAAGAAGCTGCCTTATGCTCACTGGTTTGAAAACCTTGTTAGATGCTGCCTCCTCAACTACCTGGCAGAAAATTCCAGCTAGAGAGCAAGACGCTCATGCATGTATCACTGCGATACCGCGCCCAGACGAGAAAGCCCGCCACACAACAACGACAAAATGGATATTTATGGATAAGCTTTTGGATACTAGGGCGCTCTTTAGCTCAGGCTGTCTGCCCCGCCAGACGGTTTCGCATGCCGTCTGCAATGCCATGAGCCATTTCCATCGGAAAGTCCTCAGGCATCGAAGCGATCGTTCTTTCAAGAGCATCATCTAAGCCAAGCTTTATTTCTTCTATCACCTCATCAACCATCTGAGACGACAAAGCCGCTGCCTTGGCGGACTGCGCGAAGTGTCGTGGGGTAATCTCATAGATTGGGTAGTGCCGGTTGCTTCCAACAGCCATCGCGAGTTTCAGCTGACGGCGGCGCAATTCACCAGCATCAAAATTTGGCTGCGCAGAGAGAACATCATAGAGCGGTGTCATCGTAAAACGACCTCCAGGCTGCAAGAAGATGCTGAAGTTCTTTGCATGCCCATCGGTCGCCGCCATCGCCCAGAAGACAATCTGCGCTTTGATAAACAGACGTTGATCTGAGGCGGGGTCATCACTTGTTTGCAGAAGCCTCAAACACTCAACAAACCCCGGACCACCTTGCGAGTTGTATTTAAGGCTAGGCGGTACTGAGAGCGCTTGACAAAAGTCTTCTTGGGGAAGGCGTAACAATCGACCATCTTTGGTCCAAACACGATCAAACCTGCGCACACTCAACACACGCATATCTTCAAAGTCGAGAATTTCGGTGTCCGCAGTTTCTAGGCCAAGTGCTTCACACAAACGCATGCAGAAGTGCTCGTTCTCAACACTTCTGGACATGTCCAGACCATTTGGCAACAGCCCTATCTGGGGCTTCAGAATATGCGTTGTCGGTGTTGCGCCGACAGGCTCATGCCAACTCCCGTCTATTTGTAGCAACGCTGTTTTTTCCTGAGCACCAGCAATCGATATCCGAAAGTCTCTGTCATCTTCTGTGCTGACACCGAGCGGGTTCATGCGCAAATCTCGCAGTATTTGCGCAATCCCACTCTCTGAGATTTCCTCCCTATCTACGCTACCTACAGACGGAATGGGTTCATCGCCTGGAAGAAATTGAAGTGCGCCGACGCAATCCCGTCCAATCTTAGCGAGCAAGCTGAAAGCGTCTGAGCCACCCGCTCCGACCCTTTCGGCAAGCCGCCTGCGCACGATATCTTCATCCGGCAGAAGGTTCTCAAACACAGCAACAACTGGAGCGCCGATAAACTTCTTCGTTTGTAAGGGCAAAGAAAGAGAGATGGGGAATGCGCTATCCCAGCTCAGCCAGTCTGATGCATACGAGAAGGATGTCGCACCGCTACTTGCACGCCCCAGCATACCGACACAACGCCCATTAAGGGCAACTTTCATCTTTCCACTGAATTTCTTGCGTGCCACTAGAACAAGTCCTCAATTCGCGACTTGCTTTTGCTTCGTGACTGGATTGTGAACTCAAGGTCGAGCGCCGTGATAACATCAAACATCGTTTGAGTTTTGATGCCTGGTTCACCAGCCTCTAGACGTGAAATTGTCTTTTGGTATGAGCCAATTTTCTGCGCCAGCTCAATCTGTGTGAGCTTCAATTCAAGACGACGATTCCGAACCGCCTGGCCAAGCTGTTTCGGGCTGCGGACAACATCTCTAGCAATGGTCTTTTTTGAAGACATATCTAGAATATACCCTATATGACATAATTATTCAATATACCCCAAATGGGATAAAAGAAAAATATACCTCATAGGATATATTTTCCATCCCTACAAATCATATTTTCGTATTAGTTATAGGATTTTTTGCTATCAATTAACACTATGACATCACTTATGAACATCACCAAAGCGCAGAGGAAACTTACGGAGCATCTGCGTATTCAGCGACTGAGCATAGGCCTCACACAGGAAGGGTTATCAAAACGCTCGGGCGTTCCCCTACCGACACTACGCAAATTTGAGCAACAAGGGCTGATTTCGCTAGAAGCACTTCTCAAACTAGCAATGGCGCTTGGGTGCCTAGAGAAACTTGTGAACTCTGTCGAGCCAACCACCTCGGAGTTCGCCACCATCGATGATGTGCTAGCTGCAAAGAAACCCAAACCGAAAAAAAGGGGCTGGCGGAAATGAATGGACTTTACATTCGTGCCTCTTCCCACCGAGCCAAAAGCTCCGAAAGACCATCAATCGAATAATCCAATTTTTCGCTCTGAAGCAGCCAGGTCCTCAGGATGCCACAATGAAACAGCCTGCATTGACCCCACTCAATTCCTAAAAAGTCCGCCAGGGCACCTTTGCATTCACCACTTTATCAGGCCCCAAAATTTGAGGGACCTGATCATATTGCAGCTCTCCAAGTTGACGTCTTGTTGAATCCACGAGCTGCTTGAATGAGATTGGATTCTGCCCTGCACTACGACGCAGAATAGAAGCGAGTGAATATGTGAAAGCGCCGTAGCTCGTCACACCATGCTGATATTCGTATGCAAGCTGACTTTCGCCGCAAGCTTCCATAATAAGTGGAAGATAGGGACCAACGGGCTCATCTGTGGTCTTCTTCAATCGGTCGTATTGTGCACTCGTCATGCCGTGATATGGGACAGCACGTCCTAGGCGAAAGGTCGCGCCGTTCGAACCAAAGAAATCTTCCTTATATTCTTTGCTTCTTGAGAAACCTCGATCAAGGCGCGCAAAATCACGCGCGACCCACATTTGTGTTTCCACATCCCATTTCATCTCGCGATGGCGGATATCGTCCGGCGGCGTCAACCCTCTACTTTTTGCTCCACCATCGCGATGGATACCGCCAGAATGACAACAATCAAAAATCATCGCAATTCGGGAATCGTATGGAAGCTGCGTATAAAGTGATGCGATGTGATTGTCTGTAATTGCCGTCTGAGGTGACCAATCAAAGTCCCATGGGACAAGACATTCTAAATGGTGGTCCGGCTCCCTGTCTTCACCATACTCTGGGATCCGTGCGCCATGGCCACTGAAATAAAACACCCGTTCGTCGTTGGGCTGTGGATCATCCAACAACCATTCTAGCCGCTCCAATATTCCCGACGCAGTCGCTCTATCATCCAAGCATGTCCGGATCTCATCTGGTGCAAACCCACATTCTTGCAAGACCGAACTCATTAGAAAGACGTCATTGACGCACCCATAAAGCCTATCTTGTTCCTGCGGATAGTCATTAATCCCCACCAACAATGCACGCCGAGGTTTCCGGCGAGCAGATCGGGCAAGAGTTTTTGACCTTTTGGTTTTGTGAGCAGACGGAGAAAAACTCCGCCCATCTATCGCATTTTCAACAATCGGCCGCCACACACCCTCAATCGTATTTTTATGTGCGAGGTATTGCTCAGCCCTATGATCAGCAAACCCAGGAAGATCAAACGGTGTTTCTATTTGCCGAAAGTTGGGGTATCTCGGCAAGCTAAGCGGTTCAGTAAAAACATCATCATGCTTATTGTACAGGTGATACCATGCCTTGGTGGGCAAAGCCCCGACACTTCCAGGCGTTAGGTTTCGGACAACAAACGGATTACCGATTTGGGACCCCAGCGACACAAAATTCATTTTGCGCAAAATAGGCGCAATATCGCCCCCGCCAGCATCGCCGTGGGTAAGAGCATTGTACGTGATAAGCGAGCCCAAGCTGTGACCGAGAACTATGTCCGGCTTATGTTTTTTGATCGCATCAAGAACGAGTTTTCTCGTTTTCCTCTGGAACCCATCATCTTCAACCCAGGCCACGACATAACCTGCTGTCCAGCGAATTCTTTCAGCTACGCTGTCTAGCCATCCCCTCTCACGACCAACAGATAAAGTTCCACTTTTAGCAAGTTTCCAAAGCGCACCAGTGGCCTCCCAAATCGAAATATCGGTGTCTTCAAAAATGTCATCGTAGGTGATGAAGATGGGTTCGATGGAAACCTTATTCTGGCTAGGAAAAGCTTCATCAAGTGCCTGAGACCATGTTTCTTCCCAAGTCGAATTTCGATGATCCCCAAGTCCGTGAACGCACAATATTTTCAAATTTCTGGCTGGCATCTGGTTCTCCTCCCACATGAAGCAGCGCTATTCGCGAAGTTCCATTCGGCGTTGCAGAACTACTCTTCGCCTGGACTGCTCATCAAGTTCAGAAGACACACCATTGAGGACAATATTCATCCGCCACCTGATCAGTATGAACTTCCGTTTCATCTCCGCAGCTTTGAACACACACCAATCAAAACCGAATGCAGAAGCCTAACTGATTGACTTTATAATAAACAAGTCGTTTTATAAAGGCGGCGCAACCTTCTCTATGGCCCGAAGCAAGGTGCGGTGCCCCATCACTTAGTCAGTTCAGTAGTTGTCATATGAAAATCGGACAAACGATGAAGACTCGAAAATTCTAAGGAATAAATGCAACCAGGAGCCCCTCCTTGATCACACTAGGCTTTTTCTCTCTAGGAATATTCATAGGTGCGGTTTGCGCCTACTCAATTATTAAAGCAGCCGATTGGAGCAATCCTATTTCTGTGGCGTCTGGATTCATTTCGCTCGCTATCTCCGGAGGCTTATACACCTTTATTGAAGGCCTACCCCCGGAATCTCTCAATATCGGAAATGAGATATACGGTTACCCAATCGGATTGGCTATCGCCCTCATCTGGGTATTCGTTCACTTCTCAGGTGAGGGTCGTCAGCGTACCCTATACACAGCTTGTACCATTGGTTTGACCCTGATAGTCGCAATGGTTCTTTTTGTTCCTTGCATACGCACACTTCTTCCGTAGAAGCACGTTCACTGGCACCAGTGTAACCCTCTACTTGAGCGGACACAGGCCCAAGTTTTTTTGAGCAGCGTGCAAGGACATTCAGTCTGAAAATTCCGAAGCCACAAAGCCATTCTCCATCTCAAACATAAAACCGGTAAGAGGAATTAGGCGTATCATCTTGATCAAATTCAGTCATCAACTCACCAACCCGCCGCGCAAATAAGAGAGTAATTGGAAGGCTCCCAATCCCGTCACTCGAATTCCAATTCATCTTGGTAAGCGCCAAAATCTCTCTTGCTCGCTCCTCCATGTCAGTAGGTATAGCACTGCCCATCTCAATTGGAGCAGGGATATGTGCCCCTGGGTATTCCTGCCACCATGGAACATAGCCGCTGGTAAACAGATAGTACTTGTCGTCAAAAGTACAAAACGTTCCACGCCATGGCTCCTCCTTACCTTTTCGCACAATACGAAAAGGAGTTGAGCGCAGCCAAATCATATCAAGCCTTGGAACGCACTCCCTTGCCGCCTCTCCAAAGCCGGACATTTCCTCTTCTTGAAACACCGTAGTTTTATGAACTACCACCCTATCGGGCATGACTCCCGCTCGATTCTCATATTCACTCAGCACTTGATCTAGGAGCGTTCTTGATTGGTCCTCATTCAGATATGGCTGTCGGTCGCGCCTTTGCTCATGATTGATATTCTCACCTTTGAGAGAAAAAGGCTCAACCTCAGTTGAAAAAGCCTGTGCAACACTGGCATAGACGAGATGCCCGCCTCGCTTCTTCATATGATGAAAAGTGATCCCCACAAAACACACGTTCGACGGCAGATCATGTGGGCGCCAAGGTATCCCTTTGGCTTTGTAATAAATTGATGTCGCAATATTCCAGATTCTTGTTGCATGACTTTGCCCCTGATCATCCCCTCTCTCTATTGTATTTCGACGCAATACTTGTATGGGAACCGCGTTATCAAGCATCATAACCTTAGCTTTAAGGGCTCTATAAAATGTCCGAAATAGAAGATCATCGGCCATGGTGTATAGAGCCTCTGCTTCCTTCAGTTCCTCCGGCGTTGGTTGGAATAGAGCAAGCTGATCAGACTCTTCTTCTTGCCTCAAAACCTCAAGAGCGCGCTTTTCTTCAGGAGTTAGAGCCGGGTTCGCCGCCCTAAGGTCACCCAGCTCCGCTGGAATACAGACCACGACACAATCAGGTCCCTCATCGCCAAACAAGCCACCGATCTTTTCACTAAACAGATCAACCAACCTCTGAAAACCATCTCCACTGCGGGTAGTCGCCCAGAACTTCCCATACAGACTTTTATCAATTTTTCGAATATGCCGTTGGTCAATACTGAAGTTAGCTCCAAGAGCATTGCTAAGCCCCGGCCATCGCCGATATCTACTAGAATTTTTTTCATGTGCGGGGCGAAAGGCGGAGAATCCTTCGATCCACATTCTCGCTGCCTCAACTTCGTCTGGCAAACCAACAATCCCCAGTTTGACGGTCCGTTCGCCACAAAAATCAGCTGGCTTATAATTCACCAGCCCTCTTCGAGGGTCTATGTCAGTGGATAGATCGCCAAAGCTGATCTCAGGTTCACGCAGAATACTTATTCTCATCGGAAGGGTCATCAGGGACCAAACCTTTCTCTTCAACATCAACAGTGAAGAACGATCCGTCTAACAATAAATCATCGGCATGTGCGCCACCGATATTTATAATTTGTTCACCGCGCGAGAGAAAACGCTCCCAAAACACAAGGTCGCTATCAACATTCGCATTGCGGTCAAACTTGAACCGTGACGTCGATTTCTTAGACCGCAGGTAGCCAGGAAGAGCAGTCTTCCCGTCGGGCTTGGTAAACATATAAAATGGCTTAATCCGCACCCCCCATAAACTGGATGTGGAAACGACCTCATACCCAATCCCCTCGCATTCGAACCAGGTATTGCGACCTACCTCACGCTTTTTTGCAACACCACGTGAGATACCAGTCCGCCTAGGCGTATCATATACAATCATCCGATTTGCGCCATTTACTCCGGTAAAAAATGCCCTCTTAGTTGGTCTCCCGCGCTTGTCCTTCTCAAGTGTCAGCCCATCATTAGAAAATGATGCGAGGTGCCCTTCAAAATGCTTGCGCATAAGCCACGACATATAGCGCTGGGTTACTTTGTCTTGAAAAGTACTATCGGTGGGCAGCTCATCAATATCACCTTCAAGTGCGTCCCCGAGAAGCAGCGAAAGAACAGCCGCGGGTGCAAAGCTCAAAAAAGTATCGCTTCGCTTCTCAAGAATAAATGTTCCAAGCTCATCTACCTGCGCATACCTTTTCAGCGCATTCCATCCTCCAGGAACATAAGCCCGCTGCATAGATTCGGGCACAGCAGTAAACGGCAGCATATTGACAACATAGGTCCCCACGGGGATGGTCGCTCGGGCAACTCCAGTTGAGCCCGCGGATGCCTCTGGTTGATACAATGTCGCCATGAAATGATCCCGCCCCGGCGGAAACGTAAAAGACGCACCCCCGCCGTTACTTTGCGAGAGCTCCACCGTATCAGCGAGCCCGGTACCTGCTCTTTCCATCGCACTCAGCCCGAAGAACACATCACATAGGGACCGGTTTCTCAGTTCACTAAACTGCGGTATGGGCTCAAACTTACCTTCAGCGTCACAATTCAAGCGATCCGCTGTCTCAACTGAAATCCCGCCTGGATTCTCAAAGTCAATGCCGACACTCGTAGTAACATTGATTGTCGCCAACTCCTCGATTGCATAGTCCCGGTGAACCAGCAAATTCATAAGAACTTCCGACAAGGCTCGTTCGTTATAGGCAGATTGATCCTTGTGAACCCTCTTACCTTTCAATTTCAATGGAGGATTAACATCGCCCCCCTCCAACCACTCATGAAGTTCCCTGTGTTGCTCAATCAAGTTCCCTGAGAAAACTCGGCGACGCTTATGATCAACAGTTGCGGAAACAACGGCGTGAGGGAAAAACCGTTGTGGTTCACGACCAAACAACAAGACAGCACCGCTTGAGGGCCTCTCACCGTTGTCGGTTGCTACAAGTAAACCTAGGTCTCGCATAAAGGGTTTGAGCTGATCCGATTGAAGGGCACCCATGCCAACCTTCGAGCTATATTGGCGCAGAACGCTCAAAGCCAAATCAGAATTTATATCCCCCCATCCCGCTTTACTGGAGGGCAAATCATCAAAGCCTGGCACCTCCAAAACTGAGGAAACATCGAAGTATCGCTTTACATCCACCAACTCCCGATTTAGGCCATCGAATAGTTGGTCAAACCCCTTCACCTCAAGGTGATGGAAGTTAGGACCCAAACGCTCCTTAAAGCGCACAACGTTTTCGTGCAACCCTTCTCCTTCAAGAGTGCACCAAAAAACACCCTGTCGAAACAACCGCCCGCTTCGCTCGCCAAGCAAAGAGTCCATAACCGACTTCTCTGCACCTCGATATCCCGCTACGATGAGAGGCGTATTGTCCAGTAGCGGGCCCAAGTGCTCGGTCAGTTTATCAGACAGAGAGTCTGTCTCATTGACTAAGTTACGATCAGTATACTGTTCAGTTTTACCGTGAAGCCAAACGATCTGGGCCCTTGCATACAAATCAAACTCATTGAAGTCGTCTGGTCCTCGGTTAACCTCCGCAACATATCTAATGTGCGGATGCCTTTCCCTAAGCGCTTGAGGTAGACATATGTCGAAGTTCGTAGTGAGTATGGTTCCAGCGAGACCGCGCAATACCAGTTCAGAAAGACTGTGATAACCGCTTCCAATATCACCATCCAAGTGAACTAAATCCATAAGCACTTTGCGACGGTACGCCTCGGGTCTCAAAAGGTGCTCAACTACTAGGGGAAAATTCTCAGCAAGCTTGTCTTCACCCGCAAGGAACCAATCATGCCTCTGAAGCCACGCTTGCCATTCAGATGGTTTAATGCGCTCCGGTAAGACCCTACCACCAAGCTCCCGCTCAGCATAAACACGCCTAGCTATGCGCTTCACGCATTGCGAAGCAAGCGGAATACCAGACGAAAAAGAAGCACCAGCCCCCAACAAAACCGTTGGACGCGCATCATTTTGGCCAGGGCGGAATAGAGAGGCCAACAACCGAATTGGATTTGACTCTGTCATATCGCGACAATGCTACATCAGAAAGAACAAAACAAGTACAAAAACAAGTGTTTAGGCAAATCCCTTAATCGGCAAAGCCATCACCTACCCAGCAACATCGCGTTGGGTGAGGAGAATCGCAGCACCGGTTAAGACTGCGTTCAACGGAGCGACTGCCAAAACATAGAAGACGATGAGGATCACATCATTGAGCAAGTATCGTACTGCGTTTTCGCCACGGTACTTTTCAATATCTGGCTCTATAAAGCCATCCGATATCAAATTGTATCTTCCTATCTGTTCAACGAGAACAGCTAGCTCTCCTGTCGGAAAGATAGGAAGATACAGCTCTATGTCATGACGCACTTGATCTCTGTACAGACTATCTGTGATCAAAACGTGGTCGAGAAGACTAAGATACACCAGTAACGCGATACCGGATACCGCAAGGCAAATTGAGGCCCAAGCAACCTTTTTTTGAGTAGTGAGTGAAAAAATCTCTCGTTTAAGACTCAGCACAAGAATAGTGACTACAAAAAGAAGTGCACTTATGAAAGCTCCAAAGAGGAGCTCGCGCTCGGGTGGAACGCCAGCTCCATAGAGAATGGCTGCAAGCCCTGGAAGAATACCAATGAACCCCTGAACAGCAGAAACACGTTTTGTTACATCAGAGAAGTTCATACAGCGCAATCCGGTGTCAGCTCTGGCGGGGAAAACCTAGAAGAGTCAATATAGATCTCATCTGCTATCCAACGACCTCTACACCTCCAAACAAGAACCTTGGAGCCAGCTTCCTCATAAATGGCGCGACCATCAAAATGAATTAGTCGCCCGCTCGAAGGCTCATCAAGATTACGACGCATAAGCTCATCCTCAACTCGGAGAACCCAATCGCTCCGGTCTATCAAGTACCCCGTTCTCGGTGCAGTGACGTCTGGATCCACTCTCGAAATTAACACTTCTTCTCTAGCGCCATATCGGGCACACGCCGCTAATATTGCGAAGACACACACAATCAGCAGAGGTTTGAACAAACCTCTAACCATGCTGCACACGTACCCTAACGGCAAAATCGAAAAGGTCATCGAACTCGCTCCCGCTCATTGAAACATAACGGCCATCCCATGGGTCGTACAGACGAACACGCCAAATGACCGGCACGTTCCAAGCACCCGGCATCCACGAGTATTCAACACGTGTGAGGACATATACATGCCCGGCTTGGTCTCCGCGCGCGCCCAAACCAACAATGGGTGGCCAGTTAGTTGCTACATCTTCGACAAGGGGCGTTCCATTGCCTGTCGCTAAAGATGTTGCATGCACAAACGCCGGTCTTCTGGCACGGTTAACTTGAATGCCGCGCAAAGAGGTGATTATTGAATTCACAGACCCAAATTGCAGTTCCTCAGAGTTGCAGTCTTCACCTAGCGACTGGAGGACCTTGCACTGGCTGAACGGAATCCCTTGATAGTTCAGAACCATTGAAACAGCTGCTGCCCAGCACCACTCCGGCTTACGCTGCAAAGCCTCAAAACCGTCGAAACCCAGAGCTTCCACTTCAAAGTGATTAAAGTCTATTTGATCATGGTTTGGTGTTCTGGCGAATTGATCAATCATTCCCGATTGGTATCGCACCTCTCGCGACACTCGTTCTTCTGTCAAGAACTGCCCACCGAAGGTAAATGGCACCTCGAAATAGCAGTTGCCGTCTCTACAAGAACCGCAGGAAAAAAGAAACAACGGTGCAATCAAGACAAAGAAAAATCGTTTCATGTCCGCCCCCACACTGATATTTCAATTCTACACAAAAATAGAAAGTTCGCAATAAACGCACTTCAAATGAGCAGATTTTCAAAGTTGGTAGAGGAGGCATGAACAAAACGCTTCCATAAAAGTGCTTCCGCAGCTTTGTTCTTCTGGGTGCACTCATGACAGCCCAAAGCCTTAAGGACACACCCTAGCTGGATTGCACAATGTACGCGGTATCATTGATTTCCAGCTCGGCGATATCTCCACCAAGGAGAAGATCACGAGCGAAACTTTCCGTGTCAAAATAGAAGCGCAGGTTTTCAGGGATTTGTTCTAGAAGACCAGTATCTTCGAGATAGTTCTCTGTGTACTCAAGTGCTGTACCCTCAAACAGATAGACATCATCCAGGCGATCCAGAATATCGCTCATGAGACAGCATTGCTCTTCGGCCAGATAGATGGCTTTGATGGTGTCTTCACCCTCAAGAGCTTCAAAGTGCTCAAACCAGTCTTTCAAACTGGCTTGGCAAACACTCAAGGCTGAGAACAAACGGCTGTTCTCGCCATCGATGAATTGAATTTCATATTCTTCGACCAGTGCACCATGCTCATTGCGATGAGTGGCGGACTTGATCTGATACTCTTCATAAGTGTTGAAATAGAAACCAGTCGCAGAAATATCGTAAGGGGTTGCATGATAGATACTTGTCATTGGTCATCTCCTTGTTTTGATGGCAAGGAGAGACGTGGTTGCTAAGAACTAGGCACAATTGCCTTCACGGATTCTGGCGCGGAAGGTCGGTTGGGGAAAGGTCTGCAACCATTAAACGGTGAACTGTCAAAGCAAGAGAGCGAATGACTCTCTCACAACACCAACGAATACAACTCCTGGATCTCTTCAGCCTGAATGCCCAGATAATCCAAGGTCTGCTTCTGGGTGCTATGCCCAAATGCTTCCATAAGGAGCGGAACGGCAGCCTTGTTATGAATGCGCTGGTGATAGCCCCACGTCTTACGCAGTGAGTGCGAACCATAGTTACCCTTAAGACCAGCTTCAGCACACCAGCGTTTGACCATATGATTGACGGCACTCACGCCAAGTGCCGCTCGCGTCTTCTGTGACCAGAACAACGGAGATTCAGACACCGGGTTTGGATGAACTGCCAACCATACGTCTATGGATTTGACGACCGCTTCATTGAGCGTAATGGCTCGGTACTTTTTGGTTTTCTTCTGCCAGAGCTCAAACCGTTCACCGGCCTGCAAGTCGCTCACGTCGCCTACCTTTATGGATAGAAGCTCGTTTGCCCGGTAGGCCGTGTTGATGCCGAATGTGAACAGGCACATGTCACGCGGATTGTTTTCCCGTAGCTTCTTGATGCGCCGAATGCCTTTAAGGCTTCGGATTGGCTCAACCTTGATCGATGAACCTTTGGCCGGATGATTGTGGTTTCTTGCTTTGTTTTTGGTCGGCATTTTTTGGATTCCTTTTTCTCAACGTCACATCACTTAAGACAGCTAGTTGAGTTATCGTTTTGATGAACTCTCCTTTCCAAGCATCAAAATCGGTCCGAAACCCTTTATCTATATGGCCTATGTGCCGGTTCCAGTAATATCAACTTTTACCTAGAAGTTGATATCATCATACAGTCCTGAGTGAATCTGACAACCCCCGCTTTCTATCTATGTGCCTGCCCTCCTCTGAAGAATGTCTCTGACAACGCTTTCGTGAAAAAAATCAACTTCTAGGTAAAAGATCACATTCAATCAGGAAAATGGCATGGCTATCTCAAAGAGCGTCATCCTATTCACCGCTACGCTCTTCGTGGGCGGTGGCGGGTACTACTACGTCAACAATCCAGAGAGTGCAGACAGCTTGTTGAATGCAGTCGCTCCAGCAAGCGCAGAGCAAAGACGGTTTGTTTCAGCTTGTGAGTCTCGTGGAAATACAGGAAACGAATGCGCGTGTGCGTGGCCGCTTGTCGAGACGCACATGAGCAACGCCACCCACCTAGAAACTTTCACGGCAAGCCTCGGCGGCGATACCGCCCGCGTAAGGCAGCTGATGGGCAATGGCTTGGTCAGCAGTTTTCAATACGGCATGGAAGCAGGACAAGCAGGCAATGCCATTCAGACAAAGTGCAACGTAGTTTTCTAGTAATCACAAACTTTACAAAGCGGATTGAACAGCATGTCCACGCTTCGAATTCCTTCAGTATTTTTTGCAGCCCTTTGTTTCACGGCCAGCATCACACCCGCTTCAGCGAACACCACTCTTGAGAGTTTCGCCGGACGCTGGGTCAACACCACAAATGCATATGAAACAGGAAGAGACTGTGGAATCGGTACGCCTGTAGAAGGGTTAGAGCTCGAAATAACAATAGGTGATAACCCTGAGGTAAAGATCGTTCAGATCGCGAATGGTCAGACAATGGAATTCAAAATTCCAATCTCGGAAACTTTCAACACAGAAGTTGAAACAGACCGTTTCCCAAACTATCCACATGCCATATCCGTGCAGGCAGCAGGCGCGCCAACAGTTTTGGTCGATGGCACGGTCATGCCCAATGACGGGGAAGACTTGACGAGTCTAGTTCTTCACCAGAGAGACCTTCGCAGTGAATATGCATTTCCGGCACTTGGCATCAATAGAGGCATGCAAACGCAAATTGTTAGAATTGAGGGTTATCATCAAAGCGGGCGCACGGCATTCTATTTCAAGAACCTTATGCGTTGTGAGTTGATCGACCTGAGATGACGCCCTTTTCAAAACGCGCGCCCGTTCTGCTGCTCGTACTGATGGCGGCAGTCACGTCAGCGGGTACCGCTCCCGCTGATACGCCACTCGGCGGATACGTTGACGCCATGGATGAAGATTGTGAGCTCTCTATGAAGCCGATGAATGAGCTTTCCTCTTTTGAGCACAGTAACGCGGGACGCTGTATCGGGTATTTGTCCGCTGTAGTGGACATGCTTCAGCACAATTGCACCTTGAGCAAATCTCCATCTCTCCCACTGGAAACACGCAGGGTACTAGCCTCGCACGGTATCAGCTCAACTAACCTAACCATCGACACGCTTGCCTTCCACTTCCGGTTGGACGTTGTTCGCATTGGTAAAGTCGGCATGACCGCAATTGAGGTTGCCAGACAGATGGCATTGGAAAGCGGTGAACCATGCCCAGAACCAATGCTTGAGTAGGCGACGAACTCAGCCCACTTGAAATTCGAAGCATCCATCCCAACAATATTTCTGCACGCTAATTACAGAAGAGGTGGCATTGGGATTCAACAGAGAAAAGAAAACAGGTGGTCATACCGCCGAAGACAGGGCGCGGTGGCGCGAAGCAACCAAGCCAGATGACCGCAGCACATATCCAATAGTGCAGCAAATCAAAGTCGATGCCTTTCAGGGTGCCTCGCAGGCATTCACTCGGCGCTTTGAAGAGCACCAAGACCTCATTGACGACGGTCGCGCCAATCGCGCGCAGGAAGCAGCAGAAAAAGCTGCCAATGGGCAGGGATTACTGCGTATTCCAAAAGGCTGGCCTTCACTGATGGAATGGACAAAGGGCGCGCCGCTCCCACCAGATGACGGCAAAGATCTGGAATACTAAAGCTCATATTCGTCGAGTTCGTCGCGGTCGATACGCCGCGGCTTACCTTTCCTGGGGCGCTTTAGGCGCTCCATCAAGCTGAGCTGGCGTCCAAACACCCAATCTCGAATGGATTGCCCTGCACGCACCACGCGATCTTTGAGGCCTCGGGCCATATCCCAGTAATCTGTTGGCTGCTGACGCTCAGCCTGGCGTTCTTCGGCGTAGTCCTTGAACGATTTCCCAAAGCGGTCTTCTAACTCAGTTTTCCGCACTTTTTTACCCATCTCGGAGAGCTTGGCGTATTTCTCACCATTGGTGAGGATCAGCCCCGGTCCTTTCGCATAGAGGGTCACCCCATCCTCCTGAAGCTTCTGCTCCAATGCTTCCCAGCTATCAGCTGCTTCGAAGGAAGGTGCGAGCTTATCCTTCAAGTCCGTCACATCTTCTTTGCTCCAATGGTCGAGGGTTGCTACATCCAATCGCTCGGCCATGCGCTGTTCACCCTTCTGAGGGCGCCTGCGTGCCTTCTCAGATGCTTTCCCATTGCCTAGCCGCCCTGGAACCTCTGTGAGGCCGAGCTCCTTCTCCTGTGCTTTAAGCGATTGCTCCAATCGCGTCTTGTACTTCCACTTTTCCCAGGCAACGCCTGTCTCCGGATGCACCCGGTTGACCATCACATGGACATGAGGGTGATCCGTATCGTTGTGGGCAACGATAATGGCCTGATGCTCTTCCAGGTCGAGGTCAGAAAGGGTTCTGTCAGCGATCTTGAGCATATCTTCCTGGGGAAGCTGCTCATGCTCAGGCCAACTAATCGAATAATGAAAAACGGGGTCTTGCACCCGTTTCGACAGTGCCGCAGTCGCCCGCATCATGGCGGGCACCAACTGCGGATCATCTGTCGGCAAATTGCGGGCTGCAGTCCATTCCACCCTTTCAGGGCTATCTCCCTTTCGACCGAAATGGAGATATTTGGCCAGCCCGCTAAAGCCGGATCCCGTACGGGCGTCTCCAATCATATTTGGAAGCCTCCCTAGCCGATCCGGCGCACAGCCGAAAGAACCTCCCCCAAGGCTGTTTCCAGGACTTGAGCCACTGGAAACTTGCCTGCATGGGCGATCTTCGTCAGTTGGTTGAGGTTGTTACCGAGAGCCGTTAACTGACGGATCGTTTCGGCTGCCACGCGTGTCGGTTTTGCCTGGGGCTTGTTTCCCAGGGCAGACGCGCGCACAAATGCTGCATGGGTTAACCCGCTAGCCTCAGCTGCCTCCTGCAGCTGCGCGAACTCTCCCGCTGTGAAGTAGGTTTTCACACAGCGGGTTCGTCGTTCGCTCTCTGGCTTGCGGTAATCCCTAGTCGGCATTTGTCCTAAGCTCCCGGCGCTGAGGGCAAGCAGTGCATCGAGACAACACCTTCAGGTGGCGGTGAGACTGCTCAGGTTTGAAGGCCATTTTTGGGCCCAAACCTCCTGCTTGCTCCTACAAAATTCCAACTTCACTCCACAGTCTGAACCTGAACTGCCGCCGATGACGACACGCACTCAATCACCGCACGGCCAGGCATAAACATCACAGTTTGACTTATCCCCGTTGCCTCTAAATCACGGCTGTCTAATAGTAAAATACTGAGTATATTTTACATAGAAAAATCACTGGGGAGAGGGATGAAGAGAATGCCGGACAGCAACAACAAGACCGGAACTGCCAAAATCCTCGCACCGCTGGAAATGCTCGGTGCTGGCATTGTCAGAGCATGGGAACTGAGCCGCCAATACCTCGAAGACCAGCAGCTGCAGAAATGCCAAGCCCACATAAAAGCGTGCATTACTAGAGCAGAGCCCCACCAGGATGAGCCGGAAATCGCGGATATACTGGTCTCCATCCCGGACACCTGGGAAGAAATGGCCCTGCCGGAAACCAAAGCCCTGGAGCGCCGTGTTTGTGTGAAACTGGATGCACTATCGGAACAGGCAGCACAAGCCATAGCTTCAGCAGAGAAGGAAGCAGAAGCCCAGGCCGTTCGCACAAAACGCTGCGCCGAAATCCTATCTCTGATGAATGATGAATCCTCAGTCGCAGAGTTCAACGCAGGTGAGGTTCTGAAGAAAGAGCACCTTGAAAACTTCAGGAGAGTGCTCAAAAGCAGTGGCCCGCGTGGCAAGGGTGTTGTCGATCAAATTGATGATGCGGAACTTCAAGCGACGGCAGCCAACAACTACCCAAAGAACATTTCCTTTAGTTGTGCAGTTGGCCAAATCCCTGAAACACAGAGGCAGCTTCTGCGGATAGGTGCGGTTCTCCTAAAACATGACATCATCGACCCTGAATGGATTGAGCTTGCCTTAGCAGGAGCAATATTTGAGTTCGGAAAGGCGCGCGTTTCCCAGCGCCCCGATAGCACAAGCCGCGCTCAAAAAATCGCCCTTAACACGCTGATAGAATCCTTGCCTGTCTACCTGGTTGATTCCGGCCAATTGCAGGAAGACATTGCTCATCTTTCCAATCAGCTTCAGACCAAGCACCCCAACACGCCAGCAGCACAGGAACTCGCCAACCTGGCAGGCGGCGGTGCAGCCTGGCTAACCGGGGCAGATATTCCAAAGAGCATCTACAATCCAGCTATGGGCGACGGATTGTTCTTAGGTGCATTGGAAGATGGCACCTTTCTGAACTATGACGGTGAGGGGTCACTCTTCACCATCGCCCCTCCCGGCGCAGGCAAAAGCCGCTGCCAGGTGATCCCGAACCTGCTGACCTATAGCGGCCCAGCAATCGTCCTCGACATCAAGGGTGAGTGTTATAGCGACACCGCCGGGTTCCGTTCCCAGCGCTATGGCAAAGTCATTCGCTTCGCACCTCACGATAAAGAAAACTCTGCTCGCTATAACCCGCTCGACTTTGTGAGAAACGATCCAGAGCATCTTGCATCTGATGCCCGCAAGATGGCGGACATGCTGATCGTTTCCAACAATGCAAAAGACCCGTATTGGGACAACAAGGGTCGAGACTTCCTTACTGCCTACATCGCCTTTATCGCCCTCCTCTCAGAGGGGGACAAAGAGCGCAACATGGCGTCGGTCATGGACATGATGTCGCCAACCGCTGACATGCTTGAAAACGCAATAGAGGCACTCAGAGATACTGGCATTAAGTTTCTGGAGCGGATGGCAAATCAAATGGAGACCATCCCCCAGAAACAGCGAGAGTCCGCAATGGACGTTGCTCGTACCCATCTCAGCGCATGGGACTTGGGCGACCTGGACGCTCTGACGACCCATTGCGACTGGAAGCCCGAAGAGTTCAGAAACCAGGACAACCCACCAACCCTTTACCTCTGCATACAGCCGGAAGACATAGGCAGGTTTGCGTCAGTGATCCGTGTCATCATCGGCCAACATCTGGAACATTTCCTGAAAGAGCTTCCGGAGGACGTTGAGAAACCTATCGTCTTCTTCCTCGACGAAGCACCACAGCTTGGAAATTTCGAACCTCTTCCCAAAGCCGCATCACTTGGGCGGCAATATGGCTTGCAACTCTGGTTGTTTGCACAAAACCGAGACCAGATTGAAAAGGCTTATCAGAATGCTGAGACCATCCTCGGCAACGCCGTTGTTCAGTGTTGGATGAATTGCGACGAAGATGCAGCAGCCAATCTGGAAAGAAACCTCGGCAGATCAAGAGGCCTGCTTGATGGCATGGAGAAGCCGCTCGTACAGTCACACGAAATACGCGGACCCGAGTACAACGACAAAATCATCCTTGTTGGCAGAGGGCAAAAGCCCGCAAGACTTCAAAAACACATGGTGTTCAATGACGAAACCCTGAGCCCACTTCTTGGGCTAGATGTTCTTGCTACCGAGGATATCGTTCATGTGGAGGAGAGCTCTTATTCTGCCGACGAACATAAGCCGGTTGACGCTGGCGACGTGAGCAGTCCCGAGCAAGCCGACACCAGTCAGCCCAACTGATTGTTGAGAAGGCCAGGAACTTGTTTTTCTGAGCAACAAAGGCCGGAAGCTCTGTTTGCAGAAAGTGCCACGCTTCCGTGGCTATCTCGGCAGCCCGTCTCGGGCTTTCTGCATCGCGCAACTCCCAAGTGAAGCGCCAGTCACGACCATTGTCATCCGGCTCTGCTTGTTCAATCCAGTAGTGAACACTCAATCGACGACTGGAATGCCCCATACGGTTGACATAGACCCTCTTCACTTCATCAAGTGAACGTGTCTTCGGCCAGGCGCTTAAGGTGATCATTCTTCAAGTCATGACATCAGCGCATGGAATGAACAAGAGCTTGAGCGTAAGTTTCACGAACTCCCAGAGGTTGGCTTCAATTCGGAATATGAAAGACGAAATACGTAGTACATCGACTTTGCCCACCAGCAAACACGTTGAGCACGACGCCCTGCACCACCTGACTTAAGCTTCAGGCTGTCTTCGCAAGAAAAGTACTCGCTAGTGGACAGCAGATTCCAAAACCTGTTGTCATAGTCTCAAACGAGGTAAAGCGATAAAACGGCGTAGCGGTAAACCAAACAGCACAGATAAGCAAAAGGCGCAGAGCGCGTTCGAACGCAGTCGTCAGACGATGAACGATGCCTATGCTGATCTAAAAAAACTCCGTCATGTGCGCGTCGATGGCAACGCTGCTCTTGAATATCTCGCAGAGCATGTCGATGCGTTGGTCTATGAACTGCAACTTAAGAAGCAGAAACTAGAGCACCTGCAAGCCTCATACACCGCTTTGAATCAGGTACGGCTGTATTTCCAGAATGACTACAGAGATGTGGAACTAGATCGCTTTAGAAGAAGCTTAAACGAAACGATCTCGGAAGCTTCCACCCACGCAGATAGGGCCACTGCCGCCACAGTGAGGGAGCTCTTCGACAATGCCGTCAGCCACTGTATCGAGTCAGGTCACCTATATGAAACCAGTCGTAAAGATGCAACTCAATGGCTTGAACTCGCAGCAACAGCCAGAGTTTCAGCCAAGCACTACTACTGTACTTTGAATGGCGCCCACCACAATCCACATCAGTGAAAATCGTGACTCGCGAGGTTAGCGCGTACCACAAATACTGATTGTCTCCAGCCCTATTCGACGCCGAATGAGTCAGAGATCAAAGGGAGTTTCTGCTTCATGACCAGCAAACAAGCATCAAGCGGTACAGGCGGCTATCAGCTCATTGTGAAGCTGCGCCAAATGCTCCGCGGACATGTCGAGTATAGGTTCATACATGAACGAATTCAGGTGAATGTTTTCGGGTGTCATCAAGTTCACGCGATCCATAAGCACGATCAGTGATGCATGCACATCATCTTCGCCAACAACCTCTTTCAGCTTACGAAGAAGCTTCGCTGTCTGGTTTTTGGTAATGCCATTTACGAACGCCTCATCATTGATGACCTTAATCATCTTTGTTTCGGCGGAAAGGCGGATTGCTATCGATAGAACGACTTTCTTCTCGAGATCGAGTGCAATTTCACCAGTCTCGGCAATAGTCTTTGCGGTGTCGAGAAGAAGCGGTATCACGGCTGTATCTAATGCTAATTCCGTTTCAAATTCCTGCCCATTTAGGACCTTCTTATAGATGGCAAAAAGATCAGAAAGCGTTATCGCATTGCTATCCGCTTTCTGATGCAGGAGGCTCGTAAGCCTGCCTGACTCTTCCTTAAAACCACAATAGTCCGCCAAGTTCCTCACGAATGGGATCATGGCCAACAGGGCATCAGTTTTATCTTCTGTATTGGCGATTGCTTTCCATTTTTCAAAAGGATCGCGATACATTTTCTCGTTAGACAGCTCAACTTTTTCAGATGTCTTAGAGACGTGAAAATTGGCGCCGCCTAGATCTAAGCGCTTCCAAACAGTCCTATAAAAGTCGTAGTTGTGCGTCAGTATGATTTGCCGAAAATTCGGTTCAACTAGTATGTCGCTTAGGTATTCAACAATGGCGTATTTGTTCTTGTAGTCGAACGAGTCGGCGATATCATCAATGATGAACAGCGTAGGCACCCCTTCGCTCTTACGCGCCTCCACCTCAAAAATGATGTTGAGAATATATAGCGCCCGCCGCTCACCATTGCTCAACACGTCAACAAGCTGATCGCGGCTTACTGATATCGGTTGCGCTGAATCGTCCTCAAATGTGAAGCCAATATTCGGCGTCGACCGCTTCAGAATAACGTCTTGCTTGTTTTCAATGCTCACTTTGAAGGGGACTGAAAAGCGACGGTTGAAGATATTGATCACCTCCTGCCATTTTGTCGCTTGACCTGATGCTTCTTGAGCGATCTCGTCCAGCCGTTTTTTGCCTCCCGAAAACTCATCCATGAGCTCTTCAAAGTCTTCCTTGTGGATCATCAGGTAGGACTTCAACAAATCCTCTTTGAACACGTCGGGCTTCTGTAAGCGCGGTATCAGTGTTTGGTTCGAAAGGAGAAATTCCCGAAAGTCTCTAAGTTCCTTATTGGTGAGCTTTTTGTCGATTTTTTCAAATTTCCCCTTCAGTGTGTCATCCGAAAGGATAGCCCCCAATTCTTCTGAAATTAGCTTCTCTAATTCTTTCTCCGTTTCGACCTTCGTATCTTCGGTTTCAGAGTGTAGGTACACCTTGTGCTCAGCTTGGAAGAACCCATGATTCTTTAGCTGCTTTGCAATTTCTCCAGCCTGATAGTGGTTGAAAACACCTTTCCTGAAGAAGCGCGACTTTTCCAAAAGAGTGTCATAGGTGGCAGTATAATCCTCCAATGCAGCTTTCAGGTCTGGGTCAGCTAAAAAGGCTTCAACCTTGCCGTTGAAAAGAGAGCCATATTTGATTCCCTCAAGCGACTTATCAAATGGATCATCCTTAACCTCGGAACGAACGCGGTCGAGCGCGCGAAGCAAATTGCCTTCCTTTTTCGAAATGACTATCGAAAGAATTTCTTCAAGACCCGCACGTACACCCGATGTCTTTTTTAGTTTTGTAATCAGGGCGTCTTGTTTTTCCTGAATCGACTTCAAGATGGAGTCGTACTCTGCCTTTAGGTCCTTGTTCACGAGAAGCGTCGATACACGTCCGGACTGATATCCAGCATCGTAGGGCTCTATGACAAATACAGCCTCGGCAGCAAGCTCGTTGTCTTCATGATCCAAAATAGATCGCTTGGTCTCTCGGTCGATGTAAATCCGGTCGCGCGATGGTGTCGTCGTTCCGTGGTCTTTGAACGTCATCGCGAATGATGATTTCATTGCGCCGTTTGGCGCGTAGATAAGTTGCGCAAGCTTCTTTGTAAAATCGAACTCGGCATCCATCTTTCGAATGCCATAGCAGTGCTCAAAAGAGATCTTGATTTTTTCCACGACATTGCCTCCTTCGCACTACAAATCAGTCCAACATAACACACTTGGAGTCAGAGCAGATCAAACTGTAGCTGTATCTAAACTTGTACCCCTTTGCACACCTGCACACACCAGAGGCTTCAACCGGTTGGGGCCGCCAGAACAACCGCTTACCAACACCATCAGCACCTCAGGTCAAGCGCGTCGATTGCTTCCTCCTCAACGCTCATGTTCCGAGACTTTGTTCCCCACCCTGATTCAAGCACGCCATCACATCAATGAATGGAAGCGGACACAACCAAACCGGACACATTCATCACCGGGAAACCTCACGCTCGCAAAATGGCCATGAAAATAGGTTTGCAAAAACAGACCGCATCAGGCCAAAATCAAACTCACGGATTTCCTATAGAACCGGGCGGAGGTTGGGTCTTAGGGCAAGGCAATCGCTCCCGCATTTATTGAGGAATATAAATTGGAGGATTCCACCCATTTTCTGGCCGCTGGACACTTATGCTCAAAAACGTCGAGAATAGTGAAATAGCACTTCGTTCGGCTAGATATCTGAGAGCGACCAATGTGCCAATCTGAAAAGTCAATAAATCGCTAGGTGCTCCATCAAGACAACACTACCGCAGGCAAGAAACTACTCTTACAACAAGGAGGAATAGAAATGGCAGTGCACACGAATTTGGTACCTGACCATCTAGACTTTAGTGCATACATCGGGCGACTTATGGAGCTCAAAAGAGACGCAGACAGAAACAAAATCGCGCCGAATTGGATCAAAGTTTACCAAGAACTACCTGCTGAAATAGAAGTGCCCAGTGAGTTCATAGAAAACGCAGCGGAACGTATTCACGTAACCATTGATGAGTCGCTTGCGAATATCCTTAGGACAAGCGGTGTCTATTTATCTGACATCGAGTTTGTTGTTGAGATTGCAAATAATGTAGAAATTCGATCATCAGCGATTGCAGATCGTGTCATCAAGGGGAGCCGCTTGAAACGCTTCGAAAAAACTATCAGCGGTGCGATCCGTCCTGCTTTAGAGGCCGTTTTTCGAGAAATGGGAATATCCTCGGAGAGCGGGCTTAGATCCGCCATAATTCGAAAAACATCACGGGAATGGGCCAGGATACTCGTGAACAAGAACGTCATGCTCCAAGAAATTGTCAACGTTCGTTGCGAAATAATCCGAAAGTAATTCGGGGCCATATGGATGCTGAAGTGGAGCGAAATTCAAGTCCTGGTGCGAGTGCTAGGAGAGAAAACGGCCTTCTTGTATCTCTGGGCCGGCCACGCAATTTACATTGCGATAGCTCTACTCAGTTCCTTCCATTGGACTTTCACCAATGGAATTACAGAGTTCCTTGTTAATCAGGTTGAACTTCCTCTATTTTTCATACTTGGTTTCATCCATGCGCTATCCTATTTCATAGGAAGACACCTGTATTTCTCCGGCGCACCCGAGTGTATTGCGAAAGAACGCCCAAACGGCGACATAAACAGAGAAATGGAGAAGAATCGGGAAGCACTTTGGGAGGAACTCCAACACAGCGTTGAGATTCTAACGAAAAGTGGAAAACTCCAAACAGAGCGGGTCCTAGGGATTCAAGAAGAAGATGTTCCTGATGGAAAATACGACTCTGTACTAGATACGATAGCAGAAGAAGTGTTGAACGCTCCCGAAAGAGCACGCCTCTATGACAATTTCAGAAACCAACTGCAAGTTAGCAACATTGCAGGCTTAGATGTTTCACGCCCATGGGTGCGTGGGCTTTGTATGGGCTTTCTTAGCCTGTCCCTCTTCGCCTGGGCCGCTCATGTATTAAAGCTCCTGCTTTGGAGCATCTCTTCTATAGACCTTAAATAGGGAGCCTTGGTCTAATCCAAGAGATTTTTCCGAGTCAGCTATGAATGAGGCAACCACTTCGGCAGCGACATCTTGATCCATTGGTTCTTCGGTCGGGTGTGGGCCCGTCAAGCGCTGAATTAGCAGCTCTTTCAGTTCGTGGTTGTTCTCGATGTCCTTTCTTCTCTTCATGTTATATCGCTCCAATTTGCATCTATTTATGAGGTGGAAGCCGTAGGGACAAAGCCAGCTGGATGCCGGTTTCTTCAGAAAGAAATCTCTGAATTGCCAGCCGAGCCAACCATGAAAAGCTAACGTTGTAGTGCTTTGCCAATCGTTTCATCTCTTCGATTTCCCCATGAGATAGGCTGACTGATTTTTGGATAGTTTCGGGCATCCATATATACTTCTCTCATGTAGAAAACACGAAACTACTGTACACTAATGTAATCTACCCCTCAACTAAAACCGATTTTCTTTCGGCTTCGCAACATTGCTACGCAGAATCACGTAAGAATTCCCATCAAAATCAATTGGAATGATCTCAGATGAGACAACATGATTGATCGCAGAACACCGCCATTCCCATTTATTAGATTGAAAACTTGCTCGTTCTAGCTAGCTCGACGGATGTCGACTACGGGAGATTGACAACACATTGTGACCTCGGTTTTACACTCTCAACGACGCACCAAGATCTATGACGTGCCAACTGATATCTGCGTATATGTATTCAAGGGAGAAGATGGTGCGGACGGCGGGACTCGAACCCGCACGGGCATACGCCCAACAGATTTTCTTACCAACCACGGCTTTCACCGCCACCCTGCTCGGGCGTTTGTGGTCTGGACTATCCCTTCACCATAGTCAGCAAGCTGACGTTAGGTGCTGCCCGTCTAGTCTCTACACCTTCCTCTAAACTTTCATTCAAAGGCTTGGCTCGGGATTGCCAACAGCACACCTGTAAGGTTTCCCCGAATTTGAGCAGTTCTACTCCAAGCGTTTCCACAAGGGCACTCAATAACTTAAGTCTGTAGTGTCTACCGATTCCACCACGTCCGCAGCGATCGCCCTTAATCCCAAAATTTGCAACCTTGAGCAAGGGAAAACCACCTCTGTCAGGGATCAAGATGGTCTTCCACCTCAACCTCGTTGACAGCTCGCTTTCGAGGGCGACGAACATTGATCGCCGCAGCGTTCAACGATGTTTTGATGTGCGCCGCATAGTACTTCTCAATCATCTCCACACTCGTCCGGCAGTTCTTTGCAATCTGGTAGATATCCGCCCCCTCCATGAGCCTTAGGCAGATGTAGGTATGCCGAAGGCTATAAGCGGTGCGCCTATTGCCTTGGCGATCAAATTTAAGGTCTTCCTCCGCAAGCACATTGTTGAGTTGGGTGGTATGCCTCACGCTGAAAAGAAGGTCTGTCGGCTGGGGACTGTTCCTTTCAACCAACCGTTGAAAGGGCCGAACAGCCCCAACCGTGCTCTTGCAATATCCCACGCCACGCTTCCCGCGCACTTCAATTTCAAGGATAGTTTCATCGGTGTCCTCGTCATGGACGACGGACACATCTCTATATTGGATGTGTCTGACTTCGTCTGGGCGCAACCCTGTGTTGGCCATAAACAGGACGAAGTCATGAAGTTGCGCGCAATTCCAGGCATTTCGCGTACCCTTCGCAGCTCTCGCCCGACGGCGCGTGGCCTCGTATAGCTGCTTGTATTCGTCCGGTGAAAACCAAGCCCTATGGGAGATTTTCCCAGCCGTCTTGTAAGGCATGGAAAGGTCAGGCAGATGTTGAAGCCAACCGTGGCGGATGGCTGTTTTCAACACCTGCCGCAGTGCAACAATTTCCTGATGCATAGTACTACGTGCCGGAGGCTTTCCATCAGGCGCATGCTCCATGCGATGGATGCGATACTCCTGAACCTTGCCGGATGTCACTTCTGAAAGACCAAGGTCTCCAAAAAAGGGCAGCAGGTATTTCTTCAGCCGTCGCTTGTTGCCTTTGACATAGATCGGACTTCGATTGCCATCGGTGATGATCTCGTATTCCCGCTCATACTGCTGAGCGGCGAAGGCAAATGTCTTCTCATCCTTGATCTCCCCGCGACGGCTTTTGCCTCGGAGCTCTAAATACCAATCCTCAGCAAAGTCCTTCGCACGGGAGAGGCTCTCCTCTTTGGTCGTCGTCCGTCGGTTCTTCCCGTCTAGATAAGTTGAACATTGCCAGCTGCTACTCCCGTCCCGTTTATAAACGTGGACTTTCCCTCCCATGATCACGTGTTTCGCCATATGTCTCACTCCTCATTGCGCCTCACACGGCATTTTTGTGTAAGGCATGTGTAAGAGTTTCACATCAACAAATTTGTGGGAAGAAAATACTTATCTCTTTGTAATACAAAGGATATTTGGTGCCCATGGTCAGACTCGAACTGACACTGTAAGGATTTTAAGTCTGCTGCGTATACCAATTTCGCCATGGGGCCCCATGGAGACATCTGTGCCGAAGCACAAGGCGACTCAACAGTCGCATAGGCGGCGCCACCATAATGCCGCTGCCCCCCTTTTGGAAACCTCTTGCGTGTGATCGCTGGAAGGTACAGCACAAAAGAAAACGGCGGCCCAAAGGACCGCCGTCTCAAAACTCAATGTCAGCAGGCTTAGTTGACCATGCCCTGCCAGACAGGCCAGCAAGTGTTGCCGGCTGATGCTGCGATTTTGGACTGTGCGTCCTTCGCATCAGAACCATCAGCAGCTTCGACATAGTCGTCTTTACCAGTGCACCAAACATAGAATTGGTGCTTGCCAGCTTTAGACATGCTGTCGAAGTTTGAATCCAGCGCCATCGCACCAGTGCTCATCATCGACATGCCTGCAGCGATCCCCACAATGGCAGCAAACTTCTTCATTTCGCGTTCTCCCTCAGGGTTTTAGTACCCACAATTAGTTCGTCTTCGTTGCCCGAGCCTTCAGTCTACTCGAGAGCCCCTCCACTGGAACCCTTTTGTACGAAGCAGGATCAAAGAGATCCCCCTCCATGGCACCCGATGAAACATACCGCGTGCCAGCTTCGTTCAAATGAACCTCCACTTACGAGCATTTCAGTGAGGCACAGTAACGAGTTATGCCAAAGAGTGTACCGAAAATAGCCCCGCGTACAGCTGAAAACTTCGTAATGTTGAGGTTAATGTTGCAAAAAAACGACGTCCAATGACCGGACTCCCGCTCTTTGTCTGGGATTCAAGGTTAAGAAGCGCGAGATCAACTCCCCCGCTCGACCGGCTTTCCCCCAACACTTGTCGCAAGGTCAAACGTCGCTTTTAGTGCTTCTTCAAGCTGATCCGATTCGACGGACCGCAAAACCAGCGAGGTCCCATACTGCTTATCGCGGAAAAACGGGTAGCTCCCAATGCCAACGGTCGGATACCTCTCCTGGATCGCCCCCAACTCATCTGCAACAGCGCTTTCCCCCACAAAACAGTCGATGGTCTTGCTGATCATGCGAGCACCACCTTCAAGACGGTCTGCCAGTGCATCCATCATCACCTGGACGATGATGGGAATACCAGCCATGACAAAGACGTTCTCCAATTGAAAGCCGGGTGCTTTGCTCACTGAATTGGGAATCAATGTCGCCCCATCGGGAATGCGGGCCATGCGCTGGCGCGCTTCGGTAAATTCTCCACCCGTCTCTTCATAGTGGCGGGTCAGAATGTCCATCGCTTCGGGATGTTTGTCGATTGAAACCCCAAAAGCATGAGCCACTGAGTCCGCCGTAATGTCATCATGAGTGGGCCCGATACCGCCGGTTGTGAAGACATAATCGTAAGCATTACGGAGCGCGTTCACAGCCTCTGCGATCTTGTCCTGGTCATCGATCACAACCCGGGCTTCACGCACCTGAATGCCAATATCCCCAAGGTAGGTTGCGATAAAGTTCAGGTTAGCATCCTTCGTCCGACCGCTCAGGATTTCGTCTCCGATAAGCAGTACGGCGGCAGTCACAAGGCGGGCTGAGCCGGTTTCAGACATGAGCAACTCCAGACAAATGGACAACGCCCCAGCATATAGCGCCGACGCCACTGGGACCAAGAGCTTGTCGGACCACCCCCGCAAACCTTATGGTGCGCGCCATGAAATTTGACCCTCCCCTCATCTCCGCCACGCTCCTTAAGAGATACAAGCGGTTCCTTGCCGATGTGCGATTTGACGACGGCACACAGGCAACGGCTCACTGCGCCAATCCCGGCTCAATGATGGGTCTAGCAGAACCTGGCTCAACGGTCTGGCTCTCAAAAAGCGACAACCCAAAGCGGAAACTGGCCTGGTCTTTAGAGCTTGTGGATGATGAAAGGTCTTTGGTGGGAGTTCACACGGGAAAAGCCAATGCTCTGGTGGAGGCCGCGGTCACCAATGGCGATATCCAGGAACTTAGCGGGTACGAAACTCTAAGGCGTGAAGTCAAATATGGCGAAAACAGCCGCATTGACCTTTTATTGGAAGATCCCGCGCGACCAACGACCTATGTAGAGGTGAAAAGCGTTACGCTCTCACGGACAAAGGGCCTGGCCGAATTCCCAGACTCTAAGACCACACGAGGCGCAAAACACATGGCCGAACTCGCCGAAATGGCGAAGCAAGGCCACCGAGCCGTCGTTTTTTTCCTGGTCCAACGGTCAGATTGCAGCCGAATGCAACCTGCCGCAGATATTGACCCAAAATACGCAGAAAGCCTCAATGCAGCCCTTGCCGCAGGCGTTGAGGTCCTCTGTTATTCCTGTAGACTCACGCCGGCCGAGATCACGCTTGATCGACGCCTGAAAGTTGCTATCTAAATACCAAAACCGATATTCCAAGAAAGACCAACCGGCCATGATGACCGACCTCGCCGACCATGACATCCAAGAGATGGGCCAGCTAAAAATCCATGGAGCCGACGCATTTGAAAAAATGCGCATTGTCGGCAAGCTGGCAGCGGGCGCTCTCGACATGCTGGCGACCCGAATTGTTCCAGGCATAACCACTGACCAGATTGATCAATGGGCCTTCGAATATGCGATGGATCACGAATGCATCCCCGCCCCGCTACACTATCGCGGCTTTCGGAAATCCTGCTGCACGTCCGTCAATCACGTCGTTTGTCATGGCATTCCCGGAGACCGGGTCTTGCGTGACGGCGACGCAGTGAATGTCGACGTCACACTCATTAAGGACGGTTGGCATGGTGATACCAACCGCATGTATTACGTTGGCAAGGTCAATCGCAAAGTCGAACGGCTCTGCGACATAACTTACGAAGCCATGATGCGCGGCATCGCCGCGGCGAAACCTGGCGCGACACTCGGAGACATTGGCGCAGCGATCCAAACCTATGCTGAGGGTGAACGTTGCTCTGTTGTGCGTGAGTTTTGCGGCCATGGTATTGGCAGGGTCTTTCACGATATTCCAAACGTACTGCACTATGGTCGCCCAGGCGAAGGCATGGCGCTTCATGAAGGCATGTTCTTCACCGTCGAGCCCATGATCAATTCCGGCAAAGCCGCAGTCAAAATGCTGAACGATGGGTGGACCGCGGTGACCCGCGATAGATCTCTCTCAGCACAGTTTGAACACACGATCGGCATTACCGCCGACGGCGCGGAGATTTTCACCTCATCGCCCACCGGGCTCGATCATCCGCCCTATGGCTGATTTGCCGGATCGCGATACCAAGCAAGAACCGAAGCCGCATTATGCTGGCCATCGGCAACGGCTACGAGAGCGTTTCGCTAAAGCAGGCGCCGACGGCATCGCAGACTATGAACTGCTTGAACTTATTCTCTTTCGCGCCATCCCCCGCCGCGATGTTAAGCCACTCGCAAAATCCCTCATTGATCAATTTGGGAGTTTTGGCGCGGCCATCGCCGCCGATCCCGCCCGCTTAGCAGAAATTGAGGGCATCAGCGAAAACGTCATCAGCGAGTTTAAGATTGTGCAATCGGCAGCACTCAAACTCTCACAGGCGAAAATCATGGACCGCCCTGCGCTGTCTTCCTGGGCTGCCCTCATCGACTATTGCAATGCGTCCATGGCGTACAATGATACGGAGCAATTCCGTATCCTGTTCCTGGACCGTAAAAACGTTCTGATTGCAGATGAGATCCAGCAAAAAGGAACCATTGACCACACACCCGTCTATCCCCGTGAAGTGGTGAAACGGGCACTGGAGCTGAGCGCCTCCTCCTTTATCCTGGTACACAACCACCCGTCAGGTGACCCGACGCCCAGTCAGGCTGACATCGACATGACCCGCCAAATTGTCGACAGTGCCAAGCCACTGGGCATTTCAGTGCATGATCACCTGGTGATTGGGAAAGGCGCTCACGTCAGCTTCAAATCGCTTGGCCTCATCTAGGGCATGTTGCGTTTCATCGGATTCATAATGGAACAGAAAACACGTTAGACCTTAGGGAGAGACAGCGTTTTTCTGTTTCTGATTAGGCGCAACGTGCTCTAACAGCCACCTTGACGCCTCGTTCCAGTAGCACTATCTCTGACATCAGCAATGGAGATTTGATGCTAATTGTGAGTGCCCTTCGGTAGCCCAGGAACATCTTTGACGATCCTGAGAGGTTACCCCGAGTTCCCCGTGCCGCTGATCGCTGCGCGGGCGTGTTGCTTTGCGCAACAGCTAGATACTCCAAGGCACAATTCCAGTGGATATTTCAAGACCGGAGCAGAAGGTGCTCCATGTGATGGCTCAAGGGGGCCGGATAGTCCTCGAGCGCGATGATCAGGGCAAGGTAGTCGAAGCCATCTGCGTAACCCGCGACGGCTGGTATCTCACCGGCTTCACACTTGAGCTTTTCAAGAAACTCAAACGGCGACGCTACATCGCGTCACGCAAATCTGGGCCTTACCGCATAACCGAACGCGGCATCAAATCCGTGCGTGGTCAGGCAGACAACCGATAGGTGAAGGTGGGGCAATCGAATGAAGGCCCCACCTCACTCTCAAAGATTCACGGCGGACGTAGGCGCCCAGCGACCAGCCCATGGCAGTGCGGCTTCAAGCTCATAAGCAAGCTCTAGGAGAGTGTGTTCCCCGCCCCGCTTAGTCGCAAACTGACTGCCGATCGGCAGCCCTTCAGCGCTGGTGAAGAGCGGAAGGGAGATGGCTGGCGTGCCCGCTACATTGTGCTGCGGCGTGTAGGAAACATAGTCGAGTGTGCGTTCAAACAATTGTTCAAAGGGAAGATCGGGTGCCTGTTCACCCAAAAGGACGGGCGGTGTCCGCAACACTGGGGTCAACTCAACATCCAGTGTCTCGAAATAGGCATCATACTCCTGAACCACTTGGGCGAAATAAGCGAGCGACCTTTCGATGACACCGGGATTGGCCGCTTCTTTCTTCTCAAACCACTCCGCCAATCCGCGTGTCCACGGCTCAAGCCCCTCCTCCGCACTGGTCCACCGGAACTGGGTGAGACCTATCAACCAGGCATTGTCGACAAGAAAGGCAGGCGAAGACGCCCAGATCCCCATAAAGTTTTCCAGAAACTCATCGGCGTTTAGGAAGGGTTTTGTTTCAACAATTTCATGACCGAGATCCGCACACAGCTTCGCGGTGGCATCAATAGCTGCTTTGACATCCGGCGACGCGTCGTTGCCCGCATAGTTGAGCGTGCTATAGCCGATCTTCAAACGCTTTGTACCAGGTCCGGCAACAAACCCCGTCGGTTCATAGACCGCATCAGAACCATTCCGCTCACTGACATTAAGTATCTGCGCTGTATCGCGTACCGACCGGCTAACCGCCAAACGGACACCGATATCCCCGGGCATCGCATCATCACCTTCCGTGAACATGCGTGAACGGCTGGGCTTCAACCCAACCAGCCCGCATACCGACGCGGGAATACGGATCGACCCGCCGCCATCGCTGGCGTGGGCAAAGGGCACCATGCCCGAGGCGACCGCTGCTGCTGCGCCGCCGCTTGACCCCCCTGTATGATAGTCAAGGTTCCAAGGGTTATGGGCGGCGCCCAGCAATTCGGACTCCGTCGTTCCCAGCAGACCAAACTCAGGTGTATTTGTTTTGCCTAGAATGATCAGACCCGCTTCCTTTGCGCGAGCGACCCCACCATTGTCCCGATCAGCAATATTCCCGGCGAACAGCTTCGAGCCAAATGTTTGCGGCTCTCCTTCAAGTTCTGAAAGATCCTTGATCAGATAAGGCACACCTTTGAACGGGCCGTCTGGAATACTATCGGAAGCAGCGAGTTCCCTTGCCTTGTCAAACCGCGTACTTACAACAGCGTTGATTTTGGGGTTGAGCTTCTCAATCCGCGAAATCGCCGCATCCACCAGTTCCAAGGAGGAAACCTCCCCTCGCCGCACAAGGTCGGCCTGAGCCATACCGTCCAATCGTACAAACGGGTCGCTGTCCGCCCAGGCAACGGTTGGTTTTACAACTGTGGCAAGGGCCCCAACAGCGGCTGAGCCGCGCAAAAAGTTCCGACGATCCATGACTTTCTCCCAGTTTCGGGCTCGGGCCACCTCCCGAGCCAGTGCAATTTGACCCATTCAAACATCAAATAAAATCGGATATATTCCAATATCAATATCAATTATTTTGGACATTTTATGCACCCCAACCTTCTCGATCAGCTTACGGTTTTTGAAACCATTGCAGATGTCGGCACTTTTTCAGCCGCCGCAAAGCTGCTCAACCGAACGGTCTCAGCCGTCGGTTACACGATCGGACAACTCGAAGAGCATCTGGGGCTCACTCTCTTTGATCGTTCCGGCTACCGTCCCCAGTTAACGGAGGAAGGAAAATCGATCCTGAGAGACGCCAACATGATTGCTCGCCGGATCGAACGGCTATCTGCCCGCGCTGATGCGCTCAAGAAAAACACTGTGGTCAATGCCACCATTCTAATCGATTCAGTATTTCCCCGTGAACCGTTGGCTGAGGCGCTCGCACTATTCTCGCGCAAGCACCCTGAAATTCAGCTGACCATCCATGAAACACAAGTCGACAAAATCGCCGAACGTCTGGAGATTGGAGAAGCCAATATCGGGCTACTGGCTTTAAACGACACGTTGCCAATGCGCCACTTTGATGGGCGCCAAATTGCCCTCCGGGGAGCCTTCGCCGTCGTTGCACCAGACCATCCGCTGGCTCGTATCAAAGCCCCCTTTTCCCTGTCGGAATTCGACAATCACCGACAGATTATCCTGTCATCAGAGGCCGTGGATGAGGGGCGCTACAATTACCACGTGCATGTCACGGACTTGTGGGCCGTCAACACAGCCTCCCTCGCGCTGGATCTGGTACGCCAAGGTGTTGGCTGGTGCTTTATGACCCGGGACTCTGTAGCAGAAGATCTCGCCACCGGCCGCCTTGTTGCACTCGAGTGCGCCGACATTCATGATTGGGCGGCGATGCGTTTCACCGCTTTCTGGAAAACAAACCAGCCACCGGACGCCCCCCTCACCTATCTCATTGATATGATTGAGAAAGCTTGCGAGGAAAGCCCGGGTGCGACACGTCTCGTCGTGGGCTGACACCCAGTTGAGGCCGGGGCCCTGATCTGCTACATCCTGCGCTCTTCTTACATCTAAGACTGAGAGCAACATGATCCCGCGCTACTCCCGGCAGGAAATGGCCGACATTTGGTCCCCTGAAACCAAGTTCCGTATCTGGTTCGAAATTGAGGCCCACGCCTGTACTGCGCTTGCCGAACTCGGTGTCATCCCGAAGGAAGCTGCTGAAACAATCTGGGAACGCGGCGGAAAAGCCGAGTTTGATGTTGCCCGGATCGACGAAATCGAGCGTGAAGTAAAGCACGACGTCATCGCCTTCTTGACCCACCTGGGCGAGTTCATTGGTGAAGACAGCCGCTTCATCCATCAGGGAATGACCTCTTCTGACGTCCTCGACACCTGTCTCAATGTGCAGCTTGTTCGGGCAGCCGATCTTCTGCTCGAAGACATGGACAAACTTCTGGCAGCTCTTAAGCGCCGCGCCTTTGAACATAAAGACACGATTACCATCGGTCGCTCCCACGGCATCCATGCCGAGCCCACAACCTTCGGTGTGAAGCTCGCTCAGGCCTATGTCGAATTCGAACGCTGTCGCGAACGCCTCGTCCTTGCACGTAAAGAAGTGGCGACTTGTGCGATTTCTGGCGCGGTCGGCACCTTCGCCAACATTGACCCTCATGTTGAAGAGCATGTTGCCAAATCTCTGGGTCTCGTGCCGGAACCCGTCTCAACCCAGGTTATCCCGCGCGACCGTCACGCCATGTTCTTTGCGGTCCTCGGCGTCGTCGCCAGCTCCATTGAACGCCTTGCAACTGAGATCCGTCATCTGCAGCGCACAGAAGTTCTGGAAGCCGAAGAGTTCTTCTCGAAAGGCCAAAAAGGCTCCTCTGCAATGCCGCATAAGCGGAACCCGATCCTGACGGAAAACCTGACCGGCCTCGCACGCATCGTACGTATGGCCGTGAACCCGGCTATGGAAAATGTGGCCCTATGGCACGAGCGGGACATCTCCCACTCATCTGTTGAGCGGATGATCGGCCCAGACGCTACTGTCACGCTCGACTTTGCTCTGGCGCGCCTAACCAATGTTGTCGACAATCTGCTGGTCTATCCGGAGCGGATGATGGGCAATATGGATCGTCTCGGCGGTCTGGTGCACTCCCAGCGCATTCTGCTTGCGCTTACCCAGGCAGGCAGCTCTCGCGAAGACGCCTACCGTCTCGTTCAGCGCAACGCCATGAAGGTCTGGGATAGCTACCAGGTTGCAGGCAGCGCAACGGTCGACTTCCTGGAAGAGCTTTTGGGCGATGCCGACGTTCGCAAGTTTCTCTCAGAAGAAGAAATCCGCGAACGCTTCGATCTCGGGTATCACACCAAGCACGCAGACACGATCTTCAAACGTGTTTTTGGCGAAAGCTAAACGCGCGTCACACAAAAGAGAAACAAATGCCTATACTCCCGGGATCACCATTCCGGGAGTTTTTTTATGCGCCAAGCTTTTGATGGCTCACACCGCCGCCGTATCCACTTGTTCCGACATGGGGACGTCTCCTATGTAGATGATGAAGGCAATCGCGTCGCTGACAGTCGCGCTGTCCCTTTGACCGATTGGGGACGCGAACAGACAGCTGGAATGCGGGCATTCATGGACGGAGTGGAAATTGACCGCATCATCTGTTCCGGCCTGCCGCGCACGCTGGAGACTGCCAACGGCATATTCGGTGATCGCAATATTGAAGTCGAAGTCGATTCAGACTTTGAGGAAATCCGGTCTGACCAGAACCGGTACCAAACCCTGACCGACCTGAACGATGTGGCCTACGCTTTTTCGAAGGCACATGAGCCTGGCGCCTCATATGGCGGCGGGGAAGTCTTTGCGGAAGTTGAAGGACGCATCGTCAGTGCAATCAACAGAGTGATCGCCGATCCGAATTGGAAGTCTCTTGCCCTCGTAGCTCACGGCGGCGTCAACCGCGCACTGCTCGGCTGGGCCACTGGCGCCGGTCTCAAAGGCTTCTCTACATTCGAGCAAAACACCTGTTGCGTGAACATCATCGATGTCGACACACAGCCAGAGTCAGGTGACCACCACCGTACCCTCATCCGCGGTGTAAACATCACCGCTTATGACCCCGCCAAGCGGGATGTCCATCTAACGGCACTCGAAACCATCGCCGATCGCATGTCCAAGAAAGAAGGCACAAAGCCCCACCTGTAAGATCACTCAGGCAACGCGAACGCGACAACCTCGTCGCCCAGTGTCGTCGTCGATGTAGAGTGCCCACCAGCTGCGATCACCACATATTGTCGGCCCTCCCACTCGTACGTCATGGGCGTCGCCTGCCCGCCCGCGGGCAAACGTCCGGACCAGAGTTCCTCGCCTGTCTCTGCGTTGAACGCCCGCAAATAGTCGTCCATCGCGGCACCGATAAAGACGAGACCGCCATCAGTGACCAAAGGTCCACCGAAATTAGGTGTGCCCAACTTCCAGGGAATGGGCACCGGCGCGATATCACGCACAGTGCCGAGCGTACTCTCCCATTTGATGGTGCCGTCTGACAGGTCGACCGCATGCAGCATCCCAAATGGTGGAGGATTGCAAGGCAGCCCAAGGGGGGACAGCAACAATTCTCGCTTCATCGCCCACCTTGTTCCCGCCTGAGGTGAAATCTCCTTGTTGGGTTCTGCCGCTTCGGCAGCCGCAAAATCTTCCGCCGGAATCAGCGTGACCACATGCAATGCCCGACTCGTGTTCACATACATAGTCTGAGTATCGGGATTAAACGCCATGCCGCCCCAGTTGGCTCCACCACCTGTGAAGGGATACATCAGCGTTCCCTCTGAGCTAGGGGGCGTAAACAGACTATCATTTCGCAAGTCAGCGATTGCCTCACGACAAACGCCGCGATCCCAAGGTGTGAGCCCCCACGCGTCTTCGGGCTTGATTGACTGGGGCACCAGCGCTGGAGGCGCAACGGGGTATGGCTGTGTTGGCGATAGCCATTCACCTGCAGGGCCATCCTGCGGTACAGGCCTTTCTTCTACACCGAAAATCGGTTCGCCTGTTTCGCGGTTCAACACAAAGACAAAACCCGTCTTCGCAACCTGAACGACTGCATCGACCGGTCCTTCAGGCCGTCGCAGCGTCACGAGGCTCGGTTGCGCCGGAAGGTCATAATCCCACACATCGTGATGCACTGTCTGAAAATGCCACTCTACCTGACCCGTCGCACCATTGAGCGCAACAACAGAGTTTGCATAGCGATTATCACCGGGACGTTCACCGCCAAAAAAATCTGGGCTCGGCGAGGATGTTGGCAGAAACACAAGGCCACGCTCTTCATCGACGGACATGGGTGCCCAGACATTCGCATGTCCTGTTCTCGCTGCATCCCCCTCGCCCCAGCTACCGGGCTGTTCAACAGCACCCCGAGCGACTGGATCAAAGTTCCATTTGGCGGCACCGGTGCGAACATCAAAAGCACGTACGGTCCCTTTCGGCGCATCGGCCCGCTGATTGTCACCGAGCGCGGAGCCAACAATGAGAGTGTTTCCAACGATCACCGGGGGAGACGTGATCTGAAATTCGCCGGGCCATAAAAGTTGCATGCCGGGGTCGATCTGAACCTGCCCGGCTTCGCCAAACCCCTCACACCGGGCACCAGTCAACGCATCGACGGCAATCAGACGACCATCGACCGTTCCCATATAGATCCGCTCGGAACAGTGTGCCCCCTCCTGTGCCTCGGCATCTTTCCAGTACGCCACACCACGACAAACAAACTGATTGGCCGGGCGATACCCCACTGCGACTTTGGGGTCATAGCGCCACATCTGCGTACCAGAGCCCGGATCAAGAGCAATAATCTCATTAAACGGCGTGCAGAAAATGAGCGACCCGGCCACAAGGATAGGCGTGCCCTCAAAAGCACTGACCTTGATGTCATCGGGCCGCTTGATGAGGTCGCCCGTGCTGAAGCTCCAGGCTCGTTCGAGCCCGTGCACGTTTTCCGGCGTGATCTGCGTGAGCGTCGAATGGCGGCTGCCACCTGCGTCCCCGCCATAGTGAGCCCACTCGCTTGCGACCGCGGTCCATGAAAAGCCCAAAAATCCGACTAGGAAAATCAAAAACTGCTGGAATTTCATGCAACACTCCATCTATAATAAATGAATGGTTCATTCATATATGAACTCAAGCTCAGATTTCAAGATGCCTATTCTCTGATTATAAGCAGGAAGATCAGGAGCCCTATGGCGCGCAAACAAGCGACAAATCTTTCCGAGATCGCGGAAGCAGCGCTCGACCACATCTCCCGGCACGGGTTCAAACAGACACAAATGTCTGACATTGCCAAAGCCATCGGAACATCTGCCGGCACGCTCTATCTCTATGTGGAAAACAAGGAAGCCCTGCTCGCGTTGGCCGGCACGTTTTTGTTGAACCCAGCTGAGCTGGAGACATCCCCCCTTCCCTTTAAGGCTGTGCTGCGCAAAAACCTGGCAAAACTCTTTACAGAAACGGCGCAGAGACTGGCGACCTGGCCAATACTCCAGCAAGCGATCAAAGACAAGACCAGCGCCCCTGAGCGCTTCAAGGCCGTTGGATATGAAATGTTTGACCTATTGTCCGCAAACCGCCGGGCGATCTGGTTCTTAGATCGATTGGCCTTCGAACTCCCGGAGTTCGCACCGGTTCAGCTCACCTCAGTGCGCGGCCGCACGTTGGGCCTCCTCACAGATCTCCTTGATTCAACAGGGAAATCCTCAATTCCACCTCACGGTCTGGCAGTTATCGCCAGGGCTGCTATTGAAACCCTTGCCTGGTCGGCCATGCACCGGCACCGCGAGGGTCTCGATGCACAGCCAATGGACAAATTGTCGGAGGAGTTCATCCGAGATCTGGCCGCGCAGGCCTTTTCCGGAACCCTGCAAGCAGCCCTCAGATAAAAAAGCCCGCCATCTTCGCAGACAGCGGGCTTCAGATTTCTGTGAGGAAAAAGCTCAGCCTTTGGTCTGAATTTCCTCAACCGCTTTGGCGAGCATTTCATCCATGGTGCGGCGAATCTGATGATCTGATTGCTCAATGCCTTTGGCATCAAAGTCTGCCCGGATTTTGCGGAAGACGTCATCATCGCCCGCTTCCTTCAGGTCTTCCTTGACCAGGTCCTTGCCGTAGGCTTCTGCCTCATCTCCAGACAGGCCCATCAGCTCAGCGGCCCAGGCGCCGACCAGCTTATTCCGACGTGCCTCGGCCTTAAACCGAAGGTCCGCATCATGGGCAAATTTGCTTTCAAAACCTTCTTCACGCTTGTCGAAACCGGACATCGAGAACCGCTCCTAAATAACTGTGGCAGGCGCCAGAAGGCGCCCCAATAATGAGTTGCTTGCGCTAGGCATAGCGGGCTCATTTTGCGAAATCAACATACACGTGGTCGCATCGGAGCCGAATGCTCTCTTTTTGCACAGATAGGCCACTTTTTCCAGCATTTCTGCGGGATTTCACCCGCGTGAATCTGCGTGTCGCTGGATTGTATCTACCCCCGCCATAGGCTAGGTTCCGACCGAAAGTTAAGGGCGAATCCAACGCTCAAATACGCCGCTGCGAACCAATGCCATCCGAGGGGTCACCCACTGGCAAAAGAACCCAAAGCGGCCCAACCGATTGGACATAACCGAAATGAGCCGCCGCAGACGGGTTTACGAAGGCAAAGCCAAAGTCCTCTATGAAGGCCCGGAGCCAGGAACGCTGATTCAGCATTTCAAAGACGATGCCACAGCCTTTGACGGCACCAAACATGAGTTGATTGACGGCAAGGGTGTCCTGAACAATCGGATTTCCGAATTCATCTTCACGCGTCTGAATGAGATCGGCGTGCCAACCCATTTCATCAAGTCGCTCAACATGCGCGAACAGCTGATCCGCGAAGTTGAAATCGTGCCCATCGAAGTGATCGTCCGAAATGTCGCCGCCGGCTCCATTTCCAAGCGCTTAGGGATTGAAGAAGGCACAGCCCTTCCTCGCTCAATCATTGAGTTCTGCTACAAGAATGATGCGTTGGGTGATCCGATGGTATCGGAAGAACACATCACTGCCTTTGGATGGGCAAGCCCTCAAGAGATCGATGACATGATGGCACTCGCCCTGCGCATCAATGACTTCCTGACCGGCCTCTTCCTCGGCATCGGGATCAAGGTGGTTGATTTCAAAATTGAGTTCGGTCGCCTGTTTGAAGGCGAAATGATGCGTATTGTCCTGGCGGACGAAATCAGCCCGGACAGCTGCCGCCTCTGGGACATCAACACAAACGAAAAGCTCGACAAAGACCGCTTCCGCCGGGATATGGGCGGTTTGGTCGACGCGTACCAGGAAGTCGCCCGGCGCCTGGGCATCCTCTTTGAAAACGATAGCGGAAAACCAACCGGTCCAACGCTTGTAAAGTCCTGAGTTCCTCCTGCTGAAAGTCAAAAGGCAACATGAAGGCCCGCATTAAAATCACTCTGAAAAATGGTGTGCTCGACCCGCAGGGAAAAGCCATCTCTCACGCTCTAGACCAACTGGGTTTCGACGGCATCGGTGATGTCCGTCAAGGAAAATATATTGAAGTTGATCTGACCGAGACCGACCCAGCGAAAGCCCGCGCCGCACTGGAAGACATGTGCGAACGGGTTCTGGCAAACACGGTCATCGAAAATTACGCCATAGAGCTCGACGGAGCGTGAGCATATGAAATCGGCAGTCATTGTCTTTCCCGGGTCAAACCGAGAGCGCGACATGCTTTACGCGCTGGAGCAAATCGGCGGGCAGAAGCCCGTCACCGTCTGGCATCAGGAAACCACGCTTCCAGAGGTTGATCTGATCGTGCTGCCCGGCGGCTTTTCTTACGGCGACTATCTTCGCACCGGCGCCATTGCGGGCCTCTCGCCCATCATGAAAGCGGTGAAGGAAAAAGCGGACCAGGGTGTTCGGGTTCTCGGCGTCTGCAATGGATTTCAGATCCTGACAGAAACCGGCATCTTGCCCGGCGCACTTCTCCGCAATGCCCATCTCAAGTTTGTCTGCAAAGAAGTCGAGCTTGAAGTTGCAACAAACAAGAGCGTGTTCACCAGCGCCTATACGCAAGGCCAGGTCATTCGCTGCCCGGTGGCCCACCATGACGGCAACTATTTTGCAGATGACGACACACTCAATCGCCTTGAAGCAGAGGACCGAGTGGCGTTCCGCTATACACAAGCGACGAACCCTAACGGGTCCATCCGCAATATCGCGGGCATCATGAACGAACAGAAAAACGTGCTGGGCATGATGCCCCACCCGGAAAACCTGATCGAACCTGCCCAAGGCGGCACGGACGGTCGAGGAATTTTCGCCAGTGCGCTGGAGACGATCGCGTGATCAAGAACGATGTAGAGATTACCCCGGAACTGATCGCGGAACACGGGCTGAAGCCTGACGAGTACCAGCGGATTCTGGATCTGATCGGGCGGGAACCGACGCTGACGGAGCTCGGCATTTTCTCCGCCATGTGGAACGAGCATTGCTCCTACAAATCATCAAAGAAATGGCTGCGCACGCTGCCGACAGAAGGCCCACGCGTCATTGAAGGCCCAGGCGAAAATGCAGGCGTGGTCGACATTGATGATGGCGATGTTGTCGTCTTCAAAATGGAAAGCCATAACCACCCTTCATTCATTTCCCCATACGAAGGCGCGGCAACCGGCGTCGGCGGCATCCTGCGCGATGTATTCACCATGGGCGCGCGCCCCGTTGCTGCCATGAACGCGCTGCGTTTCGGAGCGCCAGAAAACGACCGCACGCGGCACATCGTGTCTGGCGTCGTAGAAGGCATTGGCGGCTACGGCAATTGCTTCGGCGTGCCGACCATTGGCGGTGAAGTCAATTTCGATGCCCGCTACAATGACAACTGTCTGGTAAATGCATTCGCCGCAGGTCTTGCCAAGGCCGACGGCATCTTTCTATCAGAAGCCAAGGGCGTCGGCCTTCCGATCGTTTACCTGGGCTCCAAGACCGGCCGCGACGGTATCCATGGCGCGACCATGGCCTCTGCCGAGTTTGACGATGATTCAGAAGAGAAGCGCCCTACCGTTCAGATCGGCGATCCCTTCTCTGAAAAGCTATTGCTTGAAGCCACGCTGGAACTCATGAAAACCGGCGCCGTGATCGCCATTCAAGACATGGGCGCTGCGGGCCTCACATGCTCTGCTGTTGAAATGGGTGCCAAAGGTAATCTCGGCGTGAACCTTGATCTCGACAAAGTTCCTTGTCGCGAAGAAGGCATGACCGCATATGAGATGATGCTGTCTGAAAGCCAGGAGCGCATGCTCATGGTGCTTGACCCCAACAAGGAAGAGGAAGCAGCAGCCGTCTTCAAAAAGTGGGATCTCGACTTCGCCATTGTTGGCGAAACAACCGATGACCAGCGCTTCAAAGTCTACCGCCACAAGGAACTGATGGCAGACCTGCCAATCAACGAATTGGGTGACGAAGCCCCGGAATATGATCGCCCATGGGTGGAAAGCCCAAAGCTGGCACCCATCGCTGCATCTGATGTACCTGCCCCCGATGATCTGGGCAAAGCGCTCATCGAACTGGTGAGCCTGCCGGACATGTGCTCACGTCGCTGGGTCTGGGAGCAATACGACAATCTCATTCAAGGCAACACAATGGCAGGCCCCGGGGGCGACGCTGCTGTGATCCGTGTTGGTGATAAAGGCAAAGGCCTTGCTTTCGCCGTCGACGTAACACCCCGCTACTGCGAAGCTGATCCGATTGAAGGCGGCAAGCAGGCCGTCGCGGAGTGCTGGCGGAACATTACTGCTGTTGGCGCGGAGCCGCTCGCAGCAACCGACAATCTCAATTTCGGCAATCCGGAGAAACCTGAGATCATGGGCCAGTTTGTCGGCTGCATTCAGGGCATTGGCGAAGCATGCCTCGCGCTGGACATGCCCATCGTCTCCGGCAATGTGTCGCTCTACAACGAGACGAACGGACAGGCCATCCTGCCCACCCCTGCGATCGGCGGCGTGGGGCTCATGCCAGACGTGACAAAACGCGTAGGCAAGAGCTTCGTTGCAGAAGGTGAGATCATTCTCCTGATCGGAGCCCATGAAGGCCACCTCGGACAAAGCATCTACCAGCGCGACATCGTCGGCCAGGCAGCCGGTGCGCCCCCCAAGGTTGACCTGGCCGCTGAAATGAAACACGGGAAGTTCGTGCGCGACGCCATCCGCAACGGGCGCGTAACAGCAGTGCACGACATTTCCGACGGTGGCCTGTTGGTCGCTGTCGCTGAGATGGGCCTGGGAAGCAGCAAGATCGGCGCAACCCTCACACCGAGTAAGGACATTCCCCTGCACGCCTGGGCGTTCGGCGAAGATCAGGCTTGCTATGTCGTCACAGTGTCCGCTGCAGACGCTGAAACATTCGTGAAAGACGCACTATCTGCAGGGATTCCGACACAAGCGATCGGAACCACAGGCGGCAATGAATTGACAGTAGAGGGGTCTCATCCCATATCATTGGCAGACCTCGACGCGGCCCATGAGGGGTGGTTGCCTACCTACATGAGCGCACCGGACACACACTGAATGGGTTCTGTTGGCCCCGGATCGGGATTGGAGCAAATAAGATGGCAATGAATGCCAGCGACATAGAACGGCTGATAAAAGAAGGCCTTCCTGACGCCAAGGTTGAAATCAGAGACCTTGCGGGCGATGGCGACCACTATGCTGCGACCGTCATCTCTGCCTCTTTCGCGGGTAAGACACGCGTACAACAACATCAGATGGTTTATAAAGCCCTGAAGGGCAGCATGGACGCAGATCTCCATGCCCTCGCGCTACAAACGTCCGCGCCAGAAGCTTAAGGTTTTAGGAGAGCAAAAATGAGCGAAGCAGTAGCAGACCGTATCCGCAGTGAAGTGACAAGCAACGATGTTGTGCTCTTCATGAAAGGAACGCCCGTGTTTCCGCAATGCGGTTTCTCCAACACCGTGGTGCAGGTGCTCACCTATCTCGGCGTTCAGTTCAAAGGTGTGAACGTGTTGGAAGACGATGACATTCGGCACGGCATCAAAGAATTTTCCGACTGGCCAACAATTCCACAGCTCTATGTGAAGGGCGAGTTTGTCGGCGGCTGCGATATCATCCGGGAAATGTTTGAAAGCGGTGAACTGCGCGACTATTTCGGCTCCAAAGACATCGCCCTCGAAACAGCCTAAAGCGCTTTCCGGAAGAACACCCGGTCAAAACCATCCTGGCGGCCCCGCCCTGTCTCAACAAAACCAGCGCGGGTGTACCAGGCAATGTTTTCGGTCATATGCACGTTTGTGTAGAGGGTGTAGGCGCGTGCGCCACCTTGGCGCAGATGGCCTTCGACATAGTCCAGCAACTTGGAGCCCAACTGCCAGCCCTGCGCCTCAGGATCGACGGCGATGTTCTCCAGCAACGGCTGCTCATTGTCACCGGCAACAATCACAGCGTAGGCGCTCACGCCGCCCTCATCCCAGACGAAGACAGTGTCGTCAGCAATATGACGCGCAAAGTCAGGCCGCATCGGCGCCGGCTCCTGCCCCATCCGGGCGACATAAGGCTTATAGGCGTTAGCTGCAATCTCCTGCAGTGCAGCAATGTCGCCTGATCGAGCGCGACGTATAGCCATAAAACCCTCCAACAAAAAAAGGGGCCCGAAACCGGACCCCTTTGAAATTCTGTATTCGGCGCTAAATCAGCGCGAATAGAACTCAATCACGAGATTTGGTTCCATCTGAACCGGATAAGGAATATCCGCCAGAACTGGTGTGCGAACGAAAGTCGCTTTGAACTTCTCCAGATCAACGTCGAGATAATCCGGCGTGTCACGCTCAGGGCTGCCAGCGGCTTCGAGCATTTTGCCGTTGGTCCGCATTTTCTCTTTCACTTCGATCACATCGCCTTCCTTCACCCGGTAGGATGGGATGTTGACACGCTTGCCGTTGACCAGAATGTGGCCATGGCCCACTGCCTGACGGGCAGAAAAGACGGTAGGAACGAATTTCGCGCGGTAAACCACAGCATCGAGACGGCGCTCCAGAAGGCCCACCAGGTTTTCACCCGTGTCACCTTTGATCCGTGATGCTTCGTGATAGGTGCGCTTGAACTGCTTTTCGGTGATGTTGCCGTAATGGCCTTTCAGCTTCTGCTTCGCGCGAAGCTGCAGACCGAAATCCGAGAGCTTGCCGCGGCGACGCTGGCCATGTTCACCTGGACCATATTCCCGGCGGTTCACTGGGCTCTTTGGGCGACCCCAGATGTTTTCGCCAAGACGGCGGTCAATTTTGTATTTCGCTTGGATGCGCTTTGTCATCGCTGTTTCCTTAATCAGAATGTAGGAAACGCGCCCTCCTCTGCGGGACCCGAAAACCGGACCCCACCGACAGGAAAGAGACCAATGCGCTTGGATCTTCCCACGGGTGCGTCGTCAAAAAAGTCGCGGGCCCCGAGGGACCCGCGAACTGGTCGCACTATACTTACGCCCGAGCCAATGTCAAACCCGCCATTCGCCGGAATCAACTCCTCAACCCCACGCCCTAAGCATTTGATTTTACGTGGAAATCAAGAGCAGCTGAGAATCTGGTTCAGCTCACTTTTCGCCCTTCATCTTCTCGATGGCCCGACGCTGCGCATGCTTTGTAAGCGCCGAAACGATCCCCCGGAGCGTACGGATTTCCTGTTCCGTGAGAGACGCTCGCTGGAACATGTTGCGCAGGTTCCGCACCATGGCCGGGCGCTTGTCCAAAGGCAGCAAAAAACCGGTATCGTCGAGCTCTTCTTCCAGGTGATCGAAAAAGCCCTGAATCTCCTGCTTGTTCGCAGGCCGGGTGCCATTCATCGGCATGTCTTCTGATGGCGTCTGATCACTCAACTGGCTCCATTCGTAAGCGAGCAACAGCACAGCCTGGCCCAAATTGAGCGATGAAAAGCCCGGATTAAGCGCTGCCGTAATCACCGCGTCTGCCAGCGCCACATCGTCATTGTGAAGCCCCGCACGCTCAGCACCGAACAAGACACCGGGCCGCCCACCCTCCAACAGGGCTGTTTTGAGCCGTCCAGCGCCCTCTTCTGGCGTATAGACCTCCTTGACCATGTCACGCGGACGAGCCGTGGTCGCAAGCACATAGTCCAGATCTGCAATCGCCTCAGGCACCGTATCGAACAATTGAGCGTTCTCGATCAACTCAACTGCACCAGAGGCTGCTTTGAGCGCATGCTCGTTTGGCCAGCCGTCACGCGGAGCAACCAGTCGCAACTCCGTGATCCCGAAGTTCAGCATTGCCCGCGCAGACGCGCCAATGTTCGCACCCAATTGCGGGCGCACCAGAATAATCGCCGGCGCCGGGGGAAGCCCTGCCGTAGCGTTCGCCTTGGAACGGTCGGTTCCTGCCATGTCACATCACCTTCATCTCCCCCAGAATTGAGGGATATTAAGGGGTGATAAGAGATTGGCGTGCTTTTATCAACGTGGCTCAAGTGTTATACGAGAGCTAAAGGTGAGACGCGCTTTTGCCCCCGATTCTGCGAGTGCTGGCGTCTCCCATCCCGTTCATCAGGAACGGAAAGCAGCGCCCGTCCAGCCATTCGGGCATCTGCTGCGATCGCAATGGCACAAGAGGTCCGTACGCATGTCCAAAATTAAGGTGGAAAACCCCGTCGTTGAGCTCGACGGCGATGAAATGACCCGCATCATCTGGACCTTCATCAAAGAGAAGCTGATCCACCCCTATTTGGACATTGACCTCAAGTATTACGATTTGGGCATGGAATATCGCGATGAGACCGATGACCAGGTCACCATCGATTCTGCTGAAGCTATCAAGAAATACGGTGTAGGCGTCAAATGCGCCACCATCACGCCAGACGAAGCCCGCGTCGAAGAGTTTGGTCTGAAGAAAATGTGGAAGTCGCCGAACGGCACCATCCGGAATATTCTTGGCGGCACCGTTTTCCGCGAGCCCATCATCTGCCGCAACATCCCGCGCCTTGTGCCAGGCTGGACAGAGCCGATCGTCATCGGGCGTCATGCTTTTGGTGATCAATATCGCGCGACGGACTTCCGGGTGCCAGGTGCTGGCAAGCTCACCATCAAATGGGAGGCCTCTGACGGGTCCGACACGATTGAACGAGAAGTCTATGACTTTCCCTCATCAGGCGTCAGCATGGCCATGTACAACCTGGATGACAGCATTCGCGACTTTGCCCGCGCCTGCATGAAGTATGGCTTCGATCGCAACTACCCAGTCTATCTGTCCACCAAGAACACGATCATGAAAGCCTATGACGGACAGTTCAAAGATCTGTTCCAGGAAGTCTTCGACAAGGAATTCAAAAAAGAGTTCGACAAGAAAGGCCTCACCTACGAACACCGCCTGATTGATGACATGGTCGCATCTGCCATGAAATGGAATGGCGGCTATGTGTGGGCCTGTAAGAATTATGACGGCGATGTTCAGTCCGATACGGTCGCCCAGGGATTTGGCTCCCTTGGCCTCATGACCAGTGTACTGATGACACCTGACGGGAAGACCATGGAAGCAGAAGCGGCCCACGGCACCGTGACCCGTCACTACAGAAACCACCAAAAGGGCGAAGAAACCTCAACCAATTCCATCGCATCAATCTTTGCCTGGACCCGCGGTCTGAAGCACCGCGCAAATCTGGATGGCAATGAGAAGCTTGGAAAGTTCGCCGCCCTGATCGAACAGGTTTGCGTTTCCACAGTGGAAAGCGGCTATATGACCAAGGACCTGGCACTCCTCGTTGGCGCAGAACAAAACTGGCTCTCAACGACCGGCTTCCTCGACAAGATTGCAGAGAACCTCGACAAGGCCATGTCCAAGGGAATTTGAGGTCAAAGAAACCGCGACCTAAAGGTCCTTTTTCTCTTCCTCAATTTCACGCTCAAGCTCATCAGTCGCACCATACGAGAGATTGCGCGCGCGAATCGCGTCGAGCAACCGTACCCGTGCTTCAGGATGTCGCCCGATAAACTCGCGGAAGCTGCGCGCATCAAGTTTTAGAACGTGCGCCTGGCTGAGGGTAACAATGTCAGCCGAACGACGCCGGTCATCCAACAGGGCCATCTCGCCAAAATACTCGCCCTCCCCAAGCTCCACCGATCGTTCGTCAAAATCGAGGCGGACACGTCCAATGACGATAAAATACATCCCGTCTGCCACATCGCCCTTATGTGCAATTACAGCGTCCGGATCGATCACCTGAGCTTCAAGCAACTCAACAAGGTCCACCAACAATGTTGGTTTGAGCTCCTGAAAGAGCGGCACCCGCGCCACCATGCCCCAAGAAACAACAAAGTCCCGTCGATGAATTTCCCGGGCAAACCCGCTTGAGACGATGGCAATTGGCATAGCAAACATGCCAAGTCCAAAAATCATCACCAGTCCGCCAAAGAAACGACCCAGCGTTGTGAGGGGGACGACATCTCCGTACCCTACCGTTGTCAGTGTCGCCAACGCCCACCACATCGACATTGGTATCGAACCAAACGCCTCAGGCTGAGCCTCATGCTCCAGCCAATAAATGCCCGTCGCCGAAAAAATCAACATGCCAGACATCACAATGAGAGCAGCAAGCATTGCCCGGCGCTCAGACTTGAACACCCGTCCGATTGTGTAAAGCGCCGGGGAATAGCGGGCGAGCATCAGAAAGCGAAACAGCCTGAAGATGCGCAATATTCTAAGATCAACAGCAAACAGAAAACTCAAATAGAAGGGCAAAATGACGATGAGATCGATGAGCATTTGCACGGTCATCGAATAACCCAAACGCACGCGCCATTTGGGCAGACCTCTAAATGCTGGGTGGTCTACGCAAACCCAAAGCCGGATCAAGTATTCAACGGTAAAAACCGTAATCGAGAAAGCGTTGAAGAGGCGGAGTTCTTCACCATAGAGGGCTGCGATACGCACATCAGTCTCTGCCGCAAACGCTACTACGTTGGCCAGAATGAGCCCAACCATGAACACATCGAAAATAGCGCTTGGACGGTCACCCGTTTTGCCAGCTTCCAGGAGAATATAGAGCCACCGGCGCACACCCGAGACACCGTCGTCTGTCATGGGGCCGTCTACTGGCTGTTTATCAAGCTGCTCCGGCAAGACTACCTACAGTTTCTTTGATAGCAGCCAAGGCAGCATCCGCCTTGCTGCCGTCAGGCCCGCCGGCCTGCGCCATATCAGGCCGACCACCGCCCCCTTTACCACCAAGAGCCTCTGCACCCGTGCGTACAAGGTCAACGGCGGAAAGACGGTCTGTCAGGTCATCTGTCACCCCAACAGCGATGCCAGCTTTCCCGTCTTCGCCCAGAGCGATCAGGGCAACAATGCCGGACCCAACATTCTTTTTGGCGTCGTCAATCATGCCACGCAAGTCCTTAGGGCTGATCCCTTCCATGGCGCGCGCAATCACTTTCACGCCACCAAGTTCTTCAACTTCGGACGCACTGCTACTGGGAGACGCGCCACCACCGCCCATGGCAAGTTTCTTCTTGGCGTCCGCCAGGTCGCGCTCAAGGCGTTTGCGATCGTCGACCAGTATCGCAACCCGTTCGCTCAACTGGTCAGGCGTGATTTTCAAAACAGCAGCAGCGTCGAGAGCAATCCGCTCCTGATCATTGAGGTAAGCCCGCGCGCCCTCAGCCGTCAGTGCCTCAATTCTGCGCACTCCGGATCCCACAGCTCCTTCGCTCACAATCTTGAACAAAGCGATGTCACCGACCCGTCCAACATGGGTCCCGCCACATAGCTCAACAGAGAAACTGTTGCCATCCTCGCGAGGCGAGCCCATGGACAGGACCCGAACTTCATCCCCGTATTTTTCGCCAAAGAGCGCCAGGGCACCTGCCTCAATGGCATCATCGGGTGTCATCACCCGGGTGACGACCTCATTGTTACGCTGGATCTCCTCATTGACGATTGTCTCCACCTCAGCGATCTGCTCTGACGTCATCGCTTTTGGGTGAGAGAAGTCAAAACGCAGCCTGTCGGGCCCTACCTGCGAACCTTTTTGGCTGACATGATCGCCCAGCACCCGTCGAAGCGCTTCATGAGCCAAGTGGGTTGCGGAATGGTTCGCGCGAGTGGACGTTCGCAAATGACCGTCTACGCGGAAGTCAGCAACCTCGCCGACCGTAAGCATACCTTTGGTCAGCGTGCCAATATGCACAATGAGGTCGCCCAGTTTTTTCTGAGTATCCGTTACAGTGAACTCAGCACCATCTCCGGTGAACATTCCGCCTGTGTCGCCGACCTGACCGCCAGACTCGCCATAGAAAGGCGTTTGATTGGCAACCACCACGGCCTCGTCACCAGCACCAACGCTGTCGACCCGCTCGCCATCTTTTACCAGAGCAACGATCTTTCCTTCCGCAGCTTCGCTCGTATAGCCAAGGAATTCTGTTGCTCCGACTTCCTCCTTGAGATCGAACCAGAGTGTCTCCGTCGCTGCTTCGCCGGAACCCGACCAGTTGGCACGTGCAGCCGCACGCTGCTTTTCCATCGCCGCATCAAAGCCCACCTGATCAACGCTCATATCGCGCTCGCGCAGGGCATCTTCAGTAAGATCCAGGGGAAAGCCATAAGTGTCGTAGAGCTTGAACGCCACATCGCCAGGAAGTTCGCCTGCCCCGCCTTGCTCACCGACAGCTTCGTCAAGCAGCTTCAAGCCGCGCGCGAGCGTTTCCCGGAAGCGTGTTTCTTCAAGTTTGAAGGTCTCTGTGATCAGCGCTTCTGCCCGACGCAATTCTGGATAAGCATCACCCATCTGGTGAATAAGTGCCGGCACCAACCGCCACATAAGGGGCTCAGCTACTCCTAACAGCTGCGCATGGCGCATGGCGCGACGCATTATCCGACGCAGCACATAACCCCGCCCCTCGTTGGACGGCATTACGCCGTCTGCGAGAAGGAAAGAGCATGACCGAAGGTGATCGGAGATCACCCTATGGCTGACACTGTGAGACCCATCCGGATCCGTACTGGAGCTATGCGCTGACGCTTCAATCAATGCCCGGAACAGGTCCGTGTCGTAATTGTCATGGCTGCCCTGAAGGAGCGCCGCAATACGCTCTAGTCCCATGCCCGTATCGATGGATGGTTTTGGAAGAGTGATACGATCACCGCCCGCCTGCTGATCGAACTGCATAAAAACCAAGTTCCAGATCTCAATGAACCTGTCCCCATCTTCGTCAGGACTCCCAGGAGGGCCACCAGGCACTTTATCGCCATGGTCGAAGAAGATTTCAGAACAGGGTCCACAAGGACCGGTATCACCCATAGACCAGAAATTATCCGATGTAGAAATCCGGATAATCTTATCGTCAGAGAGACCTGCGACCTTCTTCCAGATCTTTGGTGCCTCTTCATCTTCAGAAAAAACAGTCACCAACAACCGGTCTTTTGAAATGTCATACTCTTTGGTAATCAGATCCCAGGCGAAGGCAATGGCATCGTCTTTAAAATAATCGCCAAAGGAAAAGTTCCCCAACATTTCGAAGAAGGTGTGGTGGCGTGCTGTGTAGCCGACATTGTCGAGATCATTGTGCTTGCCGCCCGCCCGCACACATTTCTGAGATGAGGTCGCGCGGGAATAGTCGCGGGACTCCATGCCAGTAAAGACATTCTTGAACGGCACCATGCCCGCATTCGTAAAGAGCAATGTGGGATCGTTCTGTGGAACGAGCGACGCTGACGGCACACGGGTATGGCCCTGCTTCTCAAAAAAGTCGAGAAAGGTCTCGCGGATCTGATTAACGCCGGTCATTGCGGTCTCACATTCGTCTGATACTGGAGTCCAGCGCCGACAAAATGACGCCAAACCCTTGGAATTCGGTCTCTTTTTCTAAAGGTCACCGACGCTCCTGTCTAGCAAAGCGACCGCCTGGCAACATCCCGGATCCATCTTCTGACCCGGTTTGTTAAACGCTTGCCCATCAGGTTCAGCGACCAATTTCCCACGAAAAAGCGGCGCCCACCGAAATGCGCGCCGCTTTCAGGTCGAATATGGCGTTTCAGACCTAACCTGCAACTTCCTCCGGCATGCCATCGTCGTCGTCCGCGTCAGGACCAACATCAAGTGCTTCGGCAAGTCCCGCGTCAGCGCGGATCGCTGTTTCGATGGCCAGTGCCATATCTGGGTTTTCCTTCAGGAAGGTCTTGGCGTTTTCACGCCCCTGCCCAATCCGCTGGCTGTCATAGGAATACCAGGAGCCGGATTTCTCAACGACCCCGGCTTTGACCCCAAGATCGACGACCTCCCCCATTTTAGAGATCCCTTGCCCATACATGATGTCGAACTCGACCTGTTTGAAAGGTGGCGCCACCTTGTTCTTCACCACTTTGACGCGGGTCTGATTGCCCACCACTTCATCCCGGTCTTTGATCGCGCCAATGCGGCGAATATCAAGACGGACAGAGGAATAGAACTTCAGCGCATTCCCGCCTGTCGTCGTTTCCGGACTGCCAAACATCACCCCGATCTTCATACGGATCTGGTTGATGAAAATGACCATGCAATTTGATTTGGAAATTGAGCCCGTCAGTTTCCGGAGCGCTTGGCTCATGAGCCGCGCCTGGAGACCCGGCAAGCTGTCGCCCATATCTCCATCAAGCTCAGCCCGAGGCGTGAGTGCAGCAACCGAGTCCACAACGATCACATCCACAGCACCTGATCGCACCAGCGTATCGACAATTTCCAGTGCCTGCTCGCCCGTGTCAGGCTGCGAGATCAGAAGATCATCCAGATTGACACCGAGCTTGCGGGCATAGACCGGGTCCAGTGCGTGCTCCGCATCGACAAAAGCGCAGATGCCCTCTTTCTTTTGAGCTTCAGCAACCGTGTGAAGTGCAAGAGTGGTTTTACCACTTGATTCAGGACCGTAGACCTCAATCACCCGGCCCTTTGGTAGACCGCCAATCCCGAGCGCAATATCAAGGCTCAAAGAGCCGGTTGGGATCGCCTCAATCTCGACCACCTGCTCGTTTTTTCCGAGCCGCATGATCGACCCCTTACCAAAAGACCGCTCAATCTGACTGAGCGCGGCATCCAGAGCTTTTTGCTTATCCATACTGTCCTTGCCAAGCAAGCTGACTACGTTTTCTTTCTGTTCTCGCGCCATAAGCGTCATCCCCTTATTTCATACCGGCTCTGCGGAAGCAATTGAGGTAAATGTACCTTTTTTGTTCTCATGGGCAAGAAAAAGTTTAAGCCATTGATTTTATTGCTATATCTCAAGTGTGTTCTAAACCTGTTCCACAAGTTTATGCACAGGAAGACGCTCTGTTAAGCAGAATCGCGCGAGAAGGCGGCTTGGCCTACTCCATCGCCTCTTTCACCGCCGCAGCGAGCTGCTTGAGGCTGAAAGGCTTGGGCAAGAAGCGGAAATCGACAGAAGGGTCGAGGCTCTTGGCAAAGGCATCTTCGGCATAACCGGAGATGAAAATGATCTTGGTGCCCGGCCGTTTTTCCTGCAGCTGTTTCACCATGGTCGGCCCATCCATATTGGGCATCACCACGTCGCTAACGACGAGATCAATCGCACCATCATGGCTGTCGACAATCTCCAGCGCCACGTCCCCGCTCTCAGCTTCAAGGACCGTGTAGCCCCGCGTGCCGAGCGCCCGGACAGCAAAGGTTCGCACGGCGTCTTCGTCTTCGACGAGCAGGATCGTACCCTTGCCCGTAAGGTCAGGAGCAGCAGTTTCTTCAACTTGAGCCTGAACCTTCGCCGCTGCTTCTTCCTCTGTTTCAAAATAGCGCGGCAGGTAGATACGGAAGGTCGTGCCTTTGTCCACAGTAGAAAAGGCAAAGATGTAGCCGCCGGTCTGCTTAACAATCCCGTAGACCGTGGAGAGCCCAAGGCCCGTGCCCTTACTCACATCTTTCGTGGTGAAGAACGGCTCAAAGATCTTGCCCAGATGCTCTTTCGGGATGCCGCAACCTGTGTCCGTCACTTCGATAAGCACATATTCCGCCGGGGGCATCAGCGCATGATCCAGCGCCTTTGCGTCTTCAGCTGAGACATTGGCTGTGCGAATAGTAAGCCGCCCGCCGTCTTCCATAGCATCACGTGCATTCACAGCCAGGTTGATTACCACCTGCTCAAGTTGGTTCTGATCAACTTTCACAAGACCCAGATCCCGCTCATGGGTGATCTTAAGTTCCACCGTCTCGCCCAGAAGACGGCTCAGCAGATTGGACAACTCCGCCAGCTCATCAGTGAGGTTCAGGACCTTCGGCCGCAATGTCTGACGCCGCGAGAAGGCAAGCAGCTGCCGCACCAGGTTCGCAGCCCGGTTCGCATTCTGCTTGATCTGCATAACATCAGCGAAGCTCGGGTCACCTGCCTGATGACGCGCAAGAAGGAGGTCACAAAAGCCGATAATCGCAGTCAGCAGATTGTTGAAGTCGTGCGCTACGCCGCCTGCCAGTTGCCCCACAGCCTGCATTTTTTGCGACTGGGCGAACTGCATCTCAAGTGATTTCTGCTCACTCGTGTCAATGAGATAGGCAATGATGGAAGGCTGCCCCCCGGTCTCATTGGAATAGCTGGCAAAGAGCTGCGCAGTCTTCTCAATCTCCTCTCCCTGCTTCTGGAGGAATCGAAGATCAATCGGCCCGCGAGAGCCTCCAGACGACACAGCCCCATCGAGAAACTCTTTCAGAGCCACCCGGTCTTCTGCAACGACCAGGTCCGCAAATCGACTGCCCGCATCCGGCGTGCCTCCAACAAGTGTCACAAAGGCGGCATTCGAACTGCCAAGCACGCCGTCCTTGTCCAGCGTGGCAACACCGATTGGCGCATTATTGAAGAAGCGAGCAAACCGCATCTCCGCATCCCGCAGATGCGCTTCCGTATCGTCCTCTTCCTCCCGGAACATAACCACAGAGCGTGACGCACCGGGCGCTCCATCCACCGCCGGTGCAAAATTCTGCACAATGCGCACCTGAACCGGACCCTCGGGCCCTGTCAGATCAACATCGATGACCTGAGTTCCTTCTTCTCCGTCTTTTTCCTGAACGAAGGCATTCACATCACCAGCAACAAGGTCGCCGAACCTGGTTTTGCCTGACACCAGGTCTTCCGGTGACCGTCCCACCATCGTTGCGAACATCTGATTCACATAATCAAGCTGCCCGGAATCCTTCGCAGAGAAAAAGCCGAAGGGCGCATCATCCAGATAGGCCAAATATTTGTCGCGCCCCACTTGAGCTTGCGCCGCCGCAAGCCTCTCAGCGGTCATGTCTCTTAGAAGCCAGATGCTCGCACCACTCTTAGCGGCGGCACCTGTCAGCGGCTGAACGGCTGCCTTAAAGACGCGTTCCTGTCCTTGACCCGCGGGAGGCACGAACCGAAGCTCTTCCTCGTCCGCCAAGCCCAATCTGGCAGCCTGCGCCAATTGGTAGAGTTGCTCATCAACGCCAGCCTGCCCTGCAAGCAACCGCTCCAACGGCATGGGGCGGTCATGGGCATCAAGCCCAAGATGTCTATAAGCTTGGTTTGCAAACAGGACAGACCCGCGCCGATCTGTCACGAGACAGGGATCAGGCAGGCTTTCCAGTGCGTGACCAGCAACGCCGGTAACTTTGCCGCGCCCCACAATTGGGCTTGAGGGGCGCCCGGCTATAAGAGCCACAGTTGAGAAAAAGCCCACAGCGACCAGGCCGCCGATCAGTAAGTAGCCAGACGGCCCGGCAGCGCTCAAATTGAGAAAGACGAAGCCCCCGGCAGCGCCAGCCAGAAACAGGCCAATGAGCCCAGCCATCCCCAGCGAGTTACGCCATCGGTTCTGGTCTGAAAGTCCGGCCTTGTCAGAAGAGGCACGCGCAGGTCCACTGATTTCTGTCTTCGGATCAGAAACTGGTCCGTCGCCCCCAGCTCCATCTGCTCCGGGCCCATCCATCAGTGTATCGCTCATCTATCCAGATCTTATCTGCCGAGGTCACAATCCCAAGATACCGGACGGTCTTTTCCATCCGGCCATGATCAAAGCCCTAGCGTGAGCGAATCATCGCGCACGCTAGTTGCGGGACATCTTACTCTTAAGACGCATCACGTAGCCAATAACCTCAGCAACAGCTTTGTAGTGTTCCGGTGGTATCGATTCTTCCAACTCCACAGATGCGTAGAGGGCACGGGCGAGAGGCGGGCTCTCCACAATCGGCACGTCATGCTCTGACCCGATTTCCCTGATTTTAAGGGCAATAGCATCCATCCCCTTGGCCACGCAGACCGGAGCTGCCATACCTTGGCTGTATTCCAGGGCGACAGCATAGTGGGTCGGGTTGGTGATAATGACCGCAGCGTCAGGCACGCGAGACATCATACGCTGACGTCCCCGTTCCATTCGCAAGGCTCGCAGCTTCGCTTTGACCGTTGGGTCGCCTTCCGTCTGTTTGTATTCGTCTTTAACCTCTTGCACGGTCATGCGTTGTTTCTTGTTCCACTGGGCCACCTCAAACACATAATCAGCCGCAGCGAGCACGGTCATAATAGCAACCACCATCGCAAGGATCTTGATCGCGATCGATTGAACAAAGGGAAGCAACATCCCCACATCCATGGTCATGAGGATGAGCAATTGATCACGCATGGGCCAGACGATGAGAAAAGTTGCCACCGCCACCAAGCTCAGCTTCACCAGGCCTTTAGTAAAGTTCATCAGACTTTTTGGAGAAAAAAGTCTTTTCAGACCTTCCTTCGGTGAAATCTTTGAGAGCTTCGGTTTCATATTCTCGGTAGAGAAAACCGGCATGTTCTGCACCAGGTTTCCAGCAACCCCTGCCCCGATGAGCAACAGCATCGGCACAGCAAGGATCTTCAGAATCGTAAGGCCGATTTGCTGCCAAACAAACATGAGATTGTTCTGATCAACAGAAATGTCGTGCGGGTTCGACAGAAAAACCGTAAAGGCGCGTGCGAAGTCACCGGATGCGCTTGTTGACACAACCCCGATCACCAGCGCTGTCGCAATCATAATGAACCAGGTGTTGACCTCCTGGCTCTTGGCCATGTCACCCTTTTTTCGGGCGTCCTCCAGTTTCTTGGAGGTCGCCTCTTCGGTTTTTTCTGAATCGTCGGCTTGATCCGCCATAGACCCTCTCGCACGAAGCGCCTAGCCCCTCAGGCCAGGAACAAACTCATGCTCTCTTCAAAAAAGGTGAGAAACCACATCATCATCGCGCCCATGAGCACCGCAAACAGCGCAAAGCCCAGCAGAATATTCGCCGGCATCGCCACGAAAAAAATCTGCACCTGAGGCATCAGTTTGGAAAGAATGCCAAGCGCCAGATAGAAAATCATCCCAAAGACGACAAAGGGCGCAGCAATTTGGACCGCCAGTTTGAAAGACCCGGCAACCACACCCGTTGCGGTCTCAACAAAATCACCAATCGGCAAGCCCGCGCCTGGCTCAAAAAGCACATAGCTGTCTCGCATGGCTGCGATCAGCAGGAAATGTAGGTCCGTCGCAAAAATCATCGTCACCGCGAGCATGGAAAGGAAGGATCCCACGAGCGCACTCTGGATGCCCTGCGTCGGGTCGACATTCTGCGCAAAAGCAAGCCCGGTCTGAAAAGCAATGATTGTGCCTGCAACCTGCAACGCACTCATGATCAGGCGCGCAACCGATCCAATAAGAAACCCGACAGCGATTTCTGAGAAAACGCCCCAAGCGATCCCAGACACGGTCGCCGGTACCGGTCCATAGGTATCAGCCACAAGCGGCATCAAAACCATTGAAATCAAGACGGCGAGGGTCAACCTCACGCGACTTGAGACACTGAACTCGCCGAGCGCCGGCATCAACATTACCATGGTGCCTATGCGGGAAAAGACCAGCATAAACACATAGGCAGTTGTGGGAGCGAGCTCAAAACTCATGAGTTGGCACCAACCGCATTAATGGGAACAAGGAGGCGCACATCAACCAGAAACAATTCGGTCTGCAATGTAGGTCATATAGGCCCCCAAGGTGCTGCCCATGAAAGGTAGCATCACGATGAGACCAATGAAGATCGCGAGAATTTTGGGCACGAAAACCAGTGTCATTTCCTGGATCTGCGTCAGCGCCTGGAAGAGCGCAATGACGAGGCCAACACCCAGTCCAATGAGCATAAGAGGAGACGAGACTTTGAGCAGCACAACAATGCCCTCACGTCCAACATCCAAAACTTCCGGTCCAGTCATCCCCTGCTCTCCTCAATAAGTGCCGTTAGATCGGCATCTTCATAATTTCCTGGTAGGCCGTGATCACATTGTCGCGGATCGCAACAACAGTCTGTAAGGTCGCTTCAGCTTCGGAAACCGCTGTCACCACATCAACTACATCCGCTGTTCCAGCAACCGCTGACGCGGCCTGCTGCTCAGCGTTAATGCCCGTCGCAGCCATGCTTTCCACAACACCCTTGAGCATGTCACCAAAGCCACCTTGGGCGGACCCGGCACTGGCTGCAACATCATTGGCACCACCCGCATCAGTCGCTTGTTTGACAGCGTTCGTATAGGCATTGAGTGCAACAGAAGCAGGAACAGTCATGACGTCTTTCCTCTAATTGGCCTTAGGTTCAACGACGAAGCAATTCGAGTGTCTGAGACATCATCCGCCGCGATGCCTGGATCATATTGAGGTTCGCTTCATAAGAGCGCTGCGCCTCTTTCATATCCATGGACTCAACCAGCCCATTCACATTTGGCATCTGCACATAGCCATTCTCATCAGCCCCTGGATGGCCTGGCATATATTTCAGCTCAAAATCGGACTTATCGGCGACCGGTTTCCCAACCTTCACAACACGAGCATTAAGCTCACGGTCTAGTTCACTCTCAAACGTCACGATCTGCCGACGGTAAGGTTCTGCGCCCGGCGTCGTCGCGGCGGATTGTGAGTTAGCAATATTCTCCGCCAACACCCGCATGCGACCACTTTGGGCCCGCATGCCAGAAGCAGCAATCATCATTGATTTCACAAGATCCATAGCCTGCTCTCCTCAAATACGCTCAGCCCTTACCCAGGGCAATTTTCAACATGCCGACGCTCTTCGAATAGAGACCGGTCACCGTCTGGTAATCCATCTGGTTTTGGGCGGCTTTAATCATCTGTTCTTCCAGCACCACTGCGTTCCCGGTCGGTGTGGTTTCAAAATCCGGGCTTCGGACATAGGCCGATGAGCTACCGCCTGTGCTGCCATTAGCGCTCAGGTGATCGCCGTCTGTCCGAGTTGCCGTCAGTACCGGCCGTGATGAGCGTGTCCGCAGCATCGCACCAAAGTCAGGCTCGGATAGGTCTTTGGCAATGTAATTGGGGGTATCTGCATTCGCGACATTCTCTGCAATCACCCGCTGCCGGTCCGACAGCCAATGCATGCGTTCCTTCATCATCGAGAAGATGGGGGAGTCACCAAGAAACATGAGCGCGTGTCCTGATCATACACCATAAGGTGCGGGTTGCCGCGTGCTGCAACCCTTTCTGGGATCACGCGAGTGAGAAATCGCGAACAGATGCAATCCTTGCGTCGTTCGTTAAGAGCAGTTTCGCGCCACTAGGTAAATTTTGCCTTAATTGGTTTCCCACAGGCTAAAGGTCCGAAATCTCCCAACCACTGTATCTACAGGACATTCTGAAGAGCTTAACCCGTTCTTAAGCATAAACCCGGCAACATCTGCCCAGTTACGGCACAGAGTCGGCGATCTTGTTAACCAGTTTCGTCGCCGAGAGATGCCAAGGTCTTTTGGGGAAAGTTCATGGAACTCAGCGAAATACTCCGCTTCGCATCAGCACTCATCTTTGTTGTTGGTCTCATTGTTGCCTGCGCCTGGTGCGCCCGGCGCTTCGGCCTGGTACCGACAGGTCGCCAAACATCTATGAACAAGCGCCTCGCGGTTACCGAAACGCTCGCTATTGATCCCAAACGCAAGCTTGTGATCGTGCGACATGACGACAGGGAACATCTCCTCCTCCTAGGAGATCAGGACACCATTCTGGAAGCAGGGCTTCCAGCTAAGGAGGAACTGGCGGTCGAAGCGACAGCTGACGCCAAACCTCTCAATGCGTCAGCTCTTACCGGCCCTGTAACAGATCAGATGCAAAAGGTGGTCTCTCTCCTGAAGGAGCGCCGCGCGTGATTTTCTCCCCAAGTCAAAAGCATCTGGTACTTGCAGCTCTCGCAGGATTGGCGGTCTTCATGCTGTCAGCCCTCCCTGCCTCAGCAGAAACCATCAATGTAGATTTCTCGGAAGGCTTTGGCCTCACAGAGCGCGTTGTTCAGATCATCGCACTCGTCACGGTGCTCAGTCTCGCTCCCTCGATTCTGATCATGATCACCTCCTTCGTACGCATCGTAGTGGTTCTATCACTTCTGAGAACCGCGATGGGCGTACAACAATCACCACCTAACTCAGTGATCATCAGCCTCGCTCTGTTCCTGACCGCATTTATTATGGCTCCGGTCTTCGAAACAGCCTACGAGACCGGCATTCAACCGCTCATCAACGAAGAAATCGAAATGGGTGAAGCGCTGAGTGTTTCCTCCAAGCCGTTTCAGGAATTCATGCTGACCCAGGTAAGAGACAAAGACCTGCAACTCTTCATGGACCTGTCAAAAACACCTGCTGTTGAAGAACAGCAAGACATTCCTTTTCAGGTCGTCGTTCCTGCCTTCATGATCAGTGAGTTGAAGCGCGCTTTTGAGATCGGGTTTCTTATCTTTGTCCCCTTCATCGTCATCGACATGATTGTCGCCTCAGTCCTCATGTCCATGGGCATGATGATGCTGCCGCCCATCATTATCTCCCTGCCCTTCAAGCTCATCTTCTTTGTGCTTGTCGACGGCTGGCACTTGATTACGGGATCACTTGTTCAGAGCTTCGGTACATAAAGCATCTGCAGAAAAGACAGCACCCCGGCCCCCGAGCCAGGTCCAAACTGACTCACACCTACATCGAAATGTCCTATAGATCCCAGATCGCTAACGCGTCCGGGGTGGCATTTGAGTTATCAACGGGACTAGATAATTTAAATGCTAGTGCCACTTCTACACGCAGCAATAATGCACTCAATTGATGGCTGCGCCTGCGCCATCCAAAGGCTCTGAGAAACTGCCTTCCATGCTCTGAACGAAACTGTCCAAAGTGTCGATTGACGCAACACTACGAGCAAGATCCCGGAAGGCCACACCATTGGTTTGAATAGGATCAGTGACCACAGCAAATGCCGCTGCATCCGGACTCGCGCTCATGAAGTCACCGAATTTTGCTCGCATCCGCTCCAATCCGATGGCGTTATCATCCAACGAGAAGCTAATGGCAGCACGCAAAACCTGAAACCGTTCGTCTTCGGTCAGAGGAAGCGGGTCGCGCCAGCGCTCACCAAGCGCAGTTTCGAAATTGGTGGCAGCGACCGCCCACTGCTGTGACTCCCAGTGAATATTCGCGACCAGATCAGCCACGCCCTCCCCTTCCGTTTCTGAAAGAAGATCCAATGCATGGTCGTATAGCCCAAGGTCGGTCAAAGCCCGTGCCTCAAGCAGTCGGCGTTTGTGTGTCAGGTCTTTTGGCAGCCGCACCTGTTTGGTCGAACGAATAGCCCGAAGCGCCGCGTTGGGCTGGCGGTTCATGAGCTCAATCAAAGCAAGTTTCGCGGCAACCTGTGCCTGCGCTGTTCCACGGAGCCGGTTGTCCACCTGATGTCGGAGCAGTGTCGCCGCCTTGTCTAACAAATCAACCTCAACCATCCGGTCGGCTAGATTGCGAATAAGCGCATCGCCACGTCGGCCAATCGGCGTCAGCTCCCGGAATTCATAGTAGATGGAGAGTGCGTCAACCGGATCCATATCGTCAGCGCCGCCGTCCAGATAAAGATCAGTAAAAGTCTCTGTCATGGCAGAAGCAACCCGGCGCGCCCGTTCGGTTTCCGGGAAGGTTCCAACGGCCATTCGCCAGATTTCCAGGCCCTCTGCAACTTCGCCCTTCGCAATCAACAAACTGCCTAGCCGTTCAAGAACAGCAAGCTCAAGATCATCGCCGCGCCAAACCAGTCGCAGGGCGTGTAGTTCATTGGTGAGCTCTTCGTCACTCATTGCACCCAGTTCATGCCGGAGATTGGCATGCGCAAATCGCGCACGAGCAAGTATGGCCCTCTGGTCAGACGTCAGGAGTTGATCATATATCTCCAGAGCTTCGTCGGCCCGTCCAAATGCTTCGAAGAGACGCGCACGAGTGAGTGCGGCTTGCTCTACCCAGCGGCCATTGTCAGCACCAGCTGGGATCCGATCTAGATTGAATTCGACACTGCCAAGATCACCCGTCGCCAACGAAGCCTCTGCGGCCTTCATCCTAAACAGCGCCTGCAAATCAGGCCCATAAATCTCAAAAGCTTTCTCTGCCTGTTCGAAAGCCAGACGCGCATCCGCCCACTGGGTCAATTCCGCGTAGGCCACACCCCGCCAGAGCGAGGAATGTGGATCACCATCCAACGCGGGAAAAGCCAGATCTGCAATAGCTTCTTCTGGCCGCGCCATCATGATCTGCGCAACACCGCGAAGTGCACGGAAGCCAGGATCATTTTCCAGCGTCTCAGACGCCAGCACTGCACCCTGCAACATGGTGTAGGCTTCAGTCCCGAGGCGATAGCTCAAAAGGAATTTTGCGTATTTTATGCGTGCTTCGGCAACATCGTCCTCTTCAGCAAGTGCCACAGTGCGTTGGTGGAACTGTTTGCGCTCGATGAAATTCCTGCCTGGTGAATAGCGCCACCGCTCGAAATCCATGCGCCCGGGTGCGGACGGATCACCTACACGAGAGGCCGTCGGAGCGCTGCCGGAATAGTCGGGGCCATCGGCTGCAGAAAGCGTCAAACCAGACCCCCGCGAAACAGTTACACCACGCGGGGTCTCGCTGACATAGAGATCATCTGCCCGTGACACGAACGCTAGTCCCTGTGCGGTAGACAGAGCCTCAAACTCAACAAAATTGCGCGGCGCAAGAAGCCCCTGTGGCGGTCCTTTGGCTGTAACAATTGCAATCGTATCGTAGACCACAGGATCACGAACCCAATGAATACTTCCAACGCTCTCCACATCAAAAAGCACCTGCGGTTCGCCTGTTGCACTCCATGCGCGCGTTATCCCAACTGGCCTCGTTGGTTCAACAATCATGTCGCCCAGAGTCACAATCCAACGATTGTCACGCTCGCCTGCGGTAATGAGCACCCGTTCAGGCGGTGCAAAACGAAGAGCACTCGCCCCATCAAGTTCGACAATTTCTGGATCGCCAAGTCGTTCTCGGACCACCGGCCCAAGGTCAGACAGGTTAAAGTCTGTTTCGCGATCAAAAACCATCCAAACACGATTATCCCGCTGGAAGATCGCCGCTTTGGTTGGTTCTACCCAAGGGAATGTCAGGCGAATGCTGCGCTCAGTAAGGTCGGAGGTAACAGGAAGCGCAGCTTGATCAATCTCGGTCGGATTCGGATATGTGGAGGTAAGCGCCTCTGCACCGTCTGACTTTGAGCTATCTTCCAACAGGGAATCTTCTGCCTCGGCAACAATTGTCGGCTCAGCAGCAGTTTGCTCGGCGGTGGGGATACTGGGAACCATTTGCTCTGGAGGAGCCGACGCCAACGCTGGCGCTTCTTCACCCGCGGTTTCCGCTGCTGCAGCTTCTTGTGCCGCTGCTGCTCTCTGGCTCTCCGGCTCTTCAATCCGCTCTGTCGGTGCCCTGCTAGGAACAGGGAGCAGAGGTGTTGGGGCTGTCGAAGCGATAGGCCGAGCATCTTCCGGTCGTGCTGGCGCGACATCCAGCACCACACTTAGGTCCTCTCGGAAGTCGCGGACTTTGACACCCGGTTCGGTCTCAACAAACACCGTAAGTCGACCACCAGATTTCTCCGCGCGCGCAGATTTGACATAAGCTGGCGGATCAACGCGAAGTGCGGCCAGAGGAAGATCTGCGATCTGGTCAAACGTGATTGTGATCCGGTTGTCTCTGAAGGCTGTCGAATAAAGAACCGGACGGTCCCAGTCAAACGCCAGACGTGTAAAGCTTGGCTGCTCGCCGACACGCAATGCCACGCGCGGCAGGTCCTCCACAATCTCCAAGGCTTGTGGTCCAAGCTCCGCGAATTGAGCGGCCCGCGCCTGTAATTCTCGTTCCTCTTCCGCAATACGCGCGACAACATCCGCGGGCAACGGCGGTGGATCACCGGCCCAACCAGGTGCCAGCAAATCAATGTAAAGCTCATGCCCCGCTTTTCTGGCGTGAATCTTGAAGTCCGCCTTCATCGCCATTCGTAATGTGCGATCATCCCCATCCATGCGAACCAGCGCAAGATATCGCGGCATCCGACGCAACAAGTCATCAATATCAATCTCTAGGGGCCGCTCAAAAGCGACAACCAGCACACCGGCGGAAACGAGAGTTTCATACCCGGGCAATCTGGCATCCGGTACCGTTGGATCTTCTGGCAATCCGGTATCTGGCCAAGAGAACACCAGGCGACCGAAGCCATTTTTCTCAGCCCCCGACAATCGAACATCATCAGCCGCGCTAGCAGGTGCAATCTGGCTACCTGAGAGCAACGCAAGCGCAACAAGCGACCGTTGGAAGAAAGACAAAAATACGGGGTGCATTAGGTTCTGCCTCCCCGCTGATCGCTTATGATCAGTAGCAATGCGTCGTCTGCGAGCCCTGGCGTGACAAAACGCTCAATAGACCGTGAATACCCTGCTTGTCGAAGGGCGGCTGCGACGCTATCTGCACGATCAAACGCAAGTGTCCAATCTTCTGATGGCACCGAAGACATGACGCTGATTGGGTTAGCGACACCTGACAGGATACGGGAGAGGTCTGCCATCACACCACTTGCCAGAGGTCTCAATGCGCTCCCATCAGAAGCAAACGCGAAATCCGGAGCAAAGCGGATTACAAGACGCCCACCGTCCACCTGTTGCGACAAAGGTCCACCATCGCCAAGCGGCACAAGACCGCGGTCAGAGAACACAGCAGCGAGATAGTCGACCGTCAATGTCGGCAGCGAAGAGGTTTGAATGCTGCGGGCGTTCCGCTGATGGGCCGTCTGGTCAACAGCAGAGACACCCGGTCCACCAACAACACTCCCATCACCGCGTCCGCTAAGCGGCGACGACATGGCATAAATCAGCACGAAAAAGGCTACGAGAATGGCCGTCAGATCAGCGAACGTAACCAGCCAAAGGGAACCTTCGCTCTGGGTTTCATTGAGGGCCTGTTCCGAGGCGTTCACGATGATGCCTCCGGAAGGGTGAAGAACCGGAAGCTCACAAAATCGCGCCGCGCATCAGTAACGCCGACAGCAAGATGGCCTTCCGGCGTGCCTGCAACTGACAACAGTCGAGCCACCGAAGCGGCGCGGCGAACATCTAATCTATTTTGGGATGCGGCAGGAACAAGGATCGCAACATGCCTATCCTTGGAACCGTCAGCAAGCGCTGCACCCAGCGCCGCAAACAACATGCGCTTATCCGCGCGAATGGCAGCGGCGCCCTCAACAAAAAGCACTGAGACATCAAGCGTAAGATCCAGTGACCCACCAGTCAGGACGCTCTCTTGCCCCCCGACGTCTGAGAAAGCAGCAATCACTGCATTTGAAAAATCACCTGACGCCGGCTGTGACCCATCCTGCAATACGGGCAATGTGCCACCGCTAAGGCGGCCGGTTTGATCAACGGTCCCTGCATTTAAGGCACCAAAGGCGTCCTGAATACCGCCAATCACAGGCCCAACCCGCTGTTCATCAAAAGACGAGCCCGAAGTAAGCACAAAGAAAAAGGTGAGCAGCATCAAGAACAGCGAAAGCTGCAACGTGTGCGTGCTGTCAGCACTGGTCGACGCGGGCACAGCAGCAATTTGCCCCTGCCCATCCATCAGCGCGACGCTGGCTTTATGATCTTGATCACTCGCTGCCACGTTTGCCTGCCCGGCTCATTAGCGCCGTCTGTTTCGCGACCCGACCCCGAATCACTCCCGCCCAAGCCCTAAGAATGCCCGGAAACCGAGAGATTTGCGAAACTACACCGCGCACTCCACACCTAAAGGCAGCCTAGACAAGGCCCAGTAAAGGTGCCGTTAAGAATGACCGGGTTTTCGGCAGGTTTCTGAGGGTTTTTGAAGGTTTAAGCTCAACTAAATGGCAATTTAGGGATCACGGCAGCGCTGGCGCTTCTTCCAGCAGAGATGTCATGTCCAGTTCGGAGGGAATAGCCCCGCCGGTTGCCAATTCAACAGTCAGTTCCTGCGCCGCAATTGGGTCCATCGCCGCCAAAATGGGAGCCATTTTGCGTTCACTCATGCGCCGCACAACCTGGATCAACACATCCATGTCGAGTTGCCCCAGGATCCGGGCGGCATCCTTTGGTTTCATGTTGGAATACATGGTCACTAACGACGCTAACTGCTGCTCCTGCGCTTCTTCCTGTACGCCGAACAATACCTCGATGCGTCCTTCTATTTCCTTGAGCTCATCAATGCGTGCCTGGACCCGACGCTCAGATGCCTCAAGCAATCTGGCCTGCATCTGAATATCCCGCTCCCGCATATCCAGTGCTTTTCGGCGCTGGCTCAAACTGCGAAGGACGTTCTGTTCTGAATTTGACGGACGATCAAAGTCTTCGGGCGCGAGACGCTCCGACGGGTCGGCTTCCACAATTTCGGACTCTGCGCTCGCTTCGCCACCAGCCTCCGCCTCTTCAGTCGTTTCGGCGTTTGCCGCTGCATCTTCCTCCGCATATGCAGGTTGAACGCCACTCAACAACGCATCAACTCCAACACCGATAGAAATCAACTTCAAGCCCAACAACGCGGCCGCGCAGACCATCAAAGATGGTAGCAAGCGAACCTGTGGAACTTTGGAAACGTGGGATGTCATAAGATACTACCGAGCGCGTTTGAGTGCATCCAGAAGGGTTTGATTGAGGCCATCTTCGAGCCGTCCTGCGTCTGCCGGCGTCATACCAACCTCAGCTGACGGCATAGGCACGTGCTTTTCCCGCTCACGGGGTTTAAGGGCAGCTGGTATTGGCGTCGATTGCGACACACGCGAGCGCCCTGTTCCGAGCTGGCCGGCCACCTTGCTCCCGGACGCCACCATGACGGAGAGTTCGTCAGCCAGAGCACGTGCATCACGCATCTGCTGCGTAAGACCATCATCAAGCTCGCCACTCACCTGCTTCATCTGCGAGATGCTGATTTCAGCCCGTGACGTAGCAGTGTTGAGTTGATCTATCGTTTGCTTCAATCCGTCCTGTCCGGACCGAAGGGCTTTGAGTTTCCGGTCAAGCATGGCGCAGTAAAAAATGGTCGCACCCAGCAAAACGGCGACCAATCCGTCGAGCAAAAGATCTGTTGGGATATTCATCATTGCTCTGCCTCATCAGGTTCGGACTCTGCAAAAACCGAATTCAGAACGTCTGGCACACCTTGTGTAAGACGAATGGCAACATTGCCGCCAGTACGCCCCATTCTGCCCTTCATCAGAGGAATATCGCCACACCGCATATCAACTGTGGAGTCAGGCGATGCATTGAGCATGAGCGTCTGTCCAACCTCAAAACCCATTACATCGCCCAGAGTCATCTGCTGCTCGTCAAGAACAGCATCAATCTGGACTTTGGTTGACCAGAGCTCGGTCGCCAAATGGCCTTCCCAAATGGAATCACGACCGAATTTTTCACCCATGAACATCTGCAAGAGGAGTTCGCGAATGGGTTCGAGTGTTGCGTATGGCAGGAGCATTTCAATACGCCCGCCCCGATCTTCCATATCAATACGGAGCTTAATCAGGATCGCCGCATTGGCAGGACGCGCAATGGCGGCAAAGCGTGGGTTAGTCTCCATGCGATCAAGTTCGAATGTCACTGGCGATAGAGGTTCAAATGCCGCCTTCGCGTCATCCAGCACCACCTCAATCATCCGTTCGACAAGATTGAGCTCAATCGTTGTATAGGGGCGACCTTCGATACGCATGGCAGCCGTACCGCGACGCCCGCCAAGCAGAACATCAACGATCGAATAGATCAGATTGGAGTCAACGGTGAAGAGACCGTAATTGTCCCATTCTTTCGCCCGAAAAACGGAGAGAATAGCAGGAAGAGGAATGGAGTTCAGATAGTCGCCAAAACGAATGGACGAAATATTGTCCAGACTGACTTCCACATTGTCCGATGTGAAATTGCGCAAGCTCGTCGTCATCAACCGCACTAGGCGATCAAAAACAATTTCGAGCATCGGCAGCCGCTCATAAGAAACCAACGCTGAATTGATGATCGCGCGGATACCAGTCCGTTCCCCATCATCATTCTCATCGACTTCAAACCCAAGCAGGCTATCGATTTCATCCTGGTTCAGAACACGCTCAGACGCTCCGTCTGCTTCAAGCTCAGACGCACCATCGTCATCGTCGGCCATCGCCGCCCATTCTTCGGCCATGGCATCATCATCGCCACCGCCTCCATCGGCATCTGCTTCATCGTCGTCCCCGGCTTCCGCCTCCCAGGCAGCAGCCATCTCGTCCTGATCCAGATCTTCGTCATCCGCCATGGCGGTCTCCAATATCTGAAGCGAAGCGCATTACTGCACCACAACTTCCTTGAACAAGACGTCACGCACCTCATGCGGCTCAACAGCCAGGTTGAGGCGACGAAGCAATTCTTCTTTCATGCGAACAATAGCCGCTGAGCCATCCAGATCCTCCGGACGCAGCTCGCGCAAATAGACCTGAAACCCATCTACAATTCGTGGCATCAACAATTCTATCTCCGCAAGAATTTCCGCGTTGGGAACTTCAAGCGACACGCGCATTTTGAGATAACGGGTTGGACCACTGTCAGTGCTGATGTTCACAAGAAACTCAGGCATGTCATAGAAAACAGGTGGCTCCGCCACCTCTTCCACATCAGCCATCTCTTGCTCATCACCACCACCAAAAACACCAAAGGCAAACAGCGCACCAACAATGGCTCCGATCACGACAAGTGCAGGAAGTGCAATGTAAAGAACGATGACCTTACCGCTCATCTTCTTCTTTGCGCCTTCTTCATCGTCCCCTTCTTCGAAGTCGATGTCGGCATCCGTATCGCTCATAGCCTCATATCCCTCGTTCTCGACTCCGTTAACAAACGGTTGTGAGATCTTGCAATCAGAGACAAATACTCGCCGATGGTGGTTAACGAAGCGTTGCCGCTCCCCTAACTCATCCACAGGACTTGCAATGAAAGGCAAGTTTTGCCGGGCAACCTCTGCCCTCCGGCTGGGCCTGCCGCCTGGAAAAACCTCTAAGTTACTGATTATGAAGACTTTTTCGATTGGCACAGGCGATGCAATGAGCTTCACCGGGAAACGGGAGCGAAAGCTTCCAGCGGCGGCAAATTGCCATCGCAAACAAGAGACGGACGAAACAGATGGAAAACGCTCTCCTGATCGGGATGACCCGACAGATGGCGCTCCGGCGAGAAATGTCGATCATCGCGAACAACCTCGCGAACATCAACACGAACGGTTTCAAAGCCGAGCAGCCGATATTCGAACAATACCTGTCCAGAACAGCATCTGAGGACAGCCCGAACGACACGATTTCTTTTGTGCAAGACTTCGGCATGCATCGCGACCTGCGTGAGGGCAGGATGGAAATCACTGAGAATCCACTCGATGTCGCGATTTCCGGCGAGGGCTACTTCAAAATCGATACACCAGAAGGCACCCGCTACACACGCAACGGAGCCTTCGAACTAGATGCCCAGGGCCGCCTGGTCACACGGGACGGCCACCCTGTTCTCTCAGCAGCCGGCGCAGGCTTCACATTTGGGCCCGAAGACGGACAAATACTGATCTCCGGTGATGGCACAATTTCGACAGACCAGGGTGCTCAAGGCCGTTTGAGCCTTGTCACTTTTGACGAAGAACGGAAGCTTCAGAAAGCAGGAGGCACTCTGCTCAAGACAGAAGAGCCTGAAATTCCGCTTCAAAATGTGAATGTGCTCCAGGGTGCCGTCGAAAGCTCAAACGTTCAACCCATCCTGGAAATGACCCACATGATCTCAGTCATGCAGGCCTATCAGAGCGCAAACAAGATTGTCGAAAAGAGCGACGAACTCCAGCGTCAGGCCATTTCCACACTGGCTAAGGTCAACTAGTCAACAGCGCCTACAAAACAAGGCAAGAGAAAGGATCAACCCCATGCAGTCGCTTAGCATCGCCGCCTCAGGCATGATGGCCCAGCAGCTCAATGTCGAGGTGATCTCGAATAACGTCGCTAACATGAGCACAGCAGGCTTTAAACGCCAGAAGGCCACATTTCAGGACTTGATGTATCAAGACCTGAAGCGCGTCGGCTCAACATCCTCGGATTCAGGAACCATCGTCCCCGCTGGGATTCAGGTCGGCATGGGTGTCCGCACAGCAGCCGTGACGCGCATTACAGCGCAGGGCAATCTCGACATTACAGAGAATGACTATGACCTTGCTGTGCAAGGACGCGGCTATTTCCGCATCGAGATGCCAACTGGTGACGATGCCTATACACGCGCAGGCAATTTTAGCACCAGCGCAACCGGTCAGTTGGTGACGACGGACGGATATACGGTCCAGCCGGGCATTACCATCCCTTCCAATGCGATTGACGTTTCGATCAACTCCCAAGGCCTTGTCCAGGTAACACTCGCCGGACAGACAGACCCGCAGACCGTTGGACAGCTGGAACTGGCTGCTTTCCAAAACCCGGCTGGTCTCGATCCGCTTGGTGACAACCTATTCATGGAGTCAGCCGCCAGTGGCACACCGACAACGGGAACGCCTGGGGCAGATGGGTTTGGCTCCCTGCTGCAAGGCTACCTTGAGACGTCAAATGTCGACTCTGTCGCTGAGATCACCAACCTGATCACCGCACAGCGTGCCTATGAAATGAACGCGAAGATGATCACCGCGACAGACGAAATGCTGTCGGTGACCTCAAACCTCCGCTAACGATAGAAAGTTAAAAGCAGGTCCATCATGACGCGGCTTTCCTTTTCTCAGAGCTGGGCTTTAATCAATGCGACGCTCGCATTGTGGGTCCTCTTTTCTCTAACTCAAGCCGAGGCAGCCGTACTGCGGCCACATGTCTCCGTCACTGGCGACACAGTGACCCTCGGCGACTTATTCGACGATGCGGGAACGGCCAGCGATATTGTTATCGCAGCAGCTCCCCGTCCCGGCGCACCCACCGCGATATCTGTCTCTCGCATTTCCCAGGTGGCGCGTCGGAACGGCATAGCGTGGCGCAACACGCAGGGCCTGACCCGCATCGTCGTTTCAAGATCTGGCGTACCCCTGGCACCGGAGATCACGCGTGCCGCACTCGCCGACGCGATCGCCGAGGAAGCACCCTCCATCGCTGCCAAAGGCGTGGTTGAAGTGGTTCTCACAAACGGCGCTGACCGGCTGATGGTTACCACCGATGAAACACCCTCGCTCTCTGTAGAACAGGTCGCGTTTGACAATCGCAGCGGACGTTTCCGTGCCATTGTTCGCGTGCCGGCCGATGTTGAGAACGCCCAAAGATTCCGCGTGAACGGCCGGGCCTATCCGGCTCTGGATATCCCTGTACTCACACACCGCATGAGCCCGGGTGATGAAATTACTGAAACCGATCTTGATTGGGTGCGCGTGCCCGCCACCCGCGTCTCACAGAACATTATCGATGACACATCGGATCTGATCGGCTTCACACCTCGCAGAAGCTTGCGCCCAGGTGAGCCGGTCCGTAGCAGCGATGTCGAACCGCCACGCCTCGTCGAAAAGGGATCAATCGTTTCTGTAACCTACAAACTGGCGAACATGAGCCTGTCAACACGGGGCCGTGCCTTGGAAGATGGGGCCCTTGGTGAAGGTATCAAGATCGTGAATCTCCGTTCCCACCGCACCATTGAGGTTGAAGTAACAGGGGCCAATGAGGCTCAGATTGCACCTGTTGGTCCTATCCGCGTGAGCTCCCTTAAATGAAAAACTCTATAAGAAAGGCGTTTCCTATGACCCAAACATCAAAGAAACTCCTGTCCAAAGCTATCGCTTTAAGCTGTATTGCCCTGGCTGTTTCTGGGTGCGCTGTAGCTGACCGGTTGTCCAATGTTGGCGCGGCACCTGCCCTCTCCTCCATTGCCAATCCAACCGCACAACCAGGCTACCAACCGGTTTCACTGCCCATGCCAACACCGGAACGAGCTTCTTACCAACCCAATTCACTTTGGCGTTCCGGCGCCCGCGCCTTTTTCAAGGACCAACGAGCGTCACGAATTGGGGACATTCTGACTGTCCGCATCAACATTGAAGACGAAGCGTCGGTCGACAATGAAACCAGCCGCACCCGCACCAATAGCGAGGACGCAGGTCTGGATAGCTTCTTCGGGTATGAAGCCGCCCTTGACTCAGTGCTGCCTGCCGCTGTCGTCGCGGGATCACTAGCTGATCTGGACAGTGCAAGCTCCAGTGTTGGAACAGGCAAAGTAGATCGCAAAGAAGAAATTGATCTCACCGTCGCCGCGGTCGTAACCCAGCTCCTGCCAAACGGAAACATGGTAATTGAAGGCCGCCAGGAAGTTCGGGTGAACTTTGAAGTGCGCGAATTGCTAGTGTCCGGCGTCATCCGTCCTGAAGACATCACCGCTTCAAACACGGTCGCGCATACCCAGATTGCTGAAGCGCGCATCTCCTATGGTGGACGAGGTCAGATCACCGATGTCCAGCAGCCACGATACGGTCAGCAGGTCTTCGACATTCTCATGCCATTCTGATCATCTGCATTTAGACAAAAAAAGGACGGGCTTCTCGGAGCCCGCCTTTTCTCTGCTTACTTAAAAGAAAGCAATCAGTCGTCGCGGTAAACCTTCTCGCGCCGTTCATGGCGTTCCTGTGCTTCTATCGAAAGCGTTGCGATCGGCCTGGCATCCAACCGCTTCAGGCTAATGGGTTCACCCGTGTCTTCACAATATCCATAGGTGCCGTCTTCAATACGGAGCAACGCCTGATCAATCTTGGAGACCAGCTTCCTTTGACGGTCTCGAGTCCGCAATTCCAGCGCGCGTTCGGTCTCGTTGGAGGCCCGATCTGCGATATCTGGATGGTGCCCAGACTCATCCTGCAGATGTTGAAGCGTCTCCTTATTCTCCCGAAGAATATCCTCTTTCCATCCTTCCAGCTTGCGCCGGAAATATTCCTTCTGCCTCTTATTCATAAAAGGCTCGTCATTGCTTGGCGTGTAGTCCTTAGGTAAGCGAACTGCCATCCTTACTCTCTCTCCCTTTTGCGCCGAACCAGTACCAGAACGAATACCAGACCATCCGGACCTCTCTTCAGGGTCTGCATAGCCTCGATACGATGAGCCGACATGCGACGGAAACGAAGTCCGTCAGCACCTCGCTCAAGGCGCGGCGGGAGTATATGTAGGAGGCCCGCTCCATACAACCAAGGGGTGGAGGGTGATCAGTGAAATATCCGTGAAATCAAGAGCTTGGGCCAAAATTCAGTCTTTTGATCAGCAAAATTTGTGGCGAGAACCTGCTTAACTCTGCCGACGAAGAGAATCAGCCTGTCTGACCATATTTTGCAAGCTCGACCCTAGCCCTAAGTTCTATGTGATCGAGAACATTGGCCAGTTCAGGGTCATCAATCTCAGAACGCTCTGTGCTTACATGCGACAGCAGCTTCTGCAGCTTATCGGCGGGTAGCTCTCCCGCCAGCAAACCAAGTTTGAGTTCGTCCAACACATCAAGCGTTTCTGAGGCATTTGCAATAGCCCGTCGTCGCCCCGTCATTGGGTCATCCGCAGCGTCCACACCTTGGACCGCCAAGAGAGAATGAATAGACGCCAGAGAGGAGACGCCGCCAGCAGCCTGGCTCGCTTGAGGGCCACCAGATCCAAACTCCGGCGAAAATACCGCACCTGCCCCACCCGCACCGGCCTTTTTGGCTGGTGCTTTGGAGGGAGCTGCGCGCTGTGACGAAACGATCTTCATAACGCTCTCCACTGACAGCCACAAAACTTGGTCTGACGACCTGTCGCTGTACCATTAAGCGGTAGAATGCAGCCTGCGCACTTAACAGCGCGTTAAGCATAAAACGCCCGGCAAACTCTGCCGTCCAAGCGGCAATGAATGCCGGTTTCACCACCAGAGAATGCCGCTGAATTCAACGTCGAAAAATATTTATCCCATGTATTTCAATGACTTATACAGGAACAACGCCAAACATCAGCGTGGCACGGCGTTCGCTAGGGAAGACCCAAGGACACGGGCACCCGTGCGCCCGGATATTGAGACAAAGGTCAAAACGCATGCGTTCGTTCGTCAAATGGATTTCCAAGACCCGTCCAGCCTTGCTCAGCTTGGTTGGAACGCTTTTGGTAACCTCGGGATTGCTGCTGCCCACCAGCGCAGAGGCAACTTCTCGCATTAAAGACATCGCAGATGTTGAAGGTATCCGGGAAAACCAACTCATCGGCTATGGCCTTGTTGTTGGCCTTGATGGCACAGGCGACTCGTTGAACTGTCCGTCGTCAGGGTTTTTGGAACAGATGGCTGCGTAGTTTAGCGGAGAGATTGGCTCATCTGTTGGTTGATATTAGGCAGCTTGATTGCGGTATTGCAAACGCCGTTGTCTGATTGTGTTTTGTTTGATCCTTTCTCTTTCTAGCAAGATGGTCTGACCGCGACCGAAGTAAACATCAGCCGGTGTTAGGTTTCCGATGCTTTCATGGTAGCGGTGGTGATTGTAGTGCTCAACGAAGCGTTCAATGCTGGCGTTGAGATCACCCGGCAGGAAGTAGTTCTCCAGCAAGATGCGGTTCTTGAGGGTTTGATGCCAGCGCTCGATCTTTCCCTGGGTTTGTGGATGGTATGGAGCACCACGAACGTGATCCATACCTTGATCATTGAGCCAGTCGGCCAGTTCTGCTGAGACATAGCTGGCCCCATTATCAGACAGCAGTCGTGGCTTGTGACGAACAGCCACCTGATCAAACCCGGATGCTTGTAAGGCCAGCTCCAAGGTGTCCGTGACATCGCTCGTCTTCATCGTGGTGCAGAGCTTCCAGGCAATGACATAGCGTGAGAAGTCATCCAGGATCGTTGAGAGATAATACCAGCCCCAACCAACGATCTTGATGTAAGTAAAGTCAGTCTGCCACATCTGGTTGATTGCGGTCGTCTTATCACGGAACTCGTTGGCCGCTTTGATCACGATGAATGCAGGACTAGTGATCAGGTCATGTGCCTTGAGGAGCCTATAGACACTGGCTTCTGACACGAAGTAGCGCTGTGTATCAATGAACCTCACAGCCAGCTCGCGTGGCGACAGCTCTGGTTCCTCCAACGCAAGGTCAACAATCTGTCGCCGGATATCGTCTGGAATGCGGTTCCAGACCCGCGCAGGCTTTGGCGCTTTATCTTCCAATGCATCTGCACCGCTCGTCAGATACTTATCGTACCAACGATAGAACGTGGTGCGAGGAATGCCGAGTTTGTCGAGAGTTTGTTTAGCTGACAGGTGTGATTGCTCCACCATTCGTATTATCTCAAGCTTCTCGGATGCGGGGTACCTCATTCGATGTCCTCCCCATCTCCGATCATGCTTTTTTTGAGAAGGCGAAGCTCAAGCGCTTGCTCAGCGACAACCTCTTTCAGATCACGCGCCACACGGCGCAGACCCTGTACTTCGCTGGTGTTCGCTTCACGGGCAGTGTCGCCTGCCAACCGCTTGCGCCCGGCCTCCATGAACTCCTTTGACCAGGAGTAATACTGGCTCTGGGCAATGCCTTCCTGGCGGCACAGCTCGGCAATTGTGTCGTCGCCTCGTAAGCCCGCCAACACAATCCTGATCTTGTCTTCAGACGAATAGCGTTTGCGTGTTTTGCGGCGGATATCCTTCACCGTGCGATCTGCAGCATCGGTATGGCGTTCGGGTGTATCTCTCATCATTCACTCCTCAATGGTGAAGATGAACCAGAATCTCTCCCTTAGGAAATCAGCCTAATCTGTTCCATAGGCCCTGACGGCATACAATGTGTCGCCCTTCGAGTTCGGTATTCAGCAATGATGCGATCTCGTCAAACTGAGAAGCAGCAGACAATTGTAATTGGGTTTGACCAGCGCCGGTGAGATCAAATGACGTCGTCAGAGAATCTGTACGAAGCGTCGATGCGATTTCATCCATCCTGGTCAATGCTGTTGACTGCACGCCAAGCCGCAGGTTCACCAGCTCCATCGTTTTTACATAACCTTCGAGCGAACTGATCTGATCGCGAAGGGAAAGAACAACAGAAGCATCGGATCCAAGCCCACCATAGGTCTCAGCCTTCTTGCCGGTCACCAATTGTCGACTGAGATCATCCTGCGTTGACTTCAACGCATTGACTTCGTCCTGCATCCGCAATGTTCTGGCGAGGGATGAAATTTCCATGGGTTTACTCCAGCTGGTCCTAGCGGCCGATATTCAGCATGATTTGCATCAGTTCCTGAACAGTGGTCATCACCCGCGCATTGGCGCTATAGGCTGTTTCAAGAACCAATAAGTTCGACATTTCCGTATCAATATCGACACCAGCATCAGCGTCATATTGTGACTGCAACGTGTCGCGAATAATTTTGAATGAAGAGACGGCATTCTCCGCATTAGCGGCCTGCGATGCTTGATAGTCAACAAACCGCCTAGCAAATGAGTCAATTGACCCTTCGAACGGCGCCGAGGAACTGCCAATGCCCACGTCAGCCGCATAACTGCGAACATCGTTTGTCAGTCGCTCAATCAGGTCAAGCGGGCGCGTTGGATCACCAACATCGGTCGTTGGCGCTGTATTGTATACAACCAGAAGCGAACTATCAGCGACGATAGCATCGTTCACCCGGATACGCTGAGCGATACCCGTCTTTTGTCCACCATTGTCAAGGCTGTTGGAGTAAATCGCCTGACCATTGCCGTCGACAAACAAAGCCATGCCCGTCCCTGCATCGGTAAGAGATGCAGGTGTCGTCGTCGTGGACAAGGAATTGATATCCGACGTAGCGCCAGCCCCGTCATCTACAAACCTCAGCACTGTGCCGGCCGGGTTAGACACAACAACCGCCGCAGGCAGGGCTGCATTCAGATCTGTTACAATGGTCCCAATGGGTTGCGTCCAGTCAATCCCAATGACGGTGTCGTTTGGGTTGTTAGTAGCCGTATTGCTCAGAGGTAAAACACTGGGGTCTTCAACCTTGACGATGGTTACATTCGTCGTTGTTCCGCCGATCGTGTAGCTGAGATTAATTGTATTGCCCGAAAGCATCCCAGCGGTATCAACTTCAAAACCCGTTGCCGCTCCCGCGACAACAGCTGTACCGTTCGTTGTTTCTTCCGACAAAGACAGCATCAATTCAGAAGCCAGCTCATCAAGCTGAGATTGTGCTTCAGTAAGCGTGTTGTCTCTGAGCTCGATAAGCGCCGCAATCTCCCCAGATCGGAAAGCACCAGCTGCTATCAGGTCAACTGACGTTGATCCCGCGGTTAGAGAGATGGTCCCGACCGTTCTTTGAGTTGGGTCGGTGCTAAAGACAGACGTGGAATCCATCGACGTGCGCTCGTCAAACGAAAGCTCAGCGGCAGCTGAGTCAAGCAACGCAAAGCCGCCACCTGTGAAGAGGCTGACCGCTCCATCCGACCGAGATACCACATTGATATCCATCAGCTCAGCAAGCCGGTCAATGGCGCTATCGCGCTGGTCCGCAAGATCGGCTGTATCACCAGTCGTTGCACCTGCACGAACAATTTGCTCATTGATCGTAGCAACCCGCTTCAGCAGAACATCTGCCTCTTCAATCGCGGCACCAATGCCCGCCTCGGCTTCGAGGCGCAGGCTTTGAACCAGGTCGGACATGCTGTTAAGAGAATCCGCGAGATCGTCTGCTTCATTGAGCACGTTTGCACGGATAGCAGCATTCTCAGGCGTCGTTGCCATTGCCTGCAACGCGTCCGTCAACTCTGCTAAGCGCGAAGAAAGTGCAACGCCTGATTCTGACGACCCCATAGCCGTATCAATTCGCGATAGATAGTCGGCGGCTGTCTGAGCTGCAATAGTATCTGCTTTAGCGACACGCAACTGCTGCTGTTGCAGGAGATCAATATCGCGTTGCGCGGCTGAGTAGGCAACGCCGATGCTCCGCCCGTCAACCAACTGACTGTGTGTCGTCAGCGTTTTACGCGTGTAACCAGGTGTCCCGGCATTCGCGATGTTGCGCGAAACCACATCAATGCCTGCCTGCGTGGCATTGAGGCCGCTGATTGAAGCATGGAGCGCATTAGTGAGTGTCATCGCAATACCGTTACTTTCGAAGCAAAGCTATACAGAACCTCTTAGAAGCCTACTTACCGCTTCATATTGAGTGTTTCGGTGATCATCTCATCTGCTGTCGTGACAATTCGCGTGTTGGCGGAGTATGCCTGCTGAGTAATGATCAGCTTGGAGAACTCATCCGCAATATCGACATTGGAACCTTCAAGGGCTGCCGCAACGATCGCGCCACTGCTGCCTGTCAGAGCTTCACCTGATCCTTGTGTGGATGCAAAAGCACCGCCATCCATCTTCTGGAGCTCATTCGGATCGTTAAAGCGCACAACAGTCACCTCAGCGAGATCAACAGACTTCCCGTTCGAATAAGTTCCAACGATACGGCCATCGTTCGACACAGCCACCTCAAGCAAAGAACCAGATGCAAATCCATCTTGGTCCAGCGTGTTCACGGTGACATTTCCGTTGGTGTCTTCAAACTGCGTGATGTTGGATGTGCCGTGATCAAGTGTCACGTTGCCAAGATTGTTGCCGTTAATTGTGAGGTTCGTGATTGTTGCCGACGAAACCGCAGGTGCCAGCTGTCCGTTAGCAAAAACATAGTCCTGACCGATATTGTTCCATTTCGCAGCGGCACCGGTCGCGGTGTCGCTGGTCTTGTAGAACATGTTCCACGTGTCGCTGTCCGCCAGACCTGCAGGGCCATCGCCATCCGTGTTTTCAACCTTCGCCCAGCGAATTTGCACCTGAAGGGGTGCGCCCAAATCATCATAAACCGTAATGGAGCCGCCAGCGAGAGACCGATCAAGGAAGAGAGCTTCTTCGCCTGCCTGAACGAACCCATTGCCTGCACCGCCGGTAACCGTTGTCGGGTCATTGGCAAATGTGCCCGCAAGCAGCAATTCGCTGCCCGCAATGGTCGTGTCTGAGTTCACTGTCTCTGGGTAAGCCGGCAAGTTGGCTTCGTAATCGATCACAGTGGTCAGGTTCGCGTTCAAGAAAGACCGGTTGATCTGAATGGCAGAGGGCACGTCCCCCACAGGGTTACCGGTTGCGATATCAATATCGACCCCCTGCAGATAGTAGCCCGAGCTGTTCACAAGATAGCCGTTCCGGTCCATCTCAAAATCGCCCTGGCGCGTGTAACGGTCTACGTCGAGAAGAACCGGCTGGTTGTCGAGTGAGCCAACAGACTCGGAGACGACGAAGAACCCTTCACCATTGATGGCCATATTGGTAGCAACCGAGCTGGCATTGATCGCGCCCTGCACATTGTTTGTATAAGCGGGCTGCGCATAGGTTGTACCAGGAAGATGGAAGTTTTGACCGCTCGATGTCACGGAATCATAAAAGCTCGTGTCTGTTCGTTTGAAACCGGTCGTCTGCGAATTGGCGATATTGTCCGAAATATGGGACAGCGCTGTGGCTTGTGCCCGAATCCCTGAAATGGCTGTCGACATCGCACCGTTAAAGCTCATCTGTCCTATCTCCTTAAACCTGCCCCATGGGTTGGGGAATACGCGTTGGGAGGTAGAACGCAAGGACTGGGCCAGACATTTAGTCGTTTAATTTCAACAGCTTAAGTAAAATCCGAGGTCGCCTAACCGGGCAATTTCGACGCCCTGCTCGGCAAAATCTGCCGCAACGTCGGCAACGAATTTAGAGACAGTCTGTTCAATGTTGAGAGACTGGTTCCCGAGAGATTCCCGGCCTTTTGCTTGAACGTGAGCCCCGCTAGCCCTAGGTTCTGTGGCAATTATGAACAGGGAACCAGGCCGCACGAGGCGGCCAACCAAATAAGGCCGAGGAAGCATGAAGTTCGAAGGTACTAAAGATTACGTCGCCACAGATGATCTGCGGATCGCGGTGAATGCAGCCATTACGCTGGAGCGCCCCCTTCTGATCAAGGGTGAGCCAGGAACCGGGAAAACCGTTCTGGCAGAAGAGATGTCAAAAGCGCTCGATGCAGAGCTCATCACTTGGCACATCAAGTCCACGACCAAAGCCCAGCAGGGCCTCTATGAGTACGACGCTGTCTCCCGCCTGCGCGACAGCCAATTGGGCGACGAACGGGTCAACGACATTTCCAATTACATCGAACGCGGCAAACTCTGGGAAAGCTTCGAGCGTGAGAAACGCCCCGTTCTGCTGATCGATGAAATCGACAAGGCAGACATCGAATTCCCAAATGACCTGCTGCTCGAGCTCGACCGGATGGAGTTCTTTGTTTACGAAACCGGCGAAACAATTAAGGCAGCGCAGCGTCCTATTGTTGTGATCACCTCCAACAATGAAAAAGAACTGCCGGATGCCTTCCTGCGCCGTTGTTTCTTCCACTACATCAACTTCCCCGATGAAGAGACGATGAAAAAGATCATCGCTGTCCACTTCCCGGATCTCAAAGGCCGTCTTATTCAAGAAGCTTTGAATGTTTTCTACGAAATCCGCGACGTGCCGGGCCTCAAGAAAAAGCCATCCACATCTGAGCTGCTGGATTGGCTGAAACTCCTGCTGGTGGAAGACATTTCCCCAGAGAACCTCAAAGAGCGCGACCCTTCCAAGCTCATCCCGCCGCTCCACGGCGCCTTGCTCAAAAACGAGCAGGATGTACACCTGTTTGAGCGTCTGGCCTTCCTTGCCCGTCGTGAACGCAACTAGAGTCAGGGCAGCAAAAGGAGACGAACATGTTCGTTAACTTCTTTCATGAGCTGAAATCGGCGAATGTCCCGGTATCCTTGCGTGAGTATCTCACGCTCCTGGAAGCCATGGACAAAAAGGTCATTGAGGACAAGGTAGAGGATTTCTATTACCTCTCCCGCTCCGCTCTCGTTAAAGACGAGCGCAACCTCGACAAGTTCGACCGCGTCTTTTCTCATGTTTTCAAAGGTCTGGACTCACTCGAAGAAGGCGACATCGCCCAGATTCCAGAAGAATGGCTGAAATCGCTCACCGAGAAATTCCTAACCGAAGAAGAAAAAGCCCAGATCGAAGCCCTGGGCGGCTGGGAAAAGATCATGGAAGAGCTGCAAAAGCGGCTCGAAGAGCAGGAAAAGCGCCACGAGGGCGGCAATAAGTGGATCGGGACCGGCGGGACCTCCCCGTTCGGCGCGGATGGCTACAATCCAGAAGGCGTGCGGATCGGCCAGAAGGAAGGCCGCCACGGCAAAGCCGTTAAAGTCTGGGACAAACGCGAATATAAAAACCTGGACGATGGCGTCGAGCTCGGGACCCGGAACATCAAGATGGCGCTGCGCCGTCTTCGCCGGTTTGCGCGCCACGGCCAACCGACTGAACTCGATCTGGACGACACGATCAAATCAACCGCACACCAAGGCTATCTCGATATCAAGATGGTGCCTGAGCGGAAGAACAAGATCAATGTCCTGATCTTCTTTGATATTGGCGGTTCCATGGACAGCCATATCAAACTCTGTGAAGAGCTCTTCTCCGCAGCGCGGACTGAGTTCAAGAACATGGAGTATTTCTACTTCCACAATTGTCTCTATGAATATGTCTGGAAGGACAATAAGCGTCGCCATCAGGAACGGATGGAGACCTGGGACGTTCTCCACAAATACCCGTCAGACTACAAAGTGATCTTTGTCGGCGACGCCACTATGTCGCCTTATGAAATCACCTATGCAGGCGGGTCCGTGGAGCATTGGAATGAGGAGCCCGGTGCAATCTGGCTGGAGCGCATTCAGCAGATCTATGAAAGCGCCATCTGGCTAAACCCGGTCGCGGAACGCCACTGGGAATACACACCTTCTATTCAGGTGATCGAACAGGTCTTCCAGGACCGCATGTTCCCGCTCACCTTGGAAGGGCTGGACAATGCCATGAAGGAATTGTCCCGAGCTTCCTAGAGATTCTATGTTCCACCTCTCAAGGTTGTGAATTAAGGGCCGCTTCAATTTTTGAATGCGGCCCTTATCTTTAGGAACCACCAATTTGAGGAGCAACCCCATGCAACGCCATGCCGATCTGACCAAACGCGCCGTCGTCGACAGCACAAAACTGGATTGGGTCCCCTCACCTCTCGCCGGTGTGGAACGCCGGATGCTGGAACGGGATGGTGATGAGGTCGCGCGGGCCACCACCATCGTGCGCTATGCGCCGGAAAGTTATTTCGACCCCCATGTTCACGCGCTCGGCGAAGAATATGTCGTGCTTGAAGGCACCTTCTCCGATGAGCATGGTGATTTTGGCAAAGGTTTTTATGTCCGAAATCCACCCGGGTCGCGCCACCGCCCCCACTCCAAAGACGGATGTACGATCCTTGTGAAGCTTCGTCAGATGGACCCAAGCGACACAGTTCAAGTAAACGTCGACACAAATGCCGGTGAATATGAAGAGACCGGTGTTCCCGGCCTCACCATGCTCCAAGTTCACAAAGACGAGCGCGAACAGGTTGGCTTCTTCCGATTTGCCCCTGGCACCAAAGTCCCGTTGCATGAGCATGTGGGCGGCGAGGAGTTCTTTGTCATTGAAGGCTCCTTGTCCGATGCAAACGGCACCTACAAAACCGGCACCTGGGTCCGCCAGGAACATGGCAGCTCCCATGAAGTAACCAGCGAGGAAGGCTGCTTACTCTACTCGAAGTCAGGACACCTGCCACGCTAGAGCGTTTTCAGGATAAGCCGCAGCACTTATCCGTCCGAAAACGCGACGAATGCGGTTTGGATCAACCCAAAACGAAAACTACTAAGGCCTTTGATAGGCCCCATCCCGGGCAATTTCACCATCCACAAGATGCACATTGCGGTCGGCAGCTTCTGCGAAGTCCACATCATGGGTGACCGCGATGATCGTGGTGCCCTGCTCTTTTGCAAGCCGCACAAAGATGTCGCATACAATGTCCGAGTTCTTAGTATCAAGGTTGCCCGTCGGCTCGTCAGCCAGGATGAGTGTCGGCGCATTCCCAAGGGCCCGTGCAATCGCAACCCGCTGACGCTGCCCACCGGACAGCTGGTCCGGGTGCTTACCCGCCTGATCTCCAATCTCAAGATCATCCAGAAGCTGCATGCCTCTGTCCTTGGCTTCCTTCTCTGATAACTCACCCAATCTTTTGATAGGGATGATCACATTGTCGAGGATCGTGAATTCCGGCAGCAGAAAATGAAACTGAAAAACAAACCCCAGATGGGCCAAACGAAACTGCGCCAGCGCATCCCGGTCGAGCAGGCTTGTGTCCTGACCTTCCACGATAACCCGCCCTTCTGTCGGCGCATCAAGAAGCCCCAGAAGGTAGAGCAACGACGACTTTCCCGATCCGGAAGGTCCCGTGATACTAACAAACTCACCTGCCGTGACAGAGAAATTGATGCCATGCACAAGCGTCACTGGCACAGTGAGCGGCAGAATACGCGTCACGTTTTCAGTCTCAAGGACAACCCTGGGCGCTTCCCCACTCATGCTGCCCCCCGGATGATCTCTACCGGCCGCACGCGACTGGCTCGATGTGCGGGGATCCACGCTGCAACGATAGATGAAGCCAAAGCGAACAGGGCCCCAATCACATATTGATAGAAGCCGCGATCAAGCGGCAATCGGGAATCGTCGTAAAACCCCTCAAGTTCAAACTTGATGCTCCCCAAGGCCTCCACAAGCCCATATCCAACTGCCCAGCCAATCAGCATGCCAATAACGCCAAGTGCAATGCCTTGCAGCAAAAAGATCTGGCGAATGTCATAGGCGCGAAATCCCATGGACATCAGGATTGCAATGTCCCGCCGCTTTTCCATCACGACGGTGGAGATAATGTTGAAGATGCCAAAGGATGCGACGATCATGATCGCACTCACAATGGAATAGAGAATGACATTCCGGACAACAAACAGAGAAAGAAAGTCTTCATTCGCTTCCTGCCAGGACTCTGAGCGATAGGTCCATCGCTGCTCGATCCTCTCGGCAACCTCCAATGCCGTGTTTGGGTCAGGCAAACGGATGCGGATCTGATCGGCAATATTGGGCTTGTTCATCAGAACCTGCGCATCTTTCAGGAGGACATATGCCCGTCCTTCATCAAGCATCACATTGCCCGCGCGAAATATCCCCACAACCTTCATCCGCACGACGAGGCCCGTTGGCGAGACCACGGACGCCAAGTCTCCCAAACGTAACTGCAATCGGTCGGACAAGCCCGTTCCCACGACAATGCCGTCGGATGTGGTCTTGAGGGCCGCCATATCGCCCTCAATCATATCTTCTTCAATCGTGGTGAGTTCCACCTCTTTGTCCGGATCGACCCCCAGAATGGAAACACTGCGGTCCTTGCCACCATAGCGAACGATCACCTGGCCAGTGAGCACAGCTGAGGCAATAGCGCCTTCTTCCTGCTCAATCTGCTCCACCTTGCCCTTATAGTCCTTGATACCCCGAAGCCGCTCACGCGGTTTCACGCCCTTTAAAGACAGTGCTCCCCCTTCATAGGCCTGAAACAAAGGTTGGACAGACGGGTTTCGAAACTCATCCTTGATTGTGACATGTGGCTGGCTGTTGATCAGCTTATCGGTCAGATCCTGCTCAGACCCCTGCATCATCGCAGAGACAGCGATGAAAAAGCCAACGCCCAAGGAGACACCCAGAACCGACACCAGAGTTTGACGTCGACGATGCGTGAGATGAGCAAGCGCAATCTGGATATTAACCCATCGGAACATCGAGTCAGAGCCCTTCTCTGGTCACACGTACTTCTTCACCTGCATGGAGATCTGTCGTTGGGTCCTGTATGACCCAAGCACTTTCATCAAGGCCGTCAAGCACCTCGACATAAGCCCCGTCAATGGGGCCGAGCATCGGTGAGTTTCTCACAAGTATGTTGTCATCGGTCACTGTCCATAGAGAACTGTTCAAGACCGCACTACTCGGCACAAGCAATGCATCCTGCATTTCTCTTAGGATGATGTTGAGCTCAGTCGTCATCCCCGCCAGCAAGGGAGTGTCATCCGGCAGAGCGATATGAACACGGTATGTCCGAGCAATCGGGTCGCCGAAAGGCGTAATCTCTTTGATACGTCCTTCCAGGGCCTGCCCCTCAAAAGCATCCGCGCGGATAAGGGCCTTTTGACCGACAAGGACGCGCGGAATGTCCTCCTCATCCACCTCCGCCTCAACCCACAAATGAGAAGGATTGCCGAGAACAAACAAAACTTTGCCAGCAGTCACAAGATCACCCACATCGAGCTGCATTTCAGAACGCATCACGTCACCGCTGATGGCCGCGCGAATGAAATGCTCCTGCAAACGCACACGCGCCGCTTCTAGCGCTGCTTCGGCAGAACGAAAATTGGCTTCTGATTGATCTTTGGATGCAGCGCTCGTGTTACCCGACCGAAAGAGACGGCGATAGCGCTCCACATCCGACGTCGCATATTCAAGCCGTGCCTCCAGTTCCCGCACCGCCGCACTTGCTTCGCGGTTGTCGAGAATGGCAAGCACCTCCCCTTCAACAACAGCATCCCCCTCCTGCACCAAAACTTGCTCAATGCGTCCGGACACGTTGGCGCCAACACGCGCCACATGTACCGGCTCCACGGTCCCCGTTGCATAAACAGCAACTACAGAAGGACCGCGAGTCGGCTGAACAGCGCTCAGCATCGGCTGGGCAAAAAATGAAAGGTAGAGAAGTACGACCGTCGCTATGCCAGCGAGTCCTGCCCCAATGATCCAACGGCTTCTTGTCACAATGGCCTCTTTTCTTGCTCAAACAAACCTGGGAAGACTAAACCATCAGCGCCAACCCTATTTCACAAAATAACATGGTATTTAGACAGACCTATACAAGGTTCCTTTGCGTAAATGCGACTACCAAAGCCACGGGTTTCAGCTATTCTCCGCGCGTTAAGGGTGGAACAAAATGATGCAGATCATCGATTGGCTTAAAAACAAAAAGTGGAAGCGTCCAGACATCCTCTTGATGTTGATGGCCGTAGCAGTGCCGCTTTCCTTTGCGACATGGAATTCTCTGCTCAACAATTTTGCGATTGAACGCGCAGCCTTTGATGGAGCAGAGATGGGCATCCTGCAATCTCTGCGCGAGGTGCCTGGCTTCCTGGCATTCACCTTTGTTTTTGTTCTGCTGATTTTAAAGGAGCAAAGCTTTGCGCTGATCTCATTAGCGATATTAGGCATCGGGACAGCGCTCACCGGGTTCTTCCCCACGGCAATTGGCCTCTACTGCACGACGGTGCTCATGTCAGTTGGATATCACTACTACGAGACCGCCCAACAATCGCTGGCGCTGCAATGGCTGCCAAAAGGAGAAGCGCCAGTCGTCCTTGGGCGACTACTTGCAGTCGGCGGTTTCGCAAGCCTGCTGGCCTATGGATTGATATTCATCATCTGGGAGTGGATTGGACTCGACTATAAATGGGTCTATTTGGCTGGTGGAACCGTGACGGTCCTCATCGCCCTGACCGCATGGGCACTCTTCCCAACGTTTGAAGCACCGACAGCGCAACGCAAGACCCTCGTTCTGCGACCTCGCTATTGGCTTTATTACGCTCTCACCTTTATGGGGGGCGCGCGACGCCAGATCTTCGTGGTGTTTGCGGGTTTCATGATGGTGGAAAAGTTCGGCTATTCCGTCACGGCGATCACCCTGCTCTTCCTCGTCAACCAGGCCTTTAACATGGTGCTGGCACCCAAGATCGGCGGCCTGATCGCACGTTTCGGCGAACGCCGTGCGCTGACGTTTGAATATATCGGCCTGATCGGGGTCTTTGTGACCTATGCCTTTGTTGAGAATGCCACACTTGCCGCTGTGCTCTATGTGATCGATCACGCCTTCTTTGCTCTCGCCATCGCCATGAAAACCTATTTTCAGAAGATCGCAGACCCGGCAGACATTGCACCAACAGCAGGCGTTGCATTTTCAATCAACCACATCGCGGCGGTTGTTATCCCAGCCCTCTTTGGCCTGATTTGGCTGGTGAACCCAAGTCTCGTGTTCCTTTTGGGCGCCGGCATGGCGGCCATTTCGCTGGCTCTGTCCAGGCTGATCCCTACCCATCCAGAGGAAGGCCGGGAACTTAGATGGCATAAACCGCTTTTTGGTGCCCATCCCGCGGACTAGCCATACGCCGAACCTAGTGAAAATCCCGACTTTTTGGCATAAGACGCGCAGCGCGGAGCTGACGTTCATAAAGCTTCTGTAGTGACCGTGTCCGTGGATCTTCACCGGGACGTTTCACCTCATCTGCATGCGCAAGCCCATTGTCGCCAATCTCATATTGGCCGTCCGTAAGGCCCGCCAGTTCATGGGTCCAGTCCTCAAGCCAGTCAGATACGACGTGGATCACTCCTTCTGCTTTCTGCACCCGTCCACGGACGCCCAAGAACCGCGACTGCAAAACCGTTCGTCGATAGCGCTCAAAAATCTTCGGCCAGATAATGATGTTCGCAACCCCTGTCTCATCTTCAAGAGTGGCAAAAATCACCCCACTTGCGGTGCCGGGCCGCTGACGCACCAGAACAAGTCCAGCCAGATTAACCCGCGCACCATCACGAATAGCATCATCAGCCAGTCGCGCATTTGTGACGACCCGCCGCGCTTCCAGTTGCGCACGCAAGAAGGAGACTGGATGCGCCTTTAAAGAAAGGCGCATGGTCGCATAATCATGCACCACCTGTTCACCGAGAGGCATGGCAGGTAAATGCACGTCCGGCTCTTCCTGAAAGCCTGCCTGTTCCAAATGCTCAAAAAGCGGAAGCGCCGCAGGCGCCTTCCCATTCTGGCCTTTCTTATGCTGCCCCCATCCCCCAAGCCCCCGCACCCCCCACAGCGCATCACGACGGTCCAAACCGATCGAGCGGAAAGCATCTGCATTGGCGAGTATTTCAATCACTCGGGGGCTGAGGCCAGTCCTCAGCCAAAGATCGCGAACCGAGTCATAGCCATGTAATCTCTTGTCTTCGACCAACTCCGCAGCTTCTTCCCGAAACCCTTTAATATGACGCAGCCCCAATCGCACCGCGCATGTATGACGGGGCTTGGTTTTCCAGCGTTTGCGATGAGTTATCTGCCCATTGGCTTGCGTCGACGAAATAGTTTCTCCCAAAGGCTCCAACGTTGAATCCCAGTCAGATGAATTCACATCCGCGGGCAGCACCTCAACCCCATGCTCCTTCGCATCTCGCACCAATTGGGCCGGGGCATAAAAGCCCATGGGCTGGGAATTGAGGATCGCAGCACAAAACACGTCGGGGTAATGACACTTGAGCCAGGCGGACACATAGACGAGCAGCGCAAAGGACGCCGCATGGCTTTCCGGGAAGCCATAATCTCCAAAACCTTCAATCTGTTTGAAACAGCGTTCCGCAAAATCCTGCTCATACCCCCGGGCCACCATGCCGCCGATGAATTTGTGCTCAAAATCATAGATGGTGCCATTTCGCCGAAATGTTGCCATCGCCCGGCGCAACCCGTCCGCCTCCGGTGGCGTAAACCCTGCGGCCACAATCGCAATTTTCATGGCCTGCTCCTGAAAGAGCGGGACCCCCATGGTCTTGCCCAAAACCTCCCTCAATTCATCAGAAGGGAACTCGACAGGCTCCTCACCATTTCGCCGTCGCAGATAGGGATGCACCATGTCCCCTTGAATGGGCCCGGGCCGCACAATCGCGACCTCTACCACCAGGTCATAAAAGGTTCGAGGTTTAAGCCTTGGCAGCATGGACATCTGTGCCCGGCTTTCCACCTGAAAGACCCCGACCGAGTCCGCCTGGCACAGCATGTCATAAACAGCCGGATCATCCTCCGGAACCGTGCGCAACCCATGTCGAATACCGTAATGGGTTTCCAGAAGATCAAACGCTTTGCGGATGCAGGACAACATGCCAAGCGCCAGCACATCAATTTTCAGAATACCCAGTGTGTCGAGATCATCCTTGTCCCATTCAACAATGGTGCGGTCTTCCATCGCCGCGTTCTGGATCGGCACCACTTCTTCCAGTGCCCCGCGCGTGATCACAAACCCACCCACATGTTGAGAAAGGTGCCGTGGAAACCCGATCAATTCACCAGCAAGGGAAAGAGCCATCGCAATCAACGGATCATCCGGGTCAAGCCCTGCCTGCCGCACTTCGTCAGCGGCAACACCTTTGGATGACCAGCCCCAGGTCATCCGCGCCATGGCTCCCACCACATCTTCAGAGAGACCCATGGCCTTACCCACTTCACGGATCGCACTTCGGGCCCGATAGGTGATCACCGTCGCCGCAAGTCCTGCCCGGTCCCGGCCATATTTCTGGTAGATATACTGGATGACCTCCTCGCGACGCTCATGTTCAAAGTCAACATCAATGTCCGGCGGTTCATTACGCTCTTCCGAGATAAACCGTTCAAACAGGAGATCTACTTTGACCGGATTAACCGCCGTAATGCCGAGGCAATAGCAAACAGCCGAGTTCGCCGCCGACCCACGTCCCTGACAGAGAATGTGCTGCGACTCTGCAAAGCGCACAATGTCGTACACGGTCAAAAAGTAAGGTGCGAACTTGAGACGGTGAATGAGCTCAAGCTCCCGCGTCAGCGTGTCCCGTAACTTGTCCGTAATACCGTCCGGAAATTTTTCGGCCACACCGTCCCAGGTGAGCTTCTCCAGAAGTGCCTGAGGCGTCAGCGCGTCATCAAACACATCATCGGGATATTCATAAGCCAGCTCATCAAGAGAAAACGTGCAACGCTCAACAATCCGGGCGGTCTCGGAAACGGCTTCTTCATACCCTCGAAAGATGTGAACCATCTCAGTCGCACCTTTCAAATGCCGTTCCGCATTCGCCTCCAGACGAAAGCCTGCCTCATGAATGGTGCAGTGCTCACGAATACAGGTCATCACATCCTGCAGTTGGCGGCGCTCAGGCGCGTGATAGAGCACATCATTCGTTGCGACCAGAGGCACCTCCGCCACCCTAGAAAGACGAGCGAGTTCTTTCATCCGTCTTTTGTCGTCTCCTGTATAAAGACGGTTCAGCCCAAGCCACACCTGATCTGGAAAACGTGCGGACAGATCACAGAGGGAAACCTCAAATGCTTTCCCCGGTGTCGACGGCGCCATGGCGATGAAGCACTGGCCCTCGCCATAGGACGTAATATCGTGGAGCGTGAGGTAACACTCACCCTTGGGCGCGCGGCGATTGCCCAGCGTGAGCAATCGGCAAAGTCGCGCATAGGCCGGGCGGTCCTGCGGGTAGGCAATCACTTCAAACCCATCTTGGGTGATCAGCCGCACACCTGGTAGAAACCTTAAGCCCTGGTCTTTTGCCGCTTTATGCGCACGCACAATGCCCGCAAATGTATTGCGATCCGCGACACCAATAGCTGAAAGCCCGAGCTCGATTGCCTGTGCGCCAAGCTCATCCCCATGGGACGCACCCCGCAGAAAACTGAAATTGCTGGTAATCGCCAGTTCCGCGAAGGAGGTCATGGCACCGTATCTCCTCCCTCATCCTGAGGAGAGGTCGAAGACCTCGTCTCGAAGGATGCGGTACCCTCACCCTGCTTCGAGACGCGCGCTAACGCGCGCTCCTCAGCATGAGGCTGAGAGGAGACAGAACTGCGTTTTGAAAGAGATTTCAGTAGATTGAAGTCACCGACAATGAGCGCTTCCTTCTTTGCCCGACTCCAACCTTTAAGCTGACGCTCAAAAGAAATCGCATCAGCTATTCGCTCGAAGGTTTCGGAGAAGACCAAAGCAACAGGACGCCGTATCGATGTGTATCCATCAAATTTTCCTGCGTTATGCTCCGCAACTCTCTTCTCCACAGACAACCGTGTAAGGCCAACATAGTAAGCACTATCCGAGCAGCGCAGGATGTAGACAGACGCACTCACCCAAACACCCCATGCACGAACCATTTCGGATTTGCCGTCTCACGACCAAAGAGACCGTCCCGATAGAGCCAGAAGCGACGGCCTTGTGCATCTTCCACACGGTAATAGTCCCGCACATGTGCCCGCCCCTGAGACGCGTTGCGATGACGCCACCATTCAGGCGCAATCCGCTCCGGCCCTTCTGAGCGGGCCACATGATAAGTCACCCGCCGCCAGCGGAACTGGCGCGGTGGACCATCCGGCACTTCTGCAATTGTCTCCACCGCTTCCGCACAAGGCAGCATGCGAAGGGGCCGCCCTATCCGCTGACGTTCTTCCACTCGCCAGTCATGGGGCTCTCGCTCTTCTTCCAAAGGACGTATACCTGCCACTGCCGGAATAAACACAACAGCATTTTCCGGAATATGGCTTTCGCGCGGTTCAAACCGCCCCACCCGGTCAAATCCCAGACGGTTACCCAACCGGTCCACCAGAAAGCCAAGATCAGCCGGACGGTGTTTAAGACGGCTCTTCTTCACCTCCGTAATATCAGCTTGTGTATGAGCGATCGGGTCCGCCGCCGTCACATGAAGCACCATCGCTTCAATCCCCAGACCAATTTCCAGGCCCTGGCCAAACCCGGTCAGTCGCTCAGAAAAAAGAGCCGCGATATGAGCACCATCATCACTGGGCACACTGGTCCCCACATCAATGCTGAACCTCACACCATCGGTTCGAAACAGGTGAAGCTCCAAGCGACGCGCACCCTGATCAGCCTGGTGAAGCAAAGGCACCATCTCATTACTCAGAAGACGAATGGCCTGTTCAATATCCGTGAGCGCCACCAGCCCTTCCGCAAGCTGAAGACGGGTACGAAATGGCACCAGGGGTACATCAGGAGAGATCGGTTCACTGGCGCGCCCCAAAGCCTGATCAAGACGCGCGGCTAAAACCTTCCCAAAGCGCGCCACCATCGGCGCCCGAGGGAGCTGGTGCAAGTCCCGCACCTGCTTCATACCCAATCGCGCCAGGTCATCCACCATGGCCATATCCAGCCGGAGAGCACTCAATGGCAAAGGATCAAGTGTCGCGCGGACTTTGTCTTTTGCAACAAGCGTCACGGCGCGCGCGCCATAGCGGGTCACTGCCCAGGCGGCTCCTGGGTAGGGCGCCACACCGACCCGTGCTGACAGACCAAAGCCGGCCAGACGTTTCACCAGATCCTCCACCAGACGTGCTTCCCCACCAAAAAGATGAGCGCATCCGGTAATGTCGAGAAAGATACCGTCAGGCTCTTCATGTACCGGGGTCGGGTCCGGTGCCGTCCAGGGCGTATAGCGTCCACACCAGTCGCTCAGCTGTTTGAGCGCCCGGATATCTGCGTGGGGATCCTCCCCATGCACCCCAAGCCCTGAGGCAACCGCCAGGGCGTCCGCCAAAAGCTGCCCGCGAGACACGCCCAGTCCCCGCGCCTCCCTGTTAAGCGCAACAACGCGCTCTCCTCCCTGTCGCGCACCGCGCAAGGCCAGAGGGGCGCTCGGATCAAGCTCACTCGCACGTGCCAGCCGATAAACCGGCCAATCAGGGAGCCAGAGAGACAGGATCCGCTTTTCTGTTGAATTTTCAGACGACACCGAGCTAAACCACTGAAATATATAATTAAACAGAGATAGACAGAATGGAACAAAATAAGAACATTGAAGTGTGCCGGAAACTGTGACTGAAGGCGAGTCAGTTTTCGCGTATGCTTAATGGGTGTTTTGTTTGGAGGCCCGTATGACCTGTTTGAAATCCGTTCTCGCTCTCAGCATCACTGCTTTATTGCTCGCCGCCTGCTCCACCGCTGAGGATCACGCCCGAGAACAAGCACGGCTTGATCGCATAGATGATCAACACTGCCGAGAGCTGGGCTTTGAACCAGAAACCGAGCCTTATGGAAACTGCCGATTGAAACTGAAGGAAGTTCGAGCCTCACAAAAAGCCCCGAACCATCCAAACTTCGGTGTGGGGGTTGGCATAGGGATTGGATTGTGAACCATGCGAGCCCTTGCCATAGCCTTATGCATTACCGGTAGCCTTGCCCTAAGTGCCTGCACAACACCTGAACAGCGTGCGTCAGCGGCTGCCGCCCAACGCAATGCAGACGAAGCAGAATGCACGTCCCTTGGCTTTCAGTCTCAAACAGAAGGTTTTGCGGACTGCCTCTTACGCCTGCGGGAGATCCGAAGCGAAAATGCAAAAACGCGCGCGCTGAACAATGCCCGCCGCGACCCGTTCTGGCCCTGGTATCGATCGCGTTACAGATATCCTTATCGCTATTGGTAATAAGCGCTTCCAGGTGAAGTGGCCCCGGTTCACCGCCAAAAGATATGGGCGGAAGCGCGACCAACATTACAAAGTTACGTTCCGTATACGGAGACCTTTTCTGACACGGGAAGTGACGCGGGGACAGAAGGCTGATCATCTCCTCCCCGATCTTGGTCAGACACGCTGGAAACAAAACTCCCCACACACGCATCCCAGGCAAGGTCTGACAGGAAGGGCCGTCCGCCTTTGCACTTCTCTAAGTCTACCTGCCAGCTGGGCCGGTCAATGGCGCGCAGACTACCCTCTTCCACTGTTGATGCTGCCGACACACACCAGCGTGTGAGCGCGGCACTGGGGCTTGCAAGCTCCCCAAACCCGCGCATCAGAATAAGGGGGGTGCTTGCATCTTCTGCTGCCAGGTGAAGTCGCCTGCTGGCGCGCAAATTAAAATGCCGGGACGTCGCCGGCACTTCACCAATAACTGCGGCAAACACACCAGCCCGAACACATTCCTCCAAAGCCCATAACATGTCCGGCTCCCGGGCCGGGTTCACCAGCAGAAGACGGCTTGGGTCAATGCCAAACCCTGCGAGACCCGGTCCATAGAGTGCCCCCATGTCATAGGCGCCCCAGCTTTGCTGACACCAGGCGATCAGCCCCTTCCCGCTTGGCGCACCAGTCGCAAAGGTCGCACGCGTCGCTAAAGCCGCCGCAAACCCGATGGCCGCTCCCATATCCCCGTAAGACGCAGCCCGCACCTCATGCACACCTCGACGCGCGAGACCACCGCCCGGCAGCTGCCTGTCCATAACATCCAGACCGAGCTGAAATCGCCCCTCCTCCTCTTGAAAAGGTGGGGTTTCCAGCGCCGCAATCTGCGCCCGCAGACCGGCCATCAGCTCTGTTTTCTTTAGGGACTGCATACCACTAGCCAAATGTTCTCTTTATGTTCTCATTTGGCTATATGAGAGTCAAGACAGACTAGCGAGCCGCCTTACGTGCCAGCATCCTCACCTGTCCCTGCTCGACCGATGAATGCACGATCTCAAAACCGGCTGCTTTCAGCCGCCTTCGAACATCTGGTTCTCCAAGTCGCAACTTGGGATAGGAGCTCTTGTAGAGCACCCACCCCTCCTCTTCCCGGCGGTGAATAAGGTCATGGACCTCAACCCTATCCCCCCTATCTTCCAGAAAGCAGGTCATGATGCGATCTTCTGTCTGCGCAACAGGAATAAACCGGTCTACTCCCTCGAGCATATGGGTTAGATCCCGAAACCCCAACAGGAACTGACCACGCGACGCGAGGATGCTGTGCACCTCTCCAAAAAAGCGGTCGACTTCCTCAAAGGACAGGAGATGAGGCAGTGTGTCTCCAAGGCAGACCGCAAGCTCAAAACCCGGCAGCACGGTGCCCTGCAGCTTGGTCATATCTCCCTGCACAACATAAACGGCAGACCCATCGGTCCGCCGCTTCAGCTCCTCCAGTAGCTCTTCAGACTGGTCGACTGCCGTAACCTGATAGCCAATCTTTGTCAGCGCTACGCTGTGCATGCCTGGGCCGCATCCTAAGTCCAATGCTCTCGCACGCCCCGTCTCACACTCAAGATCAAGCCCACAAAAGAGGCCCTTATCCGCCCGCACGCGAGCATCAAAGTCCCCCACCATCGTCAGATAATCGGCCGCAAGAAGATCGCGGTAATGGTTCGCAACGTCGCCCATTAAAAATCCATATAAAGACTTGTATATATCTTTATGTATCTTCCACAAGATGGAGATATCAACATCTAAATTACAAATACAAATTTTATTTTTTACACCCTTCTGCATAACCAGACCCAACTTCACAAGGGAGTCGGCCGCAATGAACGCCCACCCTGAACTGCTGGCTGCTGAGGCCGCACATCAGCATAGGATTGCGCAGCGCATTGCCAGGCTTCTTGGCGAAATGTTCCCGGATACAGATGGTGACACGCTCAATCAGTTCGCCAAACAAAAGCGACAACTAAACCTAAGACGTAGAAACCCAGATTGGGTCAGCACTAAAGGTCCGAAACCTTAGCCTATGGTAAAATCGAGTTTTATAAAAAAATAATAATTAGGTTTTAGGGTGGCCCCCGGGATAAAAAAAGGGCGGTCACATGAACAATCTATCACTTTCAAAAAAGCTCCCTCTTATCATGGGAACTTTGGCAACGCTTGCTGCTATTTCAGCGGGATTTGTCGGATTTATTCAGGCGCAAAGCGCGCTTCATCATGCGGAAGAAGAGAAGCTTCTGGCAATTTTGCATGACAGGGCTTCCTCTCTGAAAGACTGGTACAGCACGATAGACGGAGACCTGTCAGTGGAGGCAGAAAATCCGATGGTCAATGAAGCTCTCTATGCGTTTGAAGATGGATGGGCGGAATTGGGTAGCGGTCAGCGTCAACGCCTACAACGACTCTATATTGATGAAAACCCCCATCCGCTAGGAAGCAAGGATGAGCTGGATGTTGCAAACGATGGATCCAGCTATGCACTCGCGCATAAATCCTATCACCCCTACTTCCGCCACCTGCAAAGAGAACGTGGCTATGACGACGTCTTACTTTTGGATCCAGATGGCAATGTCGTTTATTCGGTGTTCAAAGAAGTCGATTATGCAACCAATGTGACCACCGGAGAATGGAAAGACACTAACCTTGGAAGTGCATTCCGCGCAGCCCGAGACGCCGGAACAAGTCGAGAGAGAACGTTCTTCGACTTCAAGCATTATGCACCAAGTCAGGGGGCACCAGCCGCTTTCATGTCGGCACCCATAATCGGTCCAGGCAATCGGTTGGCAGGCGTGATCATATTTCAGATGCCAGTTGATACACTGAACCACGTGATGAACCGCACAGCAGGGCTAGGAGAGACCGGCGAAACATTCGTTGTCGGCCCAGACCATCTGATGCGGAGCAATTCACGCTTCTCAGAAGAGTCAACAATTCTCGAGCGCAGGGTCGACACTGAGCCGGTTGATCTCGCCCTAGCAGGTGAGACAGGGATCATGGAGACATTGGACTATCGCGACCACGAAGTCTTCAGCGCCTACACACCCGTTGAAATGGGAAACACCACTTGGGCCATCCTCGTTGACCAAGACTCCCATGAAGCCATGGAGGCAATCGACGGTCTGCTATTGGTTCTACTCGAAGTGATTGGGATTACGACACTGGTCCTTGCCGGAGTTGGCATATGGGTCGGACGCATGATCACGAAACCGATCCTTGCAATGGCTGATACAATGGAAGACATCGCTGGCGGAGACACAGGAACTCAGGTTCCAGGCACTGACCGCACTGATGAGCTCGGACAAATGGCATCGGCAGTCGAGGTTTTCCGTCGAGGATTAATCGAGAGAGCTGAAATGCGTGTCGAGCAGGAAAATGAACGGACAGCAACCCGCAAAGCGATCAAACAAGCAGTGAACGACATTGCGGTGCAAGTGGAGGCCAGCACGAGCTCCCTCATTGAGGATGTCTCTAGTGCGATAGACAGCGCTACAAAGGTCTCACGAGAAATTAAGGATGCGGCCAAACGCGTGGAGGAAGATACCCATACAGTTGCAGCTGCAACAGAAGAATCTCAGGCCAGCCTGAATACCATGTCCTCATCCACCGAAGGAATGGCGAACTCCATCCGTGATATCAGCCGAGAAATGGAGACGTCTCTGGGGGCGACCAACCAAGCAGTATCTGCAGGCGACGATGCCAAACTGAAAATTGGATCGCTATCAGACTCTGTCGAGAAGGTAAGTGAGGTCGTCGCGGTTATCACAGGAATCGCGGAGCAAACCAACCTTCTGGCACTTAATGCGACTATCGAAGCTGCCCGAGCCGGTGAAGCTGGCAAAGGGTTTGCTGTAGTTGCCTCAGAAGTCAAAGACCTTGCCAACCAGACAGCACGGTCAACAGACGAAATCGTCGCACAAATCTCCGACATTCAGCAATCAACTGAGGCGGCAGTCCAATCCTTTGACAACATCTCAACGGCTCTGGATCGCGTCCAAGCAGTTGCCCAAACAATTGCAGGCGCCGTTGAAAAGCAAAACACCGCAACCGAAGAGATTGCCTCAACAGCTGATGAGACAAGACAGGCGTCTGAGGAGATTGCGCAGAGCGTTGCTTCAGTCTCAACTGAGGCCAGAAAAACAAGCGAGCAAACTGTGGATCTCAACCGGGCCATAGACAGTGTCACCGAAATGGTGCGCGACCTTGGAGCCGACCTGAACAAAGTCGTCAGAGCTTCAACTGACGAAGCGGACCGTCGCCTTTCTGAAAGGATCGAAGATGACTCCGCTTGCGAACTTGTGGTCAACGATAAGACCTATCAAACCACCCTTTCGGATCTTTCCGCGACTGCAGTTCGTGTTGCGCGCCCCGAAACGCTTGCAGATGTCCGTGGACGGATCGAGTTTTACTCCAAAACGCACGATATCAGGTGTGAGGCTGACGTGATCGAATGTAGCGGGACATTCATCCGCCTCGAATTTGTAGAAAAACAAAGCATCAATATCGCTGCCTAAAGAAGTTTGTTGAGGGCTTAGCCCTCAACAAACCCCGGCCATTGGCCCATATAGTCAACAAACTTACCACTCAGCCCCTGCTCATTCAGATACGCAGCGGTTACCGGAATAGTCACCGGCTCAAACGATGCATCGGCCGCCAGCTTATTCGGAAAATCATGGGTCAGGATGGCAGCTCGACCGAGCAGAACGAAATCACACCCTTGATCCAGACAGGCTTGCGCATCTTCAGGGCGTGCGATTTTTCCTGCAACACCAAGTCGCACATTACCCCGGTCCAATTCCGTGAAATAGTCCATGAGCTTTTTGCCCTTGAACTCGTCATCGGTCGGTTCCTTGAAGACATTCCAAAGCGACATATCCAGATAGTCGATCTTACCTTCGTCCATCAGACGCTGCGCCACGTCCACAATCTCGTTCAATTTCAGATCAAACCGTTCAGGCGACAGCCGGACACCAAGGTGAAAATCCACACCGCACCGCGCGCGAATGCCATCAATGATATCAAACAGAGGCCGCGACCGGTTTTCAAGCGACCCACCATACTTATCGTCACGTTGGTTCACACCAGGACTGAGGAACTGGCACAGGATATATCCATGGGCCCCATGAAGTTCGACGCCATCAAAGCCCGCTTTCTCAGCGCGCTCTGCCGCAGCAATAAAATCTTCGATCAACCGGTCGACCTCTGCGGTCGACAAGGCGCGGGCGCCAAACTCTTCATTGTCAGATGGGCAATGAGGTTTTTCGCCGATAAGCTCCTGCGGTGAACGCATACCCGCATGATGCAACTGCACTACAGCAACGCTGTCTTGTGATTTGATCGCTGAGGCCAGGCGCGTCAAGCCTTCAAGGTGATCGTCAGAGAAAATGCCCAGTTGCCCGGGAAAGCCCTGTCCCACAGCCTGCACATGCGCCGCGCAGGTCATGGTCAATCCAAAACCACCTTCCGCCCGCATGGTAAGCCAGCGAAACTCCTCGTCCGACAGGCGTCCATCATCATGGCTCTGAGTGTTTGTGAGCGGTGCCAGCATGAAACGGTTCTTCATATCCGGTCCCCGCGTGAATGATAGCGGTTCAAACAGATCAGTCATTATTCTTCCCGAATGTCAGTGAAAACTTGGTTGAGTCAGGATTCCTGAGCCGTACCCCAATAATTGAAACCCGCAAATTGCGGCGTATCAGGCAGGTACATGGTCTCAAGATCCTTGACCTTGAAGCCCCCCTCTTCCAGCAATGTCGGGATCTTGCGGTTCACATGACAGCCACCAGCGATCCGCTTCCAGAGCGGGTTAATCCGATTCTGCCATTTTTGAACATCAGGGTCAGGTGCAAATCCATGTTCCAGGAAAATCAAATTTCCACCAGGACGCAAAACACGGCGCATGCCTTCCAACGCTGTACGAGTGTCAGGAATTGTACAAAGCGCGTAGGTCACGAGGACAGTGTCCACCGAATTCGCCTCCAGAGGAATTTCCTCTCCCGGCAGACCGATAAACTCAACGTCAAACCCCAGACCTTCAGCGCGCGCGCCTGCAATCTTCCAACTCTCTTCGGAAGGGTCCAGACCAATCACCCGCTCAACGCGAGAAGGATCATAATGCTCAAGATTAAGCCCAGTCCCGATACCGATTTCCAGAACCCGGCCTTCTGCCATCGGAACCACCTTTTTCCGCTGGTAGGCAATTGGCTTAGCGCCGCAAGCAAACTTACTGTTGATGATCCGAGGGACAATATGTTTTTCGTAAAAGCCCATTCGCTCTCTCCCAATGTTGATAGTTAAGAGTATAAGCGCAAAAAGGGGTCTTAGCGCCAGTCCGACACACCAAAGCGGAGCAAGCGATCCTGGGCGATCTGCCCGACGCAACGTCCACGCCCGCGTAAGGCCAAAACACCTGTGCGCACCAAATTGGCCTGCCTCAGAGGCGAAAGCACCCGAACCCCTTTGGAGAGAGCGTCCCAAATGTCTTCAGTAGCAGGAATCGCCTGGTTTTTGGCCCGATCTGAAAGGCCTGCAGAGTCAGCAACCAGAATGGCGCTGAGGGCAGCCTCCGCGCCAGAACGGGCGTAAACCGCAACAATGTCAGCATCCCCATCCGCGCTGTTGGGCACTCTACGACCAGCGACAGCGATCCCCCCTTTAACGACACCGGGGCGTAAACCGCGGATCATTTCAAGCCATAGAGCCCCGCGCAGGTCAGACGGCACATCCAGAACCGCATCAAAGTCGATGGAAAAAGTGCCACATTCACCACTTACGACATAAACTGAGGTCACATGCGCAGCCTCGCGCATGTGCTGCACAACTTGGTCCGCCAGCGCGCCGACAACGGCATATTTCGCTGCCGCAATTGAATGATCAGGGTGCCCTGCATGAACCGCAGTCCGTGCGGCTTCCAACGCTGTCCGTGCGGCTTCCAACGCTGTCCGCGCGGCTTCACTGCGCGGCAACACGTCAAGATGCCCTTGGGAAACCAAACCCATATCGTCGTGAGCTTCGCGAACGGCTTGCTTGAGAAAGGCAACACCTGCTGCAACAGCGCTGTCAGACACAGACGCGTCTTCTGCGCTGGCACCCAGATGATAGGTCGCACCCTGAATTTCGACTGACGTCGTACTCACATTTCACCTACCAGTCAGCTCAATTGTGACAACCCTGCTTTATCGCGTTGCCAACCCTGGTGCAGTCCAAACACCGTCGCTGTTTGCATCAACATAGATCGGATTGGTAAATGCATAAGGTTTAAACTCTGGATAGACCACGGCATAATCCTCGCCAGGATCACCAGACACTTCAACAGTAACATAGCTGTCTTTTTCAAAGCCGAGTTTGAATGCAACGACCTCACTATTTGCAACAGGGAAGCTCCGAAGCGCTTTGCCATTGACGCTGATCGTCAAAGTCGACGCATCAATCCAGGGCGCAGAAGATACCCGCACTGTAAGCTCCGCACTTGCACCAGCGACCATTTCTCCAAGACCCTTGTCATCGAGCGTAACTTCGAGCATCGGGCCTGTCGTCCCATAGACCCGCCCCCGTTGGACGGCAGACACAAAAGCCGCTTCATCAAAGGCTTCAATCGTGTCTTCCTCAACCGCGATCATATTTCTTGGCAAGCCGACCTGCTGGGAAGCGTTGTGAGAGTCGCTATTGGCTGTCGCGACAACTTTTTCACCCTGTGAAACGAGTGAGAGCCAATCGCGACGAAGGGCAATCTCAGACTCTCGCGAAATTCCATTCATGACTTCCATGGCATCAAAATCGATATCGCGTCGACCCGTAACGGGATCAGGCTCAATCAAACGACGGTTACCCTCGCTGCCGAGTGGCTGGCCCGCATTAAACGAACGTCCTATACCCATATGGTCGAAATAGGCCGCCCTATCCCCAGACCAGTCTTCTTCCCAGGCCGGGCGCCCAGGCGCGAACCGGTCATCCCATCGGGCATGGTTGAGTTGAATAAGTGAATCGGCACGACGCGCTTTAAGATCGTCGATCACCTCTCGCCACCGCCGGTTTTCATTGGCGAAAGCACCACGCCGGAACGCAAGAGCTTGCGCATCAACCGGAAACGCGTTCGCATGACCCAATGTATACGGCGTCCGGTCGCTGCCCACTTCTCCTGTGATCTCTGTACCTGCAATAGTTGCGACGCGATCACCAACCCCAAGCCGGTCGATGGTTGGCTGGAAATCAAAAACCGTTTCATGTTCGGTTGCGACAAGCACCTCTGCACCCTCTGCAAGATAAGTCGCGACACGCTTCGCCCGTGGCATCACTGTGTCAAAACTCGGTCCTGAATGAACGTGAAAGTCCGCAGAAAGGAATCCGGTTGTCTCAACAACAAGGCTCGGTTCCGAGATATTGAGAACCGTGTCATTGCCTGCCTCGACAACAACCTCCACTTTCTCAAGAGAGTATTCAGGTCCCCGTGTTGCATAGACCCGGTATTTTCCGGGCGGCAACGAAGCATAAGTTGGGTCTCTATCTGTCCCCATCAGGAATATCTGATTGACCCCAGTCAGCCGGTAAGAACTCTCATCCTGCAGCTCGACGGCCCCCAGCAAATTGCCACCAAAAAGAGGGTCTGGTGCCCCATCAAGACCTTTGAAGGTCAGTCGCATAGGAGACCCCTGCGGGAGAGCTACCCGGGAAGGCGCGTCCAGATCCACCATCTCAAGCGTCGCATCCGCCTCCCCCACCTGAAAGGGCACACTCAGATCGCGCCCACCTGCTGCCACAACCCGCAAGGCGTAGGCGCCCGTCGGCAAACGAACCGAGAATTCGCCCCTGTTGTCGGCGCTGGTCTGAGAAAAAGGCGTTCCGTCGCTCAGGTCCACATGGACAATGGCTCCGGCTTCTGAGATACGCCCGGAGACCTTAGCCGCATCAGCGTAGATGCGATCTGTAATTCCAGCGACATCCGCACGCGGTGCCAGATGCAGCACTTCTTCAAAGCGAATTTCATCACCCGCCACGAGTTCCGTAAATGGCACTTCAAGCAGCTGCAGAAGACCGACGTCTGATCCATCACCTGTGAGAAACGGCTCCGTAATTGCTAGGAAAGACAGAGCCGAGAAATCCGCTAGTGCATAGAACGGAAGATCAACAATAGTCCCGTCAGCATTTGACCTTTTGGCAGACACCATCTGCCACCCATAGGTAATCGGTGCTTCGGCATCCGCAGGACTGAGAGCAACAATCAGATCGGCAGTACGGGCAAAAGTTGCGATTTCGGTGGGGCCTCTTGAGACGAAGCTCTCCTGGACAAACCCGTTCGACCTACGGGGGTCTGCCGTCGACGCAACAAAAGGCACAAGCGAATGATAGTTGAAGAAGATGCTTGTGTAGAGGGCGACACTAGGTTCGCCGTCACGCTGGGTCAGGTGTTTGGAAATGAAAAGCTTGTCAGGCACATCAGCATCGAGTCGATAGCTGGTTTCAACAATCACCCCACCCTGGCCACCAAAGCTACGAATGACAGCAGATGTCGGGCCAACCTTTGCGTCGACACGCTCAATATTGACAGGTGTGTCTCGGGAACTGTCGATAAGGTCCTGAGCACCGACATAATGGTCATCCTCCCGGTCGCAATAGCCAAGGTCAATCAGCGTGCCACCACGGACAGACAATTCGCTCTCATGGGCAATCCCGCTGATGACGGCACAAACCGACCCATTGCTAAGAATCCAATCGCCAATCCCACCTGCAGCATCAGGACCAAACTGAACATATTGAGCCGCATTTTCCGCTGTGATACGCGTAGCGACCAGCTCCGCCGCGCCAGCCATTGAAGTGGCTGCACTCATCGACATAGCCATGCCGATCACAACCGCTGCAAGTGTCTGATTCATCTGTCTCCCCCGAAAACCCCACTCTCTCAAGAAACGCTTGAGAAAATGCAAGCTATCACAGCGACAAACCGGCGCCATACTCAAAAGAGCAGCGAAAGGCGCAATGTGCCCCACAGAATATGCCAATGCAGATAGTAGACCATGCGAAACAGAAACATGTGCAGAAAGCCGTATGACTTAAGGACATAAAGCTGGCCAAGACCGAACAGGAACAAGTGCACGCCCAGATAGACACTCTTCCAGGTCAGTCCCTCCCTCGCCGCGCCAACCCAAATTTGAAATGCCGGTTCGAGACCCGCAGCAACACATGCAGCTATCCAGAACCGGCGCGACGCGTCTCCGACGGATAGAATGTAGATAAGGAAAAACAGAGCAATTGACAGAGGCAGCAGGTGGAAGAGAACCTCCACCACGAACCCCATGACCGGATAAAATAGGAATGCCGAAGGCAGAGTGACATTTAAGTCTTCTGAAAACGGCTGAAGGGCGTCGACTAAGATTGTTGGTAGAACGAACAGGCTTGCGCCTAGCACGCAGACCAAGACTCCCCTCCCCCATACATCTGGGATGACGACCGCCATTTGCACATTGGCGTTGAGGAACATCAACAAAACAGCACCAACGCAGATGACACCGGACACGACCAGCAAGGGTGAGTAAGTGCCAAAGAAGCGCTGAAATAGGTCAACATCGCTTTGCGCCAAAGCTGCAGTCGCAATCAACACGCAGGTCGAAAGGCCCACAAACCATGCCAGTTGAACAGGCAGCGAATGGACTTGTGAAACAGAACGGGCGGGTCTCATGCTCATGGCATCCAAGCTACCAGGGAGATCACAATACGACCGACAGCCCACTATGCGTCCAGGCTTTCAAAAAGCCAAGACGGCGCTCTGACCTAAAGAGAATTCAGGCTGCGTCAGGAAGGCTCAATGTCAGCCCATTAAGCTCTTCAGAAAAGATCAACTGACAGGACAGCCGTTCATCCTCACCCGCCAGGTGCTCATCCAGCCGGTCGAGCTCCTCATCATGGGGTTCGTGCAACCTGCCCTGCCACTCCGGGGCCACACGCACGCGACATTCACCGCACACGCTGGCGCCGCCGCACTCAGCGCCAAGCTTTACTCCATGGGCGCGGACAATTTCCATCACCCGCCATCCTTCAACAGCGTCGAGCTCGTGCGCAACGCCGTCGCGATCTGCAACGACAATTTTCATTTGGCTCACCTTTGGGGGAAGAAGTGAGAGTGAGTTAAGCGACGCCGAGTTTCTTCTGAAGGTTCGACGAAGATGTTGTGTACTGGAAAACGATTTTCGCGTCTGGATCGACAATCCGTTTCGCAGCCTGAGCCATCAGTGCCGCTTCATGGAAGCCAGAGAGAATGAGCTTCAGCTTGCCCGGATAGTGATTGATATCCCCAATCGCAAAAATACCGTCCGCATTGGTCGCAAACTTCTCCGTATCAACGGGGATGAGGTTCTCATCCAAGTTGAGACCCCAGTCAGCGATTGGCCCAAGTTTCATTGTGAGACCAAAGAACGGCAACAGCGTATCGCATTCAATCTTTGTCAGCTCACCGTCTTTCGATTTATAGGTCACACCTTCCAGCTGACCATTGTCACCATGCAGTTCTGTAATCTGGCCCATATGGAAGATCATCTTTTTCTCTTCCACGAGAGCGTGCATTTTGTTCACAGAATCAGGCGCGGCACGGAAGCCGTCCCGGCGGTGAATAAGCTGCATGCTGTTAGCGATCGGCTCAAGGTTGATCGTCCAGTCGAGCGCGCTATCACCACCGCCAGAAACGAGAATGTTCTTGCCTTTAAATGCATCCATCTTCTTCACTGAATAAAAAACCGATGTCCCTTCATACGCTTCAATGCCAGGGATTGGGGGCTTCTTAGGCTGGAAGCTGCCACCACCGGCAGCAATCACGACCACCGGAGCTTCAAATGTCAGGCCACCATCTGTTTTGACCTGCCAGTTGCCATTGTCGAGCTTCTGAACCTGCTCAACCATTTCATTGTAGTGGTATTCAGGAGCGAAGGGCTTGGCCTGTTCCAACAGATTATCTGTCAGCTCCTGGCCTGACACGACAGGCAGACCTGGAATGTCATAAATCGGCTTTTCAGGATAAAGCTCTGCGCACTGCCCGCCAGGACGATCAAGAATGTCGATCACATGCGCCTTCAGGTCCAGAAGGCCCAGTTCAAAGATCGCGAAAAGCCCACAAGGGCCCGCGCCAATAATGACCACATCAGTCGTAATCGTGTCCTGGCTCATATCAGTCCAGTCCTTTCAAAAGGTCTGCAAAAAAACAAGTGGGCGAGCCAATAGCAAGCTACCGCGCCCACGTAAAGAACGTTCTAGAGATGTAATAATCATCCAAAAGACAAATTCAAGTGTGAAAATTATTAAATAACACTTTTGTGGTGGTATTTAGAGATGAATGCGACGCTCTGCCCTCGTGACAAACCAACAGTAATGCTTATGTTAAGCCAGAAATCGGGTGGTCGATTTAAAGGATCCTCCGCCCCCCTTTTCGGAGTATTTCATGACCAAGTGCGAGACGATGGCCGATGTCCGCCGGGAAGTCGACCGCCTCGACCGTGAACTCGTTGCCCTTCTAACAGAGCGGCAGGCGATGATGAATGAGGCTGGACGCATTAAGGCAAGCCGAGATCTGGTGCGGGATGAAGACCGCATTGAACAGGTGGTTGCCAACGTTTTGCGCGAATCAGAAAAGACGGGTCTCTCCCCTGCGATTGCAGAACCCGTCTGGCGTCTCCTCATCGAAAAGAGCATCGAACATGAATTCGGTGTCTTCGACGAACTCAATAAGGCGTCATAGCCCGTTCACGCCGCAGCCGAACGCTTCGCCAAGAACTCAACAAACTGAAAATCAAGTTCCGTATCAATGTCGGCAGACCGCTCCTCCGGCATCTCATAGAGATGTGTCTTCGGGAGGAATAAGCCAGCATCACTCATTAGTGTTGCGCGACGCCATACATATATGGATCCGTTCATATCAAACGTCCGTGGCGCATCCTGTCGGCGAACAATGGGCGGATCAGACGGCTTTGACAGTCCAACTGACCCGTCACGACGCTCTTCAACCAGATTAAAGTAGGGAGAACACTTCGCGGGCGACCCGGTAATAACATTATCCACATCGCCGTCATCAAGCAGAGCGACCGCCTCGACAATATCGCTGGGCAACCGCAAGGGCGATGTCGGTTGCAAATCCGCAACAACATCGAACACCTGTCCAATTTTTGTCTCAACCGTTTCGACGCAATGGCGAATTGCAGGAAGTTTAGCAGCAGTGTCCGTTGCAAGGTCCGGCGGGCGCTGAACAAGATGTTGGACACCCGCGGCACGCGCAGTGTCCAAAATTGCCTGGTCGTCGCTGGATACAGCGATATGCTCGAAAAGCTTGCTGGCTTGTGCCTGCTCAATGGAATGAACGATCAAGGGCTTACCTGAGAGCAGCCTAATGTTCTTGCCGGGAACTCCTTTGGATCCCCCTCGGGCGAGTATAGTGCAAAGCCGTATCACACCCGTTCTTTCTCACCGAAGACTTTGCCGAACTCTTCCTGTGCCTGCTGCAAGTCGTCCAACTGGCCGATATCAATCCAATACTCATGAATCGGAAAAGCGCTCGCGAGCCCACCCTCAGAGATCACCTGATCGAACAAGGTTGGCATGTCATACATCTCACCCTCAGGCACGTGGTGCAGCACAGCGGGTGACAGCGCATACACGCCACCGTTCACAAAATAGTTCTGGGTGGGCTTCTCGTTGATTTCGGAAATCTGATTGCCGCTCATCTCAATGACCCCATAAGGCACCTGGAAGCGGTACTCCCGCACCCCCATTGTCGCGTCCGCCACCTGATCCACGTGAAAATCAAGAAGCCGTCGAAAGTTAATCGCAGTGACCAGATCCGCATTCATAACCAGAAACGGAGCACTTGGTGTTTCTGGCAGGAGCGTCAAGGCACCAGCTGTGCCCAACCGTTTGCTTTCTTCCAAATAGGAAATGTCGACACCCCACTCATGCCCGTCACCAAAATAGGCTTCTACCTTCTCCGCTTGATAGTTCACTGACAGAAAGATGCGCTTGAACCCCTGCTCTGCCAGCCGTTCAATAATGCTCTCAAGCACCGGCTTCCCGCCCACGGGGATAAGAGGTTTGGGAAGATTTTCTGTGAGGGGCCGAAGCCGGGTTCCCAGACCACCTGCCATAATCACAACCCAATTGTCGCTTCGGTCATCCTGAACGATGCGACTCAGTGTCTCAAGGCCCGTCAATACGCCGTCTGCATCAACAATCGGCACCTGGGCGATCTGATACTCCCGCATCCAGCGCATCACCGTTTTCCGGTCAATGTCAGGGCCTGCAGTGATGGGATTTGCCTTCATCACATTGCCAACCGCCGCATCAAGGGTTTCGCTGCGAAGGATGGCGCGGCGAACGTCACCGTCCGTTATGGTCCCCAACAGTCTCCCATCCGGATCAACAACAAGTGCGATCTGGAGCGCACTTTCGTCAAGATTTCTAATCGCCTCTCCCAGAGTGGCGCTTGGGTCCAGAACTGCCTTTTTCCAATGAGCCATACGGCCTCCTACTGGGTAATCATGTCATCAGGCGCATAGGCGCGCGCTGCGTGGGTTCCAAGAAGCGACCAATAGAGCTCTGGACGGAGACCTGTTCCCGGCCTTTTAACGGTGAGGTTTTCAGTCGTAAATATGTCGCCGGCATTGATCGCCTTGCACGCGACCAAGGATTTCCGGCCAATCGCCATATTGCTGATTTCGGCTGGCCGCGGCTCCTTGTTCCCGTCACCGAGACCGGCTGACACACGTCGCACGCCCTCAACAAGGCCCTTCAACTCTTCCGGTGTCGCAGACGCCTTATGGTCAGGTCCTGGCAGTTCCTTGTCCAGCGTATAGTGCTTCTCGATAATACAGGCTCCTATTGCCACCGAAGCAATCGCATGAACGATCCCTTCGCTGTGATCTGAAAACCCGACAGGTAAATCAAACTTTGCGCGAAGCGTCTCAATAGCCCTGAGGTTTACATCCACGTCCGGTGTTGGGTAGGAGCTCGTGCAATGCAACAGTTTGACACGGGACTTGAGAACAGTTTTACCCGCCTCGCTCTTAAACGCCTCTTTGAATGCCATTTCGCTAGGCGCGCACTCGCCAAGGTACCCATGCGCCACCACGCCCAGCATGGTCTCCACTTCATTCAATGTCGCCATGCCTGTCGAAAGAATGAGGTCGCGACCTGCCTTCGCACAAGCATGCAGAAGGGGCGCGTTGGTAAGTTCACCCGAACCGACCTTCAAAGTTGCGACACCAAGATCATTGGCGAGAAGATCCAGGCTGTCCAGATCAAACGGGGTCGAGAGAAACTGCACCCCCTTCTCGGAACATCGTTGAATAAGCGCCCGGTGGGCATGCTCATCAAGCTCCAGCGCTCGCAGCATATCCAACTGCGTTTCGCTCTTATCGGTCGTTTCTTTTTGATAGTCGGCTTTGGGTGCACTACGCGTCACCAAGGCTTCAGCGTTGAATGTCTGAAACTTAACAACATCCACACCAATGTCGGCAGCGACATCGACCATCTCAATAGCACGCTCCAGAGATCCATTGTGATTGACCCCTGCTTCAGCGATCACCGTGACGTGGTTCATGGCCTCACCTCTTTAAGAAGCATAAAGGCTTCTGCTGCCGCATATCCTGCCTCCGCACCACGCACCTTCTCTTTCGCATCGACAATTTCTAAGCTTCGTGGAAACGGTGCCTCACCCACCTCTTCACCATAAAGCTCAATGATGGACTTCTTCTTCGCGGACCAGTCCGTAATGTTCTCATAGAGGGATGGGATAAAATCCAGACCCCCAGGCCGCCTTACAATGTCCGTTTCCGAGAGTGTTTCGTATGCCAAAACACGCCGGATGTAGGGCGCGCGAAACCATTTGGTGCAAGACAGAGCCGCATCAAACGAGATTTTGTGATCCGTGTGAGCGTCGCCGGGGAACGGTAAATAGACGTCAGATGGCTGAACCTCTGAGACGATGTCCGAAATCCTCTTCACAACCTCACCAACGGGCGCAATGTCAAGCGCCGCTGTCTCATACCCAAGGCGATGAATCGATTGAAAGCCAAAAGCTTCTGACACCGCTTCAATCTCGCGCTCGCGAGTCGTGATACGTTCCGCTGAATAACCAGCAGACTCTGTCATCTCTGTCAGGATCAACCAATGCACGCGGTTTCCGGCATGACAGGCCTTTAGCAGGGTGCCGCCACAGCCAAAAGTCTCATCATCTGGATGAGGGGCGACGACCAAAATGTCAGACATGCTCCCTCCCCTTCAAAATGTATTGCGCTTCTGAACCAACCGCCGCTGGTCGGTTTCTTGGACAAGCACATCGCAAATCTGCTTGCCCGCCGTTCCATCGCCATACGGATTTTGTGCGGCAGCTACCTGCGTACGGTATTGCCCATCGAAGACAGCCTTTTTGAGAGCCGCTTCAATCTCCGTTGCGTCATAATCAACAAATTCCACATTTGCCGCGTGCTCACGGCCAACCTGGCGACTCCCCACATTCACCACTGGGAGCTTCAGTAACGGCGCTTCAATGATCCCGCAACTGGAATTGCCAACCAGAGCAGCCGCATGACGCATGAGGTTTACAAACACAACCCGCGATAGGTTTTTGTAAGCAACAAGCTTTGGATGACGGTTCGCATAGTCAGACAGGAGGCGCGACATAGCGTGGTTGCCGGGATCACTGTTGGGGCCCGAAATGAAAGTGGGTAGATCGCAGGCAACGACCGCATCGAGTGTGGCCTTCATTTGCCGCTCAGCATCATCCATCTCCGGCAATAGTGGGTGCTGAATCATGACGAGAAAAGGCCCTTCAACAGGTACCACATTCATCATTTTCCAGACACAGGCCAAATCGATTTCAGGTTCATCCACAAGCCGATCAAGACCAGGCGCACCAACATTGTGAACGCGCCAAGGTTCCTCTCCAAGACGCAAAACCCGCTCCGCACTGCCAGCCGATGCTGTCATGTGAAGGTGCGCTAACTTTGTAACCGCATGTCTCACGGAATTATCAATATTGAAATCATCAGCCGTATCGCCACCAGCAATGTGAACGACAGGAATGTCAAGATAGCCACCCGTCAGGGCAACGGTCATGGCCTCTTCTCTGTCACCAACGACAACTAGAAAGTCAGGTCGTCGAAAAGCGACAACATCGACCAATCCTTGCAATTGGATTGCCGCCGACTTCGCACGAGCAGCATCACTGTCAGAAGCAAGAAGGTTGTCAATCTTTGCGACGACCGGATACCCATCAGCTTCCACATCCTTGACCGTCAATCCATAGACCGACGCAAGATGACTGCCAGTAACAATTACCTCAGGTCGCAATGATTGCGACCGCGATACAGCGTCAATTACGGGGTAAAGGATGTCATATTCAGCCCGTGAGCCAGTAACAAACATCACACACCGAATGTCAGAAGACATCGGACATCACCATGCGGACAGACCATGAGCGGCTATCCAGGAGATCACTCCCCGACCCAAGGACCCGTCCACCCATATATGTAACGGGACCACCTGCCCTGAAACCGACTTTCTCTATCGCAGGGAACATCGGGTCAAATACAGGCAACCACAAATTGAGCTGCGTTGCACCATCACCGCGCGCAATGGCTGCGACACTTCCGATAAGAGCACCGACAGTCTCCGGTGTTGCGGCGAGCTCGACAATATCAACGGCATTTTTGTGACGTTTAAACACAGCAAGACCTAACCCACCCTCTCCGCCAGCGACGCCAATGCGGTAGTCATTTTCTGGGTCTTCCAGCATCCGCCAATTGTAGTAGGCGATGTCGCGCCCCAGCGAGACTTTAGCTGGTGAGGGGGCAATACTTGGCAGCCAATCACTAAAGCGATCAACCTGCGCAAAGCTCCGGCCCGGTGTGTCAGGGAACTTCATATCGTCAATGGACGCTGTCATTAGCGGTACCGGCGCCATATCCTCCCATCCCAAATTCTGTACAAAACCCCGATGACTGTTGCTGTTGGGGAAACCGAAAACCATCCGGTACCCCTGTTTCGCAAGGCGATCGTATAAGCGCTCAGCCAACTGTGGGAACAGGCCCATCCCCTGATAATCCGGATGAGTCATTATCGTCATGGACAGCGCGGCTTTACCTGTATCTCTCCCGATCGTTAGTGGCATCGGCGACACAGCATAATGCGCTGCAAGCATGTCTCCATCCCAGGCAAGTTCGATCATTGGTGCATCAATTGGATTGTCACGATAACGCCAGTTCCAATATTCCTTGGACATAGGCTTTCCGAACGCTGCCTGGAACAACGCCAAGATGGCCTGCTCGTCACCAGGACGGAAAGGCCGGAAATCCAAATCATGTGCATGAAACGTCGTTGCTGCATTCAACATGGGTTTTCTCCAAGTGGTACACTTGAGGGAACGTTAATAAGGCGGGCTTCAATGTTGCGGGCACCATCAAGCGGCATGGAGGGTGCACCGACATACATCGGTAAATCTTTCATCAGAGTCCACGTGGGTCGCGTCATGAGGCCTGCATCATTCGTGGCTTCAAGAACCGCATCGCGTGTTTCAATTGAAGGCTCGTCAAGCAGGAGGCAGTTCAACCAATAGTTCGCGCGACCAAAACACCGTTCGCGGAAAGCGCTGACGCCAGCAATAGATTCAAAGGCTGATACATATCGTTCAGCAAGGGAGCGCTTGCGCTCAATGTAGGAGGGAAGGCTTTCAAGCTGTGCGCAGCCCAATGCTGCATTGAGGTTTGGCAGACGAAAATTATATCCGACAGCATCATGGTCAAAAGCCCACCGATGGGTCACTTTCGCTGTTGTCGTCAGATGCTTGGCACGAGCGGCAAGGTCCGCATCATCAGTGACAATCGCCCCACCGCCACCAGTTGTGATAATTTTGTTGCCGTTAAAACTGATTGCTGCCACCCGGCCGAGCGACCCGCATTTTTCACCTTTGTAGACACTGCCGAGAGACTCAGCTGCATCTTCAACAATCGGAATACCATGCCGCGCAGCAATCGCGATCAGTGGCTCCATATCCACCGGATGCCCGTAGGTGTGCATCGGAACGATGGCACCCAGGCGGCGCCCTGTCAGGCGGTTTCGGACACCTTCCAGAGAACGCTCTGCAACATCGTGGAGATACAAATCAAGTTTCACTGGATCCAGACCAAGAGTCGTTGGATCGCTATCGACAAAATGAGGGATAGCCCCGAGATACGAGGCAGCGTTAGGTGTTGCAACAAATGTAAGCGCCGGCATCAGCACCTCGTCCCCCACGCCCACACCAACAATCTCAAGTGCAATCTGAAGCGCGGCGGTACCGTTTACGACGGCAACACCATGTGCCACGCCAGATTGCGCGGCAACTTCAGATTCAAAACGCTCAACGTAAGAACCAACAGAGGAAACCCAGCCGGTATCAAGGCAGTCTTTCACATACTCCCACTCCGTCCCTTCAAAGTGGGGTACATGAAGCGGCTGAAAAGAATGATCTTCATCCACGCCAATAGCCGAACGGATCCCTGCTACCACTTGAGTAGGATCCACCTGTTCATAAGGCTGATTGAGTGTCGCAAGACCCATAAGGCTCTCCTCAGGCGGCGGCTTCCTCACGCACATCGTAGTTCCCGTAATAACCCGGGATCTCTTCTGAACGCAGATAAAGACCAGATCGAACAGCTTCGATTAGCTCAGGCACAAAAGCTTTGACGGAGTAGCGCGGTTCAAACCCCAACACATTTTTGATCTTGGCAAAGGACACCCGGTAGTTGCGCGGGTCACTCCCCTTTTCGACATAAGAAACCTTGCCCTCAATGTGGCTGAGGATTTCATCAATGATCATTGCCTTGGTGTAATTGTTTTCATCTGCGCCAACATTGAACACTTCGCCGCGCACTTTCTCTTCCGGTGCTTCAAGCACCCGGATGACCGCGCCGGCAATATCGCGCACATGACAGTAAGGACGCCACGTATCCTTGTCGTAGACATCCAGCGCTTCGCCTCGGGCGAGAGCTGCCGTGAATTCATTTACCGTCAGATCAAACCGCATGCGATGGCTCAGGCCAAATGCTGTGGAGATGCGGAGCACAGTTGGGATCGTCTCAGATGTTCTTCCTTGCTCCAGCAAAAACCTCTCAAAATCAACCTTGGTTTCTGCATAGATGGAGAGCGGTTTCAAATCGGACGTTTCGTCCGCAGGCTCGTCACTGTCACGCATGCCGTAATTGGAACACGTCGACGTAAAGACAAATTTGTGGATGCCGCGCCCTTCAAGAGCTTTAAAGACTGTCTCTGATCCTGCCTGATTAACAGACCGTGTCAGGTCCGGGAATTTTTTGGAAATCGGATCGCCTACCAAGGAGGCCAGCAGCACAACGTCAGTCACACCATCAAGAGCGCGTGCAAGTGTTGCTTCATCTCGCAGATCACCCATCACCAGACTAAAGCCTGGCTCGTCATAGAGGCCTTCGAGGGAGAGCGAATTGGAGTAAAGAAAATTGTCGAGAACGCGGGTTTTGTAGCCGCGCTTCAGCAGCTCGCGCACCATGACAGATCCGACATACCCGGCACCGCCGATAACCAGAACATGCCGCGGTTGAACCATCCCACGCTTCGCGGACCTGGCAAGTCGAGAGAGCTCGTCCTGCAAGGCGTCAGCGGCAACCCGCGGGTCTTCACCCTCGATTTGCGCGGCGCAATTGCGAATCGCCTGAGCGTAAACCTCGTCCATCACGGCGGGCTCGGATTCCCCGTTCTCGCCAATACCGTCAATCGTCAGTGCCATATTCTGAGGCTCCCTAAGAGGGGTCGAGGTCCATGAGACCAAGCCCGGAGTCATTGATCCTCAGAATGTCGGGATAATGGTTAATGTCCCCTTTAGAAACCAAGCCTTAACCATAAAAAACGCCCCTTTCCTGCGGAAAGAGGCGTCTCAACAGGGTTACCAGCCCGTCATCAGAATTGGCTTAATCGTGATTTTGGCTCAGAACTGCTTTTCAGGCAGCCGAACCACAAGACCGTCAACTTCATCGGAAACCTTGATCTGGCAGGAGAGACGGCTTCCGTCACGCACATCAAAGGCGAAGTCGAGCATGTCTTCTTCCATCTGCTCGGCAGAGCCGGTCTTGTCTTTCCATGCATCGTCGACATAGACGTGGCAGGTCGCGCAGGCGCAGGCCCCGCCGCAATCCGCATCAATGCCCGGAATGGAGTTCTTAATTGCGCCTTCCATCACCGTCATACCGTTTTCACAGTCAATGGTGTGGGACGTCCCGTCATGTTCGATATAGGTGATCTTCGCCATGGCTCCCGTCGAATCTTTCCCTGTTAAGCGTCGCCGGGCCTCTTAAGCGTGCCCGCGCCAAGAAAATGACGCCTGTGTCATTATTTTTCAAGTGGCGATTTGCCTGAATGTTGACTTAGGCAGCCACCGACCGCTCCGAATAAGCAGCAGGCCGGGAAATATCACGCGTGCTTGCCTGTCGTCCAGCCGGATTTGGCCAAATGATCACTCGCATGCGCCACCGGCACCTCTTCCAGCGGGGTTGCCAGCGTGTCATTCCACCGGTTGAGAAAGCCAAAAGCTGAGATCACCGCGACGATATCGACAATCTGGTCCTCATCGAAATGAGGTTTGAGAGCCTCAAAATCAGCGTCAGAGACGCCGTTTGGCACCTGGGCGGACAACTGCCCAACAGTGAGCGCCGCCCTTTCCGCCTCAGAAAAGAGATCGGATGTCTCATACTCCCAGATCTGGGCGAGCTTCTGCGCATCCAGATCGTCCGCATTTTCAGCCCCGTGATGCGTATGGGCCTGGCAATAGAGACACCCGGCCGACCGACTGGCCATATAGGCGATCATCTGCCGAAGGCCCGGCGACAGCGCCCCACCCAGATTGACCTGCGCCATCATGCTCACAAAGGCTTTTACCAACTCCGGGCGCCGCGCCATGATCAACAAGGAATTGGGCAAGAAACCCATAGAGGCCTCTGCCAAAGCCAGATGGTCTTCCAGGTCGGGCAGGTCCGCCCGGTCCAATGGTGCCAATCGAGTCATATATTCCTCCCAGAACAAGCCAGATCAAGATGGTGACGCTTAGAGAGCGCCCGCCTTTGGGTTTAGGCTAGGCGGTGAGCCGCGGCATCACCAGTGGAGCGAGATCACAATTAGCTGATCCGGCCCTCAGCTGATCCCGACACGCGTTTGCATTTCGCTGCGGAGAACGGACATACTCACTGGAGCAAAATTTACCTGAACAAAAAGACAAAACGGGCCACACCATGCTTCCAGAACACAGAGCGCACAGCGAGACCATGGCCCAAAATGCAAATGCCATGGTGGACGGCATTGTCTGGCAGACCATCGCTCTTTCGCTGGGCTGTGCAGCGATCATTGTCGGCACGATGACGGCGGGGGCGCTGAACGCCATCCCGCTCTGGGCGGTCTCACTCATCATCTATGTGAGCGTTTACTTAAGCTACACCGCGCTTCACGAGGCAGTGCATCAGAACATTACCGGCATGCGGAAGGACCTCGCCTGGATCAACAAGGCGATCGGCACCCTCTCCTCTTTCTTCCTCGTACATTCCTACGAGATGCACAAAACCATTCACCTGACTCATCACCGCAACACCAACGATCCGGAACACGACCCGGACCATTGGGTGAATGGCTCAAACTTTCTGATGACCTGCTTGCGCAGCGGCACGCTGTTCAACGGCTACTTCTTCTATTGCTACAAGCATTGGGACGACCCGCAAATGCGCCGTGCCTACTGGATCGGTTTGCGCGACACTTTCCTCTCTCTAGGGGCCATCGCGCTGATTGCGGTGTTTGTCGATTGGAAACTCGCCGTCTTCGGGTTTCTGGTGCCCGCAACATTTGCCATGATGACCCTCGGTGTCTTCTTCGACTATCTCGTCCACGTGCCCTACAAAGCCCGCGCGCGCTTTGAGAACACCCGTGTCATTGTCTTTCCTCGCTGGCTCGACACGATTGTTACCTGGGCCTATGTGCAGCAGAACTATCACGGCGTGCACCACGCCTTTCCGCGCATTCCCTTTACGAAATATCGGCACTTTTTCCGCACAACGGAGGAAGATGTGGTTGAAGCAGGCATGCCTGTCGCCCGCCCTCTCGGATAAGCGACAAACGCCCGACATGACAAAGCCTCTCAACGTTCTTTTCATCACCGCAGACCAATGGCGCGGCGACTGCCTCTCGGCCCTCGACCATCCCGTGGTGAAAACACCCAACCTTGATGCGCTTGGCGAGGACGGCATGATGTTCACCCGGCACTATGCGAACGCCGTGCCCTGCGCGCCGAGCCGTGCCTCGCTGCACACCGGCCTCTACCTGCAGAACCACCGCGCCTGCACCAATGGCACGCCGCTTGATGCCCGCCACACCAACTGGGCACTGGAGGCGGAGAAGATCGGCTATGACCGAGTGCTGATTGGCTATACGGACACAGCAAACGATCCCCGCGAATTGCAGGACGACAGCCCCTGGCTCCGCACGTACGAAGGCCCGCTGCCAGGCATTCGCCCCATCGCCATGATGGGCACCTGGCCGGGCCCCTGGGCCGACTACCTGAAAGACAAGGGTTATCCCCTGCCCGAAGATTTGCGCCAGACCTTCGGGCTCCGCGATGAAGGCCCGGACTATGAGCATGGCCGTGCGAGCCCAAAGCCGCTTGTCTATCCGGCCGAGGATAATGACACCGCCTATCAGGTGGATCGCTGCATGGAGTATATGGGCAAGACACAAGACCCCTTCATCATGCATCTGTCGCTCCTGCGTCCTCACCCGCCCTGGGTGGCAAGCGAGCCGTACGCGTCCATGTATGACCCGGAAAGCCTGCCCGGCTACATCCGTGCAGAAACGCCGGGAGAAGAAGGCGCCATCCATCCCTGGCTCGAACATCAGTTGGAGCACCGCCACTATCTCGCACCCGACAATGACAAGAAGCAGCGGCGCATGAAGGCAGTCTATTACGGCCTCATGACGGAGGTGGATTACCAGATCGGGCGGTTAATCGCGTTCCTGAAAGAGAGCGGCCAGTACGACAACACGCTCATCATCTTCACCTCAGACCATGGGGAGCAGATGGGTGACCATTGGCTGATTGGTAAGACCGGCTATTTCGACGGCTCCTATCATATTCCGCTGATCATTCGTGACCCGCGCGCAGGCGAAACGCGTGGCACCCGCATCGACGCCTTCACGGAAAATGTGGACATCATGCCGACGTTGCTCTCGAGCATCGGCGCGCCCGTCCCGCCTCATTGCGATGGGCGGTCACTGGGCCCCGTTCTGGAAAGCGGCAGTGTGCCCCGCGACTGGCGCACGGAAGCCCACTGGGAATATGACTTTCGCGATCCGGCAGACGACAAGGCAGAACAGCGTCTCGGCATCACGCTGCATCAATGCACCATGAATGTGATCCGCTCAGAGAAATACAAATACGTCCACTTCACCAATCTGCCCCCGCTCTTTTTCGATCTGCAAAAAGACCCGGACGAACTGATGAACCGCGCGAACGATCCCGACTATCTGCCGCTGGTGCTGGAGTTCGCCCAAAAAATGCTCTCTTGGCGCATGGCCCATGACGAAGCCACCCTCACCCACGTCACCCTGACAGACGATGGGCCGGTGGAACGAGCCGCACAGCGCTAGTTAAACCCACTAACGCCACCAAAAACAAAAGCTGTCACCCCGGCCCCCGAGCCGGGGTCCATACTAGCTCAATGTCTGACGGAATTCCCAATGGATCCCGGATCAAGTCCGGGATGACACCAGTGCGTGAGGCACAGACTACCAACAAATAGAAGCCGTCACCCCCGGACTTGTTCCGGGGGTCCAGGAGCGACAAGCTCTTGCAATGGAGAAACACTTCTATGGCTGCCTCATGGCACGTGGATGTGATGGTGATATCTCTTCAAACACCTACGCCAATGGCAATTCAGAGCACTCTCACCCTGGATTGCCGGAACAAGTCCGGCAATGACGTATGTGTGGTGGCAATGCCGCAATCCAAAACAGAAATTTTCGCTAGCAACAGTTCACAGGGACTCCTATCGTCTTTCATTATTAGGATTTAGAACTCACGAGACAATATGATGTCTGGAAGAACAAAAAAATTTGCCGAAGAGCTTGACCGCTTAATCTCAGAAGGTGGGGAGCTACTCAACGCGATCCAGCATGAATGCCACCCCACGGAGTTTATGAACGAGGTAGAAAAGACACTCAACAAAGAGAAGGCCAAGAAATTCATTGCTGAGTTACCTAGCTTCAACGAGGGGTATCAACAATGGTATTCAGAGGCTCAAGAAGTTATCAAACAAACTCTTCCTGGTAGATTGAATGACTTCAATTCATACTTTGAGTACCCAAAGACCAGGAAAGAAATTACTTATCAGAACTATATGATCAGAGATTGCTTGCAAGGCTATCGAAGAACAAATTGGGAAGGAGAAATCATTGTAGACAAGTCTGCCGCGATCCCGGAATTTGCCCAACAGCTCAACATAGTAAAAGCCGCCAAAACAGCTCTCGAGTCATCCTTAATGGATTTGAAAGCTGTGCTGCAGGCAGACCTTTTTGACTCTGAGATTGAAAGTGCCAGCGCACTGGCGAAAGCTGGTTACTTGCGTGCGGCAGGCGCAATCTGCGGCGTTGTCATCGAGAAGCATCTCGTGCACACCTGCGACATCCACAAAATTGGTGTTAAAAAAAAGAATCCTACACTGTCTGATCTCAGCCAGCTTTTGCGAGACAACAACATCACGACAGTTCCTCAATGGCGCTTCATTCAGCACCTAGCAGATATACGAAATATTTGCGACCATGCAAAAGGTCGCGAACCCACGAAAGAAGAAATCGGCGATTTGGTGACAGGGTCAGAGAAGGTTTTAAAGACCGTGTTCTGAAGTTCAGAACCAGCAAGATTATCTATCCAGCATATCTGCGCAGACGAATCTCACCCCACCAGCCCCTCAATCTGTTCCGCACTCACCCCATTGGCTTTCGCGACCTCGATGATCTCTCCCCAAGTGGTGTCGTCGATCGGGATGCCGTTCGCGCGGCGCTCGGCCTCTGAAATCCGTTCCGGGTCACCGGGCGACAGGACCGGTTCTCCCGGCACCTGTTCCGGCGAGGCTTTGAAATAATCCACCATCGCGTCAATCTCGGAGCGCATCCAGTCCCGATCCCCGAGTCGTGAGGGATCAATGACGATGGCGAGCATGTGATTGATGATGGAATTGTGCCGCTCATTGCCGGGCTGGATCGTGCCACCGCCGGTGAGAACCCCCGCCAGCACTTCCGCCATAAAGGCAAGCCCATAACCCTTATGCGCCCCGATAGCGAGGAGCGCGCCACGCGGCTCATCAAACATGACCGACGGGTCCGTTGTCGGCGCGCCGGTCTTATCCAAAAGCGTGTCGGGCTCCACGTCTTCACCCTTATTCATGGCAACCCGCACTTTACCAAGGGCGACTTTCGACGTCGCCATATCGAGCAAAATGTCGTCTGACTTATTGCCGCCCGGCACCGCAATGCAGATAGGGTTGGTACCGAACCGCGAGTCTGTGCCCCGATGCGGTGCCACCAGTGGCGAATGATCCACAACATTGGCAAAATGAATAGAGACCATGCCCGCTTTCAACGCCTGCTCTCCATAGGTGCCAACGCGGCCAATGTGATGCGCATTAGCAAGGCTCATGAGTGCAACACCTGTCTCTTTCGCGCGCGCAATCGTCTGCTCCATCGCCTGACGCGCCACGATCTGCCCATAGCCGCGCCCGCCGTCAAAGCGCAGGATCGCCCCATCGTCTTTGACAAGCTTTACAGAGGTGTTGGGTTTCAACAGGTCCATATGCTGGATGAACACATAAGCCGGCACCATGCCCACCCCATGGCTGTCATGCCCGGTGAGGTTCGCTCGCACCAGATGCCAGGCAACAAGTTCCGCTTCTTGCGGCTCGCTCCCCCCACCCATCAAAATGGCTTCCACAACTTTCTGTAGCTTGTCCGGGGCGATTAACATCGGTGTCCTCCAAGGGGATATGTGAACTCACTTGTTTTCCTGAGCCTAATTCGGCACACCTGAGATGGGAAATGTTTCAGATCAACGGAAGTCATTGTGGACCAGCTGGATTGTGTGGTGATTGGTGCAGGCGTTGTAGGGCTCGCCATTGCGCGCGCCCTTGCGCTTCAGGGCCGCGAAGTTGTGGTGCTGGAAAAAGCCAAGCTCATTGGCAGCGAAACCTCCTCCCACAACTCAGAAGTGATCCACGCAGGCATCTATTACGCTGCAGAAAGTCTGAAGGCTCGCTTCTGTGTTGAAGGCCGCAAGCGCCTCTATCCCTTCATGGAAGAGCGCGGCATAGAGCATAAGAAGTGCGGGAAGCTGATTGTTGCAACAAATGCCGCCCAAATCGCTGAGCTTGGCGACATCAAAAAGCGTGCGGAACGAAACGGCGTTGATGACCTGCGGTTTGTTGAAAAGACAGAACTCGCGCAGATGGAACCGGCTTTGCGAGCAGAAGCCGCCCTGCTCTCGCCTTCCACCGGCATTCTGGACGGTCATGGCCTCATGCTCGCTTACCAGGGAGACATGGAAGACCGCGGTGGCGCCATCGCCTTTGGCAGCTCCGTCGATACCATGGAAGCGCAGGACGACGGCATCATCCTCAACATCTCTGGCGACACCAAGATGGTGATCAAAGCAAAGACAGTCGCGAACTCAGCAGGCTTCTCCGCACCGCTACTGGCTGCCAACACAAAAGGTCTCACACCCGCTCATCAACCGACGGCCTATTATGCGAAGGGGAATTATTTCACCCTCGCTGGCCGCGTACCTTTTTCTAAGCTTATCTACCCGGTGCCGGAAAAAGCGGGCCTCGGCGTACACCTGACTCTGGACCTTGGCGGTCAGGCACGCTTTGGACCGGATGTAGAATGGGTGGACACGCCAGACTATGCCGTTGACCCCAAACGGGGTGAGAGCTTCTACGAAGCAATCCGGAACTATTGGCCGGATCTGAAGGACGGCAGCCTGCAACCCGGCTATGCGGGTATCAGACCGAAACTTCAGGCGCCGGGCGAACCGGCTCATGATTTTCGGATCGACGGACCGAGCACCCATGGTCTGCCCGGCCTTGTGAACCTGTTCGGGATAGAAAGCCCGGGTCTCACCGCGTCCCTTGCCATCGGCGACTATGTCGCCGACCAACTTCGAGATTAATCCGCCAGAAGAACCGCGATGTGGGCTACGGTTTCATCAACCGTGTTTCTGAGCATCATCAGCGCATCATCACGGGCCTCACCGGATGGATCAGCTAATTGTTCGGCTGTCTCAGCCTGGTCAGCAACTGCCCAGGCACCAACGCCGCGCGCAGACCCCTTGAGACTATGAGCTGCATCTTTCCACTCTTTCGGCGAAGAGCAGGCTTCAAGCCGTTCCACATAGACGCCTGCCTGGCATCGAAAGAGACCCAGCAACTCGCATTCCAGCGAACGATCGCCCAATGTGTATTTGGAAAGATGAACCAGATCGATCAAAGCACTCTCTCGTCTGTTCCCAACACAAGCTGGCACTTCAGCTCGCAACGCCATTCCCCCAGACATACGCAACTCCAATTAACGCAACACAAGAGCGACCAGTATTGGCATCAAAGCTTACCGAAGACCTTTTCTGCCCTCCTCAAACCCGGCAGAAACCCGCAATCTCGTTAACAGTATTAACGAAATCAAAAATCCGGAAAATCTTAGGAAAACTGCGCCAGACAACGGCTGATCTTGAAAAGGTTAACAGCTTCAAGTCTAGAATCGTCAGGACCCGGAGCTTTTCCCTTGACTTTATGGTTAATATTTAGTAAACATTTAGTTGAGGTTGCAAGAGCCTCGTGACTCGTAAGAACCCCTCGTAGAGCCCCCGGCGCGCCCCCTCGCCGGGGGCATTTCGTTGGGTCATCCAAACTTCAAAGTGGGGCTACTGGCTTTTGTCCACACCGAGAATTTTGTACCCCGCTGGCGTCAATTTGCAGACAAGCCAGTTGGGCTTGACCGGATTGGCAAACCAGGGCTCAGCCCAACCCCGCGCAATACAGGAACGGATCGTGCGAATGTCGATTTCCTGGCCTTCATCATCAAAGAGCGGCAGCTTCCCACCGGGCTCCTTTAAGCCGCGGATAAGGTACCGGATTTGTGCCCAGGTAGGTTTGGCGTGCCGGTCAGCTGCCCGCGCGGCCGCGCCGTCCACCTCTTCCGTTTCCGTCTTCATCTCGTCGCTGCCAGGCATAGACTTGACCCCGTCGGAGTGCCGTACGCATCGCGTTGATTTCGGCTTCAGAGCAAATCCTGAACCTTTGCATCAAATGCGGCAAGCTCTAGCGACGCCACCTTGTCTATCAAGCGGTCTGCCGGCCTCTCCAGCTTGACTCCGCGGGCTCAATCCAACACCTTTAAATATCTCAGAGGCCAAGAGAAAAAATCCTTATGGAACAAGTAGATCGCCCCACATCTTCTCTGTCCGTCGCAAGTGAGCCAGCGGCTGGCCCCGGCCTGTCCGCAGCGCCGGCGAATGAAGATTCTGCCGCGACCGGAGAGCTTTATCGTCTGATGTCGCGGCGCCCCAGCCGGACAATTTTGACAATGGCAGGTGCACTGACAGCCCTCTGGACTGGTTCCATAGTGGCCTATGTGACGGGTTTTTACGGGCTGAATGGTCTGGCGAGCGCACCCCGGGCGGAATTGGCGCTGCTAGCTGCCGCTGCCCTCGCCCCTCTGACCCTCATTTGGCTGGTGGCCTTTATTGCCTGGAGAAGCCAAGAGATGCGCCTTATGGCGGACGCTCTTGCTCGAACTGCGCTCCGTCTGACTGAGCCGGAAGAAACCGCGATTGGCGATGTCGCCCGCTTGGGCAATCAGGTGGCCCATCACCTGGACACGGTGAATAAAGGCATAGACGACGCCCTTGCCCGCGCAGCAGCCCTGAACATTATGCTGCAAGAACAGCTCACCGATATTGACGCAGGAAGTGAACGTGCAGAGCTTCGGGCGTCCCAGTTGCAAGAGATGCTCGGCGAGCACAAGCAAGCTCTGGAAGGCCTGTCACAATCGCTGGGCAATGAAACCGACACTGTGACGCGGCACCTGTCTGGCCAGATAGCCTCTGTGCGCGGTGTGACGGCATCTGCCGAACAGAAGATGGAAGCGGCGACTGAAAGGCTGCGCCATCAGTCAGAAGCCCTGTCCCGCGCCAGCGAGGCGGCAATCGGCGGCGCGGATGCCACAACCTCCATGCTCGACCGGCAATCTTCCCGCCTGGAAGTAGTCGCACAAACCGCGCTTTCTAAGGCCGATGGCCTTACCGAACGCTATGAAGCACAGCGCGATGCCATTGCAGAAGCTGCCCTGGCTCTTGAGAGCGAACGCAATCGGTTGGATGCCTCCTTCGAGAAACATCGCACACTCATTGAGAACACCTCTGGGCAGATGGCAGAACGGACCGTTGAAATAGATGAAGCAGTTGCCCGTCTTTCCCGCGAGCTCACCCACTCAATGGAAACTGCCTCATCCCGCGCCAAGGAATTAGGCTCCACTTTCGCCGGAGAGGTGAGCGCTATCACCCGCGCCGCAAACGACGCAGCAAATACTGTCGGCGATGCGTCGCGCAGCGCCAGCGACGGCTTGGAAGCCGCCACAGCCACCTTCGGAAATGCCGCAAAACAGACAACAGAAGCGGCACAGGCTGCCTCAACGTCCCTGGAAAAGGCTGCCTCCGAAATCGAAAATGCCGTCACCGCCCGCTCAAACGCCGCCGCAAAGAAACTCGATGAGCACATTGTCGGCCTGCGCTCTGAAATGGAAAAATCCGCAACAGATGCAGAAGCTGCCGGTGAACGCCTGGGCGCAGCAATGTTTGGGATTGGTGGCGCAGCAAAAGAAGCAGGCCGCGCGCTCCACTCCGCAAGCGAAGACCTCGAAAGACGGATGGCTGAACTGCCTGAGGAAGCAGCAGACGGCGCCCAAGCCCTTCAGAGGGTCTTGGAGGATCAGGTATCAGCCCTCGCCTCCATTGCCGAAATAGTGGTGCGCCACGCGCGTACCCTGGACCGTAACGGGCCACAGCGTGCCGTCACGCCAGCAATTACAGCGCCCCAAGTGCCACAATCACAAAACAGCGGCACTGGTCGGGCACCGGAAAACGGCTCCTGGGGCATCTCAGACCTTCTTGCAGCCGCGGGACATGCGGATCGCCCGGCCCCACAGACCAATGACGGCGAGCTTCATAGAAGATCCTTGCATATCATCGAGAGCCTGCAATCCATCGCGATCGACCTCGACCGCGCCCTTGAACAAAGCCCACCAGCAGACCTTTGGCGCCGCTATCAAGATGGCGAGCGAAATGTCTTCGCCCGTCGGCTCTACAATCTCCAGGGTCGAGAGCTTTACGATCAGATATCACAGAAATATTCGGCGGAACGAGAGTTTCGCGAGAATGCGGACAAGTTCATGGTGCTTTTTGAGCAACTGCTCACAGAGGCGGCCGAACGAGATCGGGAAGGCATCCTCGCAGACACTTACCTCACGTCCGATACAGGGAAAGTCTATCTTCTCCTTGCACAGGCGACAGGACGCCTCTCCTGACCAGATAAGGTGGTCTGACCCCATAAGATGCCCTGAAAACGGTTAGCTAGCTGGTTCAGTGCGCTCTGCCGCAATGATTTCGTCATATGCCCACAGCGCAATGGCAGACAAAACCTCAGAACTCGCTTCATCAAATGCACTCACAACATCAATGGTGCGCGTGCTCTCTGATTCTTTCACGCTTTCAAAGCGCCTGCTTGAAATCACGGTGTCACTAAACCGACGAACAAGCTTCGAGTTGATCCGAACATGGACATCGTCCATTTCTGATCCTTCGCTCTCCACGCCGAACCGCGAAATGGAGACCTGCAGCAGATAGTCAGACCGGATCCCTGCCGAGCGAGGCCCCACCGCTTGAAAGCGTCCCCCTTGGTCCATAGCGTCAACTAAAAGAACCTGGACCATATCAGGTACGCGGTCTGCCCATCGCGCGCCTGAGAAATATCTGATCTCATTGGGTGATGGCTGAAAAACAATACGGTTCGAATTAAGGGCAGCAGGCGCTTCCGGCGCATCAACAACAATCTGGGTCGATATCTGCGGCCGGTTCTGCCCAAATTCAATCATAGGAGACGTGAGAACATAAATGTCAGGGGCCTCACTCGTCCCCACCGCAGCAAGCGCGCACGCCTGAAGCGCAATGGCAACAATTCCGATCCCACCAAACCGCGTAAATCTGACTTGAGACTTCTTCATTTTATCGTCCTGATTCCGGTTCATATTCTGGCGTATCGCTTCCAAGCAAGAACCCGGCAGGGTCTCCCTCCGCACGGGAAACAAACCGTTCCAAAGCCGCGACCATTTCCCTAGCTTCCTCAATCAACAGGGGCAATTGCCCCAAGCCATCGCGAGTGAAACTATTGATGGAACCTCGATTGTTCGACAATACAAGCTCAAGCTCTTCTGCGACACGACCATAGGAAGCCGCTGCGCCTTTTGCTTCTCGAACCAATTCGGTCACATCATTTTCCATCAACTGGTCAGCAGTACCCGCAAGACTTTCAAGCTTGCCGGTCGCCGCAGCAACGTCTGAGGTGATTGTATTGATGTTCTCCAGTGTTCCAGAAATATCACCAGAGCTATCCGCCAATTCTGTCGAGAGTGTTTCCAAATTAGACACAATGGTTTTGATTGAGCTCCGGTTTTCTCGAACCAAAAGTCGGACATCCCTCAAAAGCGCGTTGGCATTCTCAATGGCGTCTGGCGCGCTCATAAAGAGCTCCTGAAAGGCAGACGGTGCGGCGATAATTGTGGGATAAGATTCCCCGGCCTGCGGCATCAAAGGGGGTGATGAGGACGTCCCCCCTGTCAACTCGATCTGCGCCACGCCGGTCAAACCAAACAGTTCCAGTTTGGCATCGGTATCTTCTTTCACAGGCGTGCGGGCATCCAACTCAACGAGCGCAACCACTTTGCTGGGATCATCTTCAGCCAGGTGCAGGTCGACAACCCGGCCAACAGGGATCCCGTTATACTGGACAACCCCGGACTCAGTCAGGCCGGACACCGAACCAGAGAAAACAATCTCGTAATAGGCGTAAGTCCGATCAAGCTGAACCCGCCCAACCCACAGTGCAAACAGGAAGAGGGCTGCAATCGTCGCCAACGCAAAGGCGCCAATCATTATGTTGTTGGACTTAATTTCCATTTGTCTTCTCTATCCCTGCCCGATTGCCGACGCCTGCGCCGCCCGCGCTCTAGGACCCGTAAAATATTCTTTGATCCATGGATGATCGCTACGCAGCATATCGTCCATGGTCCCCTGCAACGTAACACGCTTATCCGCCAGAACCGCGATCCGATCACATGTCGCATGCAAAGTATCAAGATCGTGAGTGACGAGAAAAACCGTCAGTCCAAGGGTTCTCTGTAGATCCCGGATCAGCGTATCAAAAGCGGCAGCCCCAATCGGGTCCAGCCCTGCCGTCGGCTCGTCCAAAAAGAGAATATCGGGATCGAGCGCTAAGGCGCGCGCAAGCCCTGCGCGTTTTCGCATACCGCCAGAAAGCTCCGATGGGTATTTAGTACAGGCATCAGAAGGCAGCCCCACCATGGTGATTTTGAGCGAAGCCAGCTCATCCATCAGATCCGCCGGCAGACCAAGATGTTCCCGATAAGGAACTTGTACATTTTCAGCGACTGTAAGAGCTGAGAATAAAGCGCCATCTTGGAACAAAATGCCCCATTGCTGCTCCAGCCGTTTCCGCTCTTCTTCTTCCATCTCGGAAATCGTGCGGCCAAGCACCGTAACGGTTCCAGCTGTTGGGCGCTGAAGTCCAACAATAGAGCGAAGCAGTACAGACTTGCCTGTTCCCGAACCGCCGACAATCCCCAGGACCTCGCCTCGCATCACATCGAGATCCAAATTGTCATGAACCACCTGGGATCCAAACTGGTTCCGCAAACCTCTCACGCGAATAATGGGCTCTTCGTCGCTCACAGATCAGATCCCTATCGCAGTGAAGAAAACAGCAAACAAAGCATCGAGCACGATGACCATAAAAATCGATTGCACAACCGATCGCGTTGTTTGGACACCAACCGATTCAGCACTTCCCGTCACCCGCATGCCCGCGTAGCACCCGATCATCGCAATTACGAGCGCCATAAAAGGCGCCTTCAATATTCCGACACCAAAGGTCCAGAAATCCGCCGCCTCTGACAAACGCACGATGAAGACACCTGGCGACGTGTCCAACATTTGCCACACCATCAAGGCACCACCGACCAACCCCATAATGTCGGCAACAAAGGTGAGCAGAGGAAGCATGATGACGAGAGCAAGAACACGAGGTACCACCAGCATATCCATGGGGTCGAGCCCGAGGGTACGCATAGCATCCACCTCTTCTCGCATTTTCATGGAGCCGATTTCAGCAGTAAATGCGCTTCCCGAACGGCCGGCGACAATAATCGCCGTCAGAAGAATGCCGATCTCACGCAAAAACGTAATTGCGACCATATTCACCGTAAAAACTTCAGCTCCAAATTTTTGGAGCTGGACAGCGCCCTGCTGGGCAAGAACACCGCCAATGAGAAAAGTCATCAGGCAAACAATCGGCAGCGCATCAAGCCCAGCACGCTCCATGTGATGCACCAGTGGCACAACGCGCAGCCGACTGGGGTGCTTGACGGTACGCCAGAGAACCTCCAGCAGCAGCCCAAAAAAACCCAGAAGACCGCGGACTTCATTTGCAACCGATATGAGTGTGGCCCCCACCCTATCAGCGAGCTGTATATAAGCAGGAGGCCGTGGGAGCCGCAGGTTGAAGCCAAATCGGTACCCTTCAGCCACATCCAACAAGGTCCGGATTTCAGGTGTTTCACCGCGATAGGAGACCCGAAGTCCGGCAACCCGGAGCTGCTCACTGGTACGATGAAGCAACCAGGCACCAGCGGTATCGAGCCGCGTCAAGCCCGTGAGATCAATCACAGCATCTCGGCCACGGGCTCGCTTCGGACTGATCTCTCTGAGCGGGGCATCAAGATCACGAACCAGCCGAACTGTCCACGCACCTTTGGCACGCACGAGAAAGCCGACCTCTGCCTCCTCGGTCTCTAGCGTTGCTGTCGTGGTCCTGCTCATTGCCGTTTTGATTGCCCCATCTTCGATCCGATCTCAGTCAAACGTTGGCCTCATATTTTGACCGAATTCCGCCACTTTCTTGTAGCACAAGAACCGCGTCATACGGCCACATTGCCTGAGCTTTTTGGGTGATTAGGTTGACCTCTAAGTTATTCATGTAAGATGACATGTGTTTGTAAGACCACCAAGGGGTACGGGCGTTCAAATTGGGCGCCGCACGGAAACGAGGAAAGTGATGAACCAGTTAGTCAAAGGTCTCTCCATTCTGGGCCTGTCTCTCGCACTGCCGCTAGCGGCTCAAGCAAGCGAGCCGAATTTGGGTAAAGGCGCGAAGGTATTTAAGAAATGCGCCGCCTGCCACACCCTTGGCGAAGGGGAAGACAATAAGATAGGTCCGAACCTGTATGGCATGTTTGATCGCGGCGTAGCCTCCGTTGAAGGCTTCAACTACTCAGATGGCATGACGACCCGTGCGGCTGAAATCGGCACCTGGGACGATGCAAACCTTGCTGAATACCTGACCAAGCCGCGGGACTATGTGCCTGGCACCAACATGTCATTCGTTGGTCTGCGGAAAGAAAAGGATCGGGTAAACCTGATCGCCTATCTCCGTCAGGAAACCGGCGCGGCAGTAGCAGAAGCTGAGCCCGATGAAGAAGAAGCGGAAGAACCTGCGGCTGAGTGATATCGACCATCAGATTTCGAAAAAGGCGGCCCCTGGGCATTTTCAGCAAAAGTTGCAGACTTTTGTGGTTCGAAAATGCGACCAGCTAAGGAGCCGCCTTTTTTGTGCCTGCCCTAGCTTGAGCTAGATCGACGCCTTCGCTGCAGCAGCCAAACCCCGAACAACAGAGCACCGGCCGGAAGATACATGAAGTAGGCACTAGGCTGGTCGTTGGGAAGCTCAATCGACAGCACTTCCCAGTCAAAATCAATGCCAGCTTCCCCTGCCGGTCCACCAAACACCACATCATCAACAAAGGTGCCGCCCTCTTCCGTCCGAAGGATGAGACCGGCATGTTCCAAGCGCGCATCTATCGATGCTTTCTCACCAAGCGGCAGAAGAACGGTACGGGTCTCAATGTCGCCCTCAAGTGTTTCTCCGGTCGCGGTAAGACGAAGCGAACTACCCGCAGCAGCTTCTTCAATGAGCGGCGCGGCTTGCACATACGGAACTGTCTGAAACGCTGGCACAATTTGGTCGACCCAATATTGCGGCCGGAACAGCGTGAAAGCCACTAGCAACAGGGTTGCCGATTCCCAAAGCTTGTTCCGGGTCACAAAGTAGCCTTGAGTGGCAGCAGCAAACACCAGCACCGCTGTCACCGCGCCTAAGACCGTCAATGCGAGATCAATCGGTCCTTCGATCCCAATCAACAAGAGTTTAGTGTTGAAGATAAAGAGGAATGGCAGAACGACGGTCCGCAATGAATAGGCAAAAGCCGCGATCCCTGTCTTGATCGGGTCTGCCCGCGAGATTGCTGCCGCTGCAAAGGAGGCAAGCCCAACAGGCGGTGTCACATCAGCCATGATCCCAAAGTAGAAAACAAACAAGTGCACAGCGATCAGTGGGACAACCAGACCGTTCTGAGCGCCCAGATCAACGACCACACCAGCCATCAGTGCTGAGACGACGATATAGTTTGCTGTTGTTGGCAAGCCCATTCCGAGCACGATGGAGAGGATAGCGACCAGCCCCAGCATGGCCAGCAAGTTGCCACCAGACAAAATCTCAACCAACTCCGTCAGCACCTGTCCCACACCGGTCAGAGAGACAGCGCCCACAATGATCCCTGCAGCAGCCGTGGCAATCGCAATCGCCACCATGTTCTTTGCACCGAGCTCCAGCCCTGATGCGAAATCAACAACACCCATTTTCAAATTGAGTGAAAAATCTCGACGCCCCCGAAATGCCCCCAGCACGGCCCGTTGTGTAATCAGAATGAAACCAATCGCGACTGTCGCCCAGAAGGCAGCGAGCCCCGGTGACAAGCGCTCCACCATCAAACACCAGACCAAAACCCCGATGGGCAGAATAAAATGCAGTCCGGTGCGTCCGATATCTGCCATGCGGGGCGTTTCGATGATAGGAGCATTAGGATCTTCGGGGGGTAAATCGGGATGCCGCGCGGCATATCCTAGCGTAACAACGTAGAAGAAGAGAAATCCAGCGGCGAGCACATATGAAGCAGCCGCGCCAAACAGGCTCTGTGCAGCAAGGATGCCATAGTACCAAACACCCGCCACGATCAGGAATGAACTGATCGATAGCCCAGCGCGCAGGAAACGTGTGACACCGGTTAGCGGCGTGCCCGCTCTAGGCAGGCCTTCCATGCCCGCCTTCAAGGCTTCCAGATGCACGATGTAGATAAGAGCAATATAGGAAATCACAGCTGGCAAGAATGCATGCGTGATGACCTCCAGGTAAGAGATTCCCACATACTCAACCATGAGGAATGCAGCAGCCCCCATCACCGGTGGCATGATCTGGCCATTTACTGAAGAGGCAACCTCGACCGCACCTGCTTTTTCGCTCGAAAACCCAACCCGCTTCATCAGTGGAATGGTGAAGGTGCCAGTTGTAACCGTGTTGGCAATGGAAGAACCGGAGACGAGACCGGTCATGCCTGAAGCAAGAACGGCGGCTTTTGCGGGGCCACCACGCATATGGCCAAGAAGGGCAAAGGCAACTTGAATAAAGTAATGACCGGCACCAGCCCGGTCGAGCAATGATCCGAAAAGCACAAACAGGAACACGAAACTTGTAGAGACACCCAGCGCGATACCAAACACGCCTTCAGTCGTGATCCACAAATGGCTCATGGCTCGTGAGAAAGAAGCCCCCTTCCAGGCAATGAGGTCTGGGGCCATGTTTCCAAAAAACACATAAGCCAGAAAGATAAGCGCCATTACGGTCAGAGGCGGACCAAGCGTCCGGCGGGTTGCTTCCAGCAACAAAACCAAACCAACCCCCGCCGTCACAAGATCGGCCGTATTGGGCAGACCCGGGCGTGAGGCGAGCGCATCATTGAAAACAAAGAGGTAAGCCGCAGACACAGCCCCTGTGATCCCGAGAACCCAATCCTGCAGTGGGACCCGCTCCCGCGGCGAGCGTTTCAAGGCCGGGAAGCTCACATAGGCCAGGAGAAAGGCAAAGGCGAGGTGGATCGCCCGCGCCTCCGTGTCATTCAGAACTGGGATGTATTTTGCGACAAGAAAGGGAAGCGGCGAGGCATACCAGAGCTGAAAGAGTGACCACGCAATCGCAATACCCGCGATCACCTTTCCAGTGATGCCGTCATGCGTGCGTGCGCCGGATTCAGCCGCGACCAGCTCTTCAGCAACGCTCGGTGATGGGTCGCTCAACGGAAGTCTCCCCGCTTGCGATCCTTATTCAAGGAGCCCGGCTTCTTTGTAATACCGCTCTGCCCCAGGGTGGAGCGGCGCCGACAGCGCATTGCGAACCATGCCTTCTTTGGTCAAAACGGCAAAGGCTGGATGTAGTTTTTTGAAATCATCAAAATTCTCAAACACGGCTTTCACGAGCTGATAGACAATTTCGTCATCCACATTCACAGATGTCACAAAAGTTGCTGCCACACCGAAGGTGGACACATCTTCCGGGTTTCCATTGTACATGCCACCGGGAATGGTCGCCGGTCCATAGAAGCTGTTGTCAGCAATCAGCTTGTCGACGGCCTCACCATTGACGTTCACAAGCACCGTGTCACAGGTAGTGGTTGCTTCCTGGATGGAGCCGCTCGGATGCCCGACGGTAAAAACAATCGCATCAATCTTATTGTCGCACAGCGCGAGTGACTGTTCCGCTGACTTCAGCTCAGAGGCCAACGCAAAATTCCGTGTGGTCCAGCCAAGAGCCTCCATCACAATTTCCATGGTGGCGCGCTGGCCTGAGCCTGGATTGCCGATATTGACCCGCTTGCCCTCCAGGTCTTCAAAGGAAGTGATACCTGCATCTGCACGGGCTACGACGGTGAAGGGTTCTGGATGCAGCGAGAACACAGAGCGCAATTCAGAAAAATCGCCTGTCTCAGCAAACTTTGACGTTCCATTGTAAGCATGGAACTGCCAGTCCGATTGAGCGACACCCATTTCCAGGTCACCCTCACGAATGGCGTTAATGTTAAAGAGCGACCCGCCAGTGCTTTCTACCGAGCAGCGGATGCCATGCGTTTTGCGGTCCTTATTGACCAAACGACAGATTGCACCGCCCGTGGGATAGTAAACGCCAGTAATGCCGCCAGTCCCGACTGTGACAAAAACCCGTTCAGGCTCAGCGTATGCAGCCGTTCCAGCAGCAAAGACCAGAGCCAAAGTGGCCACCCACATCTTCAAACCCGTCACAATCCGGCTCATCACCGCACTCCCCGTTTTACCTAAGGCCATCCCATAGAAGATTGGGACTTCATCCTGTTAAGCCGCATGGTAAAGCGTCATCGACACAAAACAAGCAAGGAAAAGTGGGAAAAATGGGGCAGTTCGCCTGGAACACTTCCTGCAGCACACTGCCAGAACGATCTCCGACCGTTCCAAATTGAAACGTTTCGACGTTTCTGTGTAAAGTTTACGGGACGGGGGTCATGGATAAGTCAGTTGGTAAAGAGTTAGCGTAGATGCAATCCACGACCATTTTCAGACGCCTGTCGGCTCTTCTGCCCGCCATTGTGCTCATTGGCGCATTATGTGTGTCGTTTTACGACCCGCGCGGTTTCGCCACTGCCCTGTCCAATCAAACGTTCGATCTCTATCAACAGATCAAGCCAAGGCCGTCCGAAGCGCAGAAAAGTGTCTATCTCGACATCGGGCCAGCGTCGTCTGCGCGCTACGGCCATTGGCCTTGGTCACGGGCCCGCTTAGCTGAACTGGTGGACGCGGCCCGTAATGCTGGCGCTGAGACAGTGCTGCTGGACATGCCCCTGCCGGAGGCTGACACAACCTCTCCCCGCGAAGCGCTCAAAGTCTGGTCACCTCTCCCACCTGAAGCAAATGTGACAGCCCTTGCCGCAGCGCTCGCAGAGCTGCCAGACCACGACATATTGTTGGTTGAAGCTCTCAAAGCCGGTTCGTCGGTTGTCACGCTCACGCCTGGCAAGGGCGTGACGCAAAATGCGCCTTCTCAAGTCACTGACATTGCCGATACCGGCGGCAATCCGCTGCGTTACGCACCGAGATACGACAATTGGGTGCCGACGCTTGGGCGCCTGTCCCGAAATGCTGACGGCAACGGTGCTGGCATGCCAAGTCAACGACCCTCGGACCGGGTGCGCAGCATTCCAATGCTCGCAAATCTCGACGGAAAGCTCTTCCCTGCTTCCACGCTGGAGGCATTACGGGTCCATCAGGCCGCTGATGGATATGAAGCCCGTGTCACAATCCCCGAAGGGGCATTCGTGATAGGTGAACCCGCTGGTCTTGCGGAAGTCACCATCATCGGCACGGACAATAAGGTCCAGACGCAGGCTGATGGGTCTTTACGCCTCTATTTCCGGTCAATGCCTCAGCAATCGACATACGAAGCCTGGCGCATCATGGGAGACGCGGAAGCCTTCGACCTTAACGGAAAAATTGCAGTCATCGGCTTCTCGGTGAATGGAGCTGAAAGAACCTATGACACAGTTGTGGGTCCCCTTCCCTCCGGTGCCATCATTGCAGAAGCGATCGATCAGATTGCCTCGAACGCCTACCTTGTCCGTCCGGCCTGGGCGCAAAATGCTGAGCTGATATTTCTGACACTTATCGGAATCATTACCATGATCCTGGTAATCCGCAAGCGGGCTGGCTGGGGCTTCGTGTTCATGGGGCTGAGCCTTGGCGCCGCTGGCTATGGCGCGTGGTATCTGTTCGATACAGAAGGGTGGCTTCTGGATCCCATTTTTCCGGCAGCCTCTCTCACCGCCATATTCTTCACTACTACATTGGTGAACCGGTTCCGGATTGAGGCAGAAACACGGTTTATTGAAAACCAGATGACCCGTCGTCTCTCATCAAATGCGCTTGCAAAGGTTATTCGCAATCCCAAACTGATCCCCGAGCACGGAGAGCAACGCACGGTTACATCACTTGCTGTGGGACTGCGCGGCTTCAATGTGATTGCAGACCGCTACCTGGAAGACCCTGTGGCATACGCGGATATCCTGAACCGTTTCTTCTCGCCACTCACGAAAACTGTTCATGACCGCAAAGGCATGGTCGACAGGTACACTGGGGACACCATGATGGCGGTATGGAACGCACCTTTGAGCGAACCTAATCACGCAATGAAAGCCTGCGACGCCGCTTTGTTGATGCGCGAACAGTTGGATACGCTGAATGAGTTTCTGGAAGAAGATGCAAAACGACACAATCTGAGTCACATCCCGCTTTCCGTCAGCATTGGCGTAGAGACTGGCTCTGCAATCATCGGCAATATGGGCGCCACCCAAAGCTACGACTATGGTGTCCTGGGGGAACCCGTCAGTATCGCCCACTATCTGCGCCACCACGCGATCAATTATGGACCTGCTGTGATTGTTGGCGATGGATTCAAAGACGCCGTCGGGGACACATTTGCCTTGCTAGAGGTGGATCTCGTATCGACCCCCCGCCATCCGGACGGTTGGCGAGCTTACGCTCTCCTGGGCGACTCCATTGTGCGCGCCAGCCCCAAATTCAGGGCGCTGGAAGACGGTCACCGCAAACTCTTTGAGGCCTATCGGAATCAACGGTGGGATGCCGCACGCGAAGCCCTGGGTCACTGCCGTGGCCTCAACGGCTCAATCTCGACGCTCTATGACTTCTATGAAGCACGAATCAAACAGATGGAGAACGAGTCGCCTGGACCGAACTGGAATGGGTCCTACTATGCAGGACGCTTCTAAGGTCGATCCAAACAAATCACTTGGCGGCGCTTTCTGACGCCGCCATGATCCCTCCCCATGACATCTCTCACTTGCAGCATTGAAACCTGGCCACTTGCCACCGCGTTCAACATTTCCCGCGGCGCTAAAACAGAAGCCAAGGTCGTGGTCGCCACGATACAAGATGGCGAGCACGCTGGACGTGGCGAATGCGTGCCCTATGCCCGCTACGGAGAAACCCTTGATGGTGTTGTGGAGACAATCAACGCTCTCTCACCTGTAATTGAAAATGGCCTCAGCCGAGCCGACCTTCAACTCACCCTGCCCCCAGGTGCCGCGCGCAACGCCGTCGACTGCGCCTTTTGGGATCTTGAGGCCAAACGGTCGGGAAAGCGGGTGGCAGATTTAGTTGGGGTAACGCCCGCTCCCCTTACGACCGCATTCTCCCTCAGCCTCGACAGCCCGGATAAAATGAGCACTGCCGCAATCGCGGCTGCATCCCGCCCGCTCCTCAAAATCAAACTGGGTGGCGACGGCGACGAGGACCGCATCGCGGCTGTCCGTGCTGGCGCGCCAGATGCAAAACTGATCATTGATGCCAATGAGGGGTGGACGCCCGATAACCTCATCCACAATGTGGAAACGATGGCAAAGTATGCTGTCTCATTGATAGAGCAACCCTTGCCCGCCAGCGACGATGAGATATTACGATCTTATGACAGCCCAGTCCCGATCTGCGCTGATGAGTCATGCCACGGCATTGCATCGCTGGCACCTCTGATCGGGCTCTATGATGCCGTCAACATCAAGCTCGACAAAACCGGCGGTCTGACTGAGGCGCTCGCCACCGCACGTGCGGCGAGAGACATAGGCTTCGATATCATGGTCGGCTGCATGGTAGGAACCTCTCTCGGCATGGCTCCGGCAATGCTCGTTGCCCACCCGAAAGACCTAGTCGATTTGGATGGCCCTCTCTTGCTGAAAGAAGACAAACAGCCAGGGATCATTTTCAAGGGGAGTGAAATGCTTCCCTTCGGCGCAGATGTGTGGGGGTAATCGCGACATTTGCGCCGGAGCACGGCGAATTGATCACTTTATCCTCGTATGCATTGGGTTCCCCGCCTAAACTCCCGCACAACGACAAACAATAAAACTGACCTAGGCGATGAAACTCCGCGTGACTCCCACAGCGGCTGCGTTGATAGCAGCTGTTATTTTAGTTTTGCCAAAAATGGTCCTGGCTGAAAATGAGCCAGGCGGACCACCTCCTTCCCTTGTGCAGGTAGATGCGGTGATCACTGAACCATTCGGCCAGACCGCCCCCGTCATTGGACGACTGGTATCTCGGCAAGCAGGCGTTGTTGCAGCTCGGATTGCTGGTGCGGTCGCGAAGATGCATGTGCACATAGGAGACCATGTAGAGGAAGGTGACCTAATGGCGGAGCTCGTCTCCGACAGCTTGGAAGTAGAAGTAAAGCGGATGGAGGCAGCGCTACAACGTGCAGAAGCTGAACTGGCAATCCGCAGAAATGAATCAGAACGTTTACGCCGTCTCAGAAACTCCGCAGCTTTCCAGCAGGGTCAATATGAAGACAAGAAGCTCGAGGTGACAACGCTGGAAAGTCGGGTCACTGAAGCCAAAGCAGATCTGGAAATCGCGCGTCTCAACCTGGACTACGCAAGCATTCGGGCACCCTATAGTGGAACAGTAACGCTGCGACAGACCGAGGCTGGCGCATACGTCCCACTCGGGGCCCCCGTCATTAGCCTGGTCAACGACCAATCACTGGAAGCTGAAGCAGATATACCCTCCGACCGAATGGCCGGTCTCCACTCAGGCCGCAAAGTGACTGTAGAGATAGCTGGCATTGAGGCACCTGCCACCGTACGTGCGCTCGTACCCGTCGAAAACCCTCTTACACGGACACGCGCAGTACGCATTACATTGGAAGATGATGTTGGTGAGCGCTTCACCCCCAACCAGACAGCCATCGTCCACATCCCGGTTGGAGAACGCAGGGACGTTGTCACCGTCCACAAAGACGCCATCGTCAACCGGCAGGGCGAGACCATTGTCTTTATCGTGACCAACAACACAGCAGAAATGCGGGCCGTTCAATTGGGCGAACCAGTCGGCGGACGCTTTGTGGTCATCGAAGGCCTGTCAGTAGGTGATAGCGTTGCCGTTCGCGGCAATGAACGTCTTCGCTCTGGTCAGCCTGTCCGCATCGACGAAGGAGCCTGATCGACATGAATCTGATCCGCCTATCCATTGAACGGCCGACAGCCATTCTGGCGGGCGTGATCATTCTCGTTGTTTTCGGGTTTGTAGCACTCCGCGCCATTCCCATTCAGCTGATACCTGACGTCCGCAAACCGCTCCTGACCATCTCAACAAATTGGCAAGGCGCCTCTCCTGTTGAAATCGAGCGAGAGATTGTCAATCGGCAGGAAGACAATCTGAAAGGTCTGGAAGGCGTCACTCAGATGACCAGCCGTTCGCGTCCAGGCCGCGGCGAAGTCTTTCTGGAGTATGCGCTGGGCACTGACATGAACCGCGCCATGCTTCTAGTCTCCAACAGGTTGGATCAGATCGGCGACTATCCAGATGAAGCCCGCGAGCCAGTCCTCCGTTCTGCCGGGAGTGAAGACAATCCCATTACTTGGATTGTGCTGACCCGCCTGCCCGGCAACGAACGCCCGATGAATTCTTATGGGGACTTTGTCGAAGACGTTATCCAGGAACGCTTAGAGCGGGTTCCAGGTGTCAGTCGTTCAAACCTCTTTGGCGGAACCGAGCGCGAGCTTCAGGTCATCATTCACCCAGATCGCCTTGCGAGATATGGCCTGACTGTCCCAGACGTATTGCAGCGCTTACGGGCCGCAAACGCCTCAATTTCAGCCGGTGAAGTGGAAGAAGGCAAGCGCGCCTACATTGTACGAACGGAAGGAGAGTTGAAATCTGTTGATCAGGTTCGCAATGTCGTGCTCCGGACCACGCAGGATGTGACCTCCGGGCGCATCGGCCGCGTCGTCGTCGGCGACATTGCCTCTGTTGAATTTGGTTTTAAACAACGGACCGGACAATTTCGTAGCCTTGGCATGGACGCCATGTCTGTCAATGCTGTGCGCGAGGCCGGCGCCAACGTCATCGAGACAATGGAAGGCATCCGCGAAGCCCTCAAGGAACTCAATGAATATGAGCTTCCAAATGCAGGACTTCAGGCTGTGCAATCATATGATGAGACGGTCTATATCGAGTCCGCCATCAGTCTTGTACAGCAGAACATTTTTGTCGGTGGCACGCTGGCGGTCATTGTCCTCATTCTGTTTCTGCGGTCCTGGCGGGCAACGCTGGTCGTCGCGCTCTCAATCCCGGTTTCCATCGTCGGGTCATTTGTTGCCATGGCAGCCCTTGGCCAGTCCATCAATGTAATCTCACTGGCCGGGATAGCTTTTGCCGTTGGCCTGGTGGTCGACGCTGCCATCGTCGTGCTGGAGAACATCTTCCGCCTGAAGTCAGAAGGCCATGACCGGAAAACAGCGGCTTATGAAGGCACTAAGCAGGTCTGGAGCGCGGTCCTCGTTTCAGCCACAACAACAGTCGCTGTGTTCGCCCCTATTCTCCTCATGCAGGCGGAAGTGGGTCAGCTTTTCCGAGACATTGCTGTCGCAATCTCCGTTGCTGTTTCCCTGTCCTTGCTCGTTGCCGTCACCGTCATACCTGCACTTGCGGCACAGCTTCTCCCTCGCGATGGAGACGACGATGTGCTCTTCACGCTTCCACGACTTGATGACCTCGCCTCTCAGTTTGTGGCGAAAGTTCTCGAGGCCGTGTCCTGGATGATTGCATCCATTAAGCGCGCAGGCAGCACAGTTGCAATCATCTGCGGCGTTGCAGCATTGGGCACCCTGCTCTTTCTGCCGAAACTGGACTATCTGCCAGATGGCAATCAGGCCTTTGTCTTCGGCTATATCAGCCCACCGCCAGGCTACAATCTGGAAACAGCTCTTCAGATCGCCGGACGTGTGGAAGATGCCAATCGCGACAATTGGGCACCTACAGCTCCTGCAGACAGAGACCCGGAAGACCGCCCCTGGATGCGGAACTTTTTCTTCTTTGCATCAACAAACTTCGCATTTGTCGGCGCCTATCCTGAGAATGTTGAACGCGCAAGTGAACTCATACCACTCCTCAGTGAGCCAGTGCTTCGTGAGCCGGGTACCTTTGGGTTTTTCGCCCAGCGCTCTCTCTTTGGTCGTGGCGTCGGTGGCGGACGCCAGGTCAATTTTGTCATTGCCGGAACAGACACCAACGACATTGTTGCAGTTGCCAGACGCGCCGCCGATAAAGTGGAAGCACTACTACCGCGGTCCGAAGGGCATCAGATGCGTCCCCAACCTTCGCTGGAACTCGGCGCTCCCGAAGTTCGTATCACGCCCAACCGAGTCCGTCTTGGCGACAATGGCCTTTCTGCTGCGGAGCTGGGCATTACACTGGATGCCTTCAATGACGGCCTGCGCGTCGATGAAATCACTGTCGACGGCCGCCGCATGGATCTCGCCCTCTACGGCAATTTTGAGCAAGCAGACGAGACCCAAAGCATCAACAATCTGCCGGTCGTCACCCGATCTGGAACCATTGTGCCGGCAAGCTCTCTCGCAGACATCGAAATTACTGCAGGCCCCTCAGAAATTCATCACCTGGAACGCTTCCGTGTAATCACCCTGCAAGTCCGTCCTGCAGCTGAGCTACCGTTGGAAGAAGCTCTCTCCATTCTCGAGGGCGTTATTGACGAGCTGGAGGCCGAGGGCATCCCACAAACAGTCCGCATGGGACTTGGCGGTTCCGCCGATCAGCTCGAAGAAGCCTGGGGCGAGCTTGTGATGAACCTAGCACTAGCACTCATCATTGTTTATCTCGTGATGGCCGTGCTCTTTGAAAGCTTCATCTACCCGCTGATCATCATGCTATCCGTACCGCTTGCGACCGCAGGCGGTGTGGCAGGTCTTGTGATCCTCAACATCTTCACCTTCCAGGCGCTCGACATGCTGACCCTCTTAGGGTTTGTGATCCTGATCGGGATCGTAGTGAACAATGCCATCCTGCTGGTGCACCAGTCCCTCTATGGATTGCGAGAACAGGGCGAGAGCTTCGATGAAGCTATATCTGGCGCGGTACGGAACCGCATTCGGCCTATCTTCATGTCAACGCTGACAAGCATCTTCGGCATGGCGCCACTGGTACTCTTTCCAGGGGCTGGCTCAGAGCTCTATCGCGGCTTAGGCACAGTTGTGATTGGTGGTCTGATGCTCTCAGCCCTGCTGACGCTACTCATCATCCCGCCGCTTCTCAAAATCATCTTGCCGATATTTGAGAAGGAAACCTATCCGAACCAAGGCAGCTCCACCGCTGCCCCGGCTGAATAGTGGTATCAGGCAATATCAATCACGATCTTGCCGAAGTGCGACGCCCCGGCCATATGGCCAAGCGCAGTACCAAGTTCTTCGAGCCCATAATGGGCGTCAATCACTGGCTTGATATTGTTGCGCTCAATGCCCCGCACCATATCCTCGAACTGCTCCCGGTTCCCGACCGTGATACCTTTAATAGTTAGATTTTGTGAGAATATCGCTGCCACATTCACGTCCTTCATGAGCCCAGACAAAAGCCCAATCACAGCAATATGACCACCAACCCGCGCTGCCATGATCGATTGTTGCAGCGTCTCAGCACCGCCGACTTCGACTACATGATCCACGCCACGCCCACCGGTAATCTTACGCGCTTCGGCAGCCCAATCCGGCGTGGCTTTATAGTTGATCACATGATCTGCGCCCAACTCCTTTGCCCGCTCAAGCTTCTCATCAGATGATGAGGTGATGATCACTTCTGCCCCCGCTGCTTTCGCAAACTGCAGACCAAAAATCGAGACACCGCCAGTCCCCTGCAGAAGCACCGTATTGCCCGCCTTGATCTGCCCTTCCGAAACAAGGGCCCGCCATGCGGTCAATCCCGCACAAGGCAGACAAGCCGCCTCAGCGTCACTCAACATATCAGGAAGCTTCGACACACCTTCTTCTGACAGGCAGATATATTCCTCCGCACATCCATTGATCGGTCCACCAACGGACCCGCTCAGCGCCGTTGGTGTTGGCTCACCGGCAATCCACCCCTGAAAGAAAAGCGGCGATACACGCTCGCCGGCGGCAACGCGGGAAACACCAGCGCCGACTGCTTCAACGACGCCCGCACCGTCAGATAGCGGGACCAGTGGCAATGGATAGTTGCCGCCAAACCCGGATACGATGGCAAGGTCGCGATAGTTGAGACAGGCATTATTGAGTTTCACCAAGACCTGTCCAGGACCGGGCTCCGGCTTTATCAAATCCGCTGCCTTCAAATTCTCCAGGCCAAAAGCACCCTCCACCTGCATTGCACGCATCACAATCTCCCTTAGTCAAATTTTGTGGTTTCAATGTCCGTTGGGAGTAACATCTGCATCGGACCAGCCTTCTGTCAATGGAAGCACCCACGCAAAGGGACCTAAGTGCAGCGGCGATAAACGATGACGGAGGGGAAGCCATGGATCGCGCCGATTACAAAAGAGATTTAAAAGACCGACAGGAACTGCTCAATCTGGTGCAACAGGCCATGCTCCGCCAAAATGAGCGCGGCATTGTGGTATTTGAAGGCTGGGACGCCGCTGGCAAAGGCAGCACCATCCGCCGGATAGCCTGGTGCCTTGACCCCCGGACTCTCCACGTCTGGTCAATCTCGGCTCCGACTGAATCGGAAATAAACGGCCATTGGCTAAAGCGTTTCTGGACACGCATCCCATCGCGCGGGGACATCGCGCTCTTCGACCGATCCTGGTATGGCCGCGTGCTAGTAGAACGTGTGGAAGGTTTCGCCAGCGAAGCAGAGTGGCGACGCGCCTATCGTGAGATCAACGAGTTTGAATGGTCACTCGCTGAGGAAGGCTACAGGATCGTCAAAATCTTTATGGACATCTCACCTGAAACGCAGCTCCATCGCCTTAAATCACGCCTCGAAACCCCAACAAAGCGCTGGAAGTTGACAGAAGAAGACATCCGCAACAGATCTAGGTGGGACGCCTACAAGATCGCCTACAATGAAATGATCAAAACTTGTTCCCCCGAACACGCGCCCTGGCATGTCATCGATGCCAACTCAAAGCAGGAAGCACGGATTGCTTGTTTCGATCGGATCATTGCGCGCTTCTCGCAAGGGCTCGACATAGAGCCACCAGATGTGAGCCCGATGATCCGCAGCTACCTCAAAAATGCGAAGTAATTCGGGCATCTCAACACAAACCAACTCACTGCTTCGCGGCTGGGCTACTTTTGTCGAGAATGGTGTGGTTACGTAAGACAGCCAACCTCTCGAATGCTGTCGAATGTCGCCTTGTTGCCATATGCTTCTGAACGAAGGTCAACATATGGTCATCAACTCCATATACAAAATCCGTCGCATGCATGACGGTCAACTTGTTCACGTCTTTCGCATGTTGCCTGCGTTTGCGCCCCTTTAGTTCCTCCAACACAGGATATTCTCGAGCTGCAACAAACAATTGTGTCGGCGAAATTGGCATCGTCAAAAATGAGGCCGCTTGATCGAATGCCGCTGGCATCCGAACTGGGTGGTCAGAGGTCAAAAGTCGAATTCCACACCCGTCAAATCTAAGAACTGACCAATGCATATTGTTAATCAAACCACCTATACCGCTATGATCCATAAGCCGGCGCGCAATCTGTAGAGCGAACCGATCTTCATGCTGTGGGTCCAGCTGAGCTAAGTATTCATCCACCGTCAAAGGGTCCGTCGGAGTGCGCAATGCATCATAGTGCTCCTGAAGCCCCGGGGTTGTCTCTGCCCAGGCTTCTTTCACGTTCGTTTTTAACTGCTGAATCTCTCGGGGGTTCCTTAATGGCAATGACCAAACAAATCTGGTCCAATCACTCCTTCGATTTGCTGGCCATTGAGAATCCGGCAATTCATTGTCTAACAATTTAAGCGCAGCAGCAGCCCTTGAATCCAACGGTACCATAAAATCTCGTTCCATCACCGGTGCTTGGTCCTTGGGCAAACCATTAATGGAATACAATCCAGGTTCATAAGCTGTACCTTTGGGCACTATTCGTTTGGTTTTTACAGCAGGGCCTTGCGGCCTACTGAACCGACAAACCATACCGTCCTCTCCTGCCCATCTGGAAAGGTAAAAGACAGGAAGATAGTGGTGCTTATGTGGATTGCTCATCGCCGATGATCCATTGAAAATCTAGCCCAATGCTAGCGAATTATAGATATGACGCTTTGCACTATTTTCCAGGGTAGGCACGCAAAAGATGGCGTGCACGGCTTGATTATTGTGACCGCATTTTGGAGTGTTTCTCAAGCGGCCTTGATGTGGAACCACCGGACGTGAGCCCGGTGGTCCCAGCCTATCTGAGCGATGCAGACTAACTATCCCGTGATTGGATGTGGCAGGCGACGTTCAGTCGCCGCGCGCGCAAGCTCATCCCAGATTTGAGTTTCAAGTTTCCGCGCGTCGGCTCCCTCAACTGTCTCCACATAAGCCTGGAGCTCAATCAAAAGTCCTGCGAGGTCATCATTTGCCTGATCAAGCTCACTGACCTTGACGCTTGGATCGCTGGTGGCGGCGGCTGCTTCAACACGAGAACGCAAATCGCCGGTCGGCAAAATACCTGCAGCTCCAGCAAAGATACTGCGCATCGCCGCATTCTCCTGAACACGAATGTCAGCGGCGCGCTCAAACTCCGTTGCTGTTTGAAACATCATCAACCCAATCACCGACGAGCTGCCAACCGCATATTCAGACGACAAGTGAGGCGCGATATCGGTAAGAATACGCTCGAACGAGCGCATCATCACTGTTTGAACATTAGGCTTCATGACCGGCCCTCCGCTTTAATGAGATCAGGCATCCACCCGATCAGCTGACGATTGTGAACGTCTGTGCAGTACCAGCTGGAAAAAGCCATGATTGGGTCAACATTGTTGCCTTCTTCATATTCTTTGCCCGCAGAAATCCAGATCGCCAACCCTTTCACAGCAGAGAAGACTTCCCACCAGCGAAGGGCAATCGGGTCGATTTCAATCCCTGAATGTTCCGACCAGATGGCGAGAGCCTTATCGCGGTCAATCATGCTGCCAGGGCGGGGATCATTGAAGGCCCAGAGCGGATCAGCCGCCCAGGCAATGTCCTCCAGCGGGTCTCCCAGATGGCACATTTCCCAATCAAGAATTGTCTTGAGGTCACCTGCCTCATTGTACAGGAAGTTGCCAGTGCGATAGTCCCCGTGCACCACAGAGATCTTCTTCGGCGGTGGCGGTGGGTTGCGCCTTAGCCAGCGAATAGCGCCTTTGGCAATCGGCTGGGGACAGAGAGCATCCCCATCAATCTCCCCCTCCCAGTAATCGAGCGCTACTTTCCAACACGTATCTGCTGCGGGGTAGTCCGCCGCATCTGCAAACCCGATCGCGGACGGGTCATGGCCCGCAATCGTGCCCAGATGACGCCAGAACTGCTCACCAATGGTGTCGGCGAGCGGCCCATAGGGGTCAGGCCCAAACGGCGACGCTGCTTGGGCATTCTCAATCTGCTCCATGACGAAGAAAGGACGCTCAAGCCACTTCTCATCCGTCTCCAAATAGAGCGGTTCAGGAACTGGCAGGCCGGTCGGATGGAAGGCCCGATAAGCGTTGAACTCAACGTCCCGTTCCGTCTCAATCAGACTTGCTTCCGGATCGCGACGCAGAATGAGCGCCCTCTCCTTCTGCGTGCCGCCTTCTGTCCAACTGGCCCGAAACCGATATGTCTCCCGGCTCGCGCCACCATGAATGCGCGACAGATCACTAACCTCAAAATCACTTCCTGCCGGGTTCTTATGCGCCAGATAGGCGGCGGTCTTTTGTGCAATATCTTCCATCGATCAGGGCGCCATATCTAAAAGGTCTGAGAAACCGGAAGGCTCATGACGGCCCATGATCAACTGCTCAAGGATGCCTGAACCATTCTTCACCTCACCATCTGGCAAAGTCATCTTGGCTTCCACAAAAGCCTGAATATGAAGGTAAGGCGGCATGGAGTCGGTAATGTCAGCTGTCTTGATCGTGTCATACCCCACTTCCAACTCACCATGCAGGCTGCCATGCCCCCAAACAGGGTTCATGTAGCCAAGACCGGTCATGTAAAAGTTCCACTTCGGCGTGAGCTCAATGAAGGTCTTTTCGCGTTTGTAGTTTTCCATCTCAATGGTCGCGGACTTTGCAAAGCGCGTTCCGGATTGAAACTCCAGGTTGGACCAGCAAGAACGCGTATGTTCCGGCTCCGCATCCCCCAGACCACAAATCACCGCCGCCGTGTTCCATGGCTCTCCACTCGCATAAGTGTTGAGGTGATAGAGCGAAATACAGTCGTCGAAATTAAGCGGCGCCCAGAGCCAGTAGAATTGTGGTTCCTGGGCTGGTGCGACAGGTTGGGCATCTGCAGCACCAATCGGCCGTGTCCCCCAGGATCGATCGCGCGTGCCCACAAAGGCATCGCGGTTCACTTCAATTCGGTCGCCATTGACCTCAATCCATCCCTCCCAAGTGATGTTCTGGGTCATCCGCGTCACATCCATCATGGCCCGTGAGCCGTTGCGGGTGATGAAACGCGGTTCTTCAATCGGCTGCGCGCGTGCATGGAACGTCAGGTCAGCACTGATCCCATGTTCGTTTTCATCAACAATCAAACGCACAGACTGTAGCGGTTCAATGATCTCAACCGCGATCGGCCCGACTTTCGTGTTGAGGCGCTCCGAATGCAGGATGCGAGAAGCATGGAGATTGTGCTGCACGCCTTCATGCACCACACAGAAAGAGGCATCCATCACATTCAGATGCGGGTAGACCCCAAGTGCTGCTGCAAAGAACTGAGAGCCATCTTTGGTATATCCGTTGAAAAAATACCGATCATAGAAGTTCCTATCAGTGCCAGAATAGGCAATCGGTTCCGGCGTCTGATGTATTGGATATTCATCACCTTTGGTGAGCATGAGCCTCTCCCTGAAGTTCTTTCTCGCGGCTTTTCGCCTGCGCTTTTTGCTGAGCATGACAAACAGAGCCCTCAAGTCAAATGCTATGCCTGCCCCTGCGTCGGTGGCACTCATATCGACTCACGAATTGGAACGCGTACACTCACACCGATTGTTTTGTAGACCTATGGATGGAGAGATCTTCATGAAACTCTGGCTGATGCTCGGCGCACTTAATGGTTTTCTGACCGTTGGCTTTGGCGCTTTTGGCGCCCATGGATTGAAAGCCCGCGCGAGCGCCACAGATCTCGCCGCCTTTGAGACCGGCGCTCAATATCACATGACACACGCACTAGCTCTGCTTGCCGTCGCCTGGGTTGCGTCTATTGCACCTTCAACATTGGCAACAACAGCCGGCTGGGCTTTCACCTTTGGTATTCTCCTCTTCTCAGGGTCACTCTACTTTTTAGGGATAACCGGCAGCCGCTCATTGGTTCTCATCACGCCCATCGGCGGCACCGCGTTTATGATCGGCTGGTTCTGTCTCGCCATCGCCGCCTACCGCCTCACGTAAGGGCCCCACTGGACATCCATCACGCCCTTCCCTATTTTATAGACCACGGTCTATTTATGGGTTCGAGTTCTCCAAATAGCAGAGAGCGCGGCCCCAGCACCGTTTCGGGGAGGAAACGCGCTTGGCTGGAGAAAACATCCTTGTAATCGGCGCAGGCATCGCGGGGCTCAATGCCGCTCTTGCGCTGAGCAAGCCAGGGCGCACCGTCACATTGATTGAGCGCGACCCACCACCGCCTGATGCGTCTGCCGATGCTGCATTCGAGGTATGGGAACGCCGGGGCGTCGGGCACCTGCGCCACAGCCATGCGTTCCTCGCGCGACTTTATCTGCTTCTGCGCGAAAAATACCCGGACCTCCTGCAGGAACTTCTCGGTGCGGGATGTCGTGAACTGCGTTTTGAGGATGGCATCCCCACCACCCTGCGCGACAGCTACGTTCCCGAACCAGAGGATGACGACCTCACGATCCTGACCAGCAGACGCACGACACTTGAGTTCATCATGCGGCGCTATGCAGCAACCCTGCCCGGCATCACCTTTATGACCGGCACACGGGTGAAAGGATTGAGACAGGACCGGGCGACTGACGGCACGCCCATGATCACCGGCGTAACCACTGACAATCAGGGCCAGGACCAAAATCTTGCCGCTGACCTTGTCGTTGATGCAGGCGGAAAAAATGCGCTGGGCATGGATTGGCTGAAGGCGTCCGGGATCCAGGTACGCCAGGACGTCGAAGGCGCTGGCATCCTCTATTACACCCGCCATTATCGGCTTCGCCCAGGCCAGGAAGAGCCTCCCCGTAGCAAGCTGCCGAATGGTGCTGATCTTGGATACATCAAGTATGGCGTCTTTCCCGCCGACAATGGCTGTTTCTCCATCACGCTGGCAGTGCCGGAAGTGGAGATGGAGATCCGCCGTCGTATTGTGCATCCGGAAGTTTTCGACACGATCTGCCGGTCGCTACCCGCCATGGCACCCTGGATCGAAGAAACACGCGTGGAACCCAAATCCAAAGTCTATGGAATGGGCGAATTAAAAAGCCAATGGCGCCACCTGATAGAAGATGGGCAACCTGTGGTGTTGAACTATTTCCCTATGGGCGACAATCTCATCCGCACAAATCCGCTGTATGGCCGCGGCTGCTCCTTTGCCGCTGTTGAGGCGCAGGCCCTCGCCAATGCAATTGATGCGACCGACGACCCGGCAGAACGTGCTCGCCGCTATCACACAGAAGTCACGCAGGAAGTCCGTCCTTACTATGACAGCATGTTGAAGCAGGACCGGGCGGCCATAAGACGCGCCGCGAACGGCTTGAACCCGGACTACGAAGCCGGTCTCAAAGCACGACTGGCAAAAAGCTTCATCGAAGATGCGATCAACATCGCACTGAGGTCAGATGTCGACCTGCTGCGCGAAGCCATGCACGGCTTCCATATGTTAAGCCACCCGGACGCCTGGCTGAAAAACCCGAAAAACTTTTTCAAAGTCATGCGCGCGTGGGCACGCGGCAAAAAGCGTAACAAGGCGTTCTACCTACCGCGCATTGGCCCGAACCGCAAAGAGATGTTTGAGCTACTGGAGCTCTCCCCTACGGTGGACTGGGAAACATACAAAAAAGCGGCATGAGCCCGCTCAATCAAAAAGAACAACAGGGAATGATCATGGTCGATTTCGCCAATCCACGTTTTGTGAAAACCAATGGCCTCAACATGGCGGTCTTTGAAGAAGGCGAAGGCCTGCCCGTCATTTTCTGTCACGGCTTTCCGGAGCTCGGATATTCCTGGCGCCACCAGGTTCCCGCTGTCGCTGCGGCCGGTTTCCATGCCATCGCTCCTGATCAGCGCGGCTATGGGCAGACCGTCGGCCCGAAAGGCGAAGATGCCGTTGACCAATATGACATGGAACATCTGCTGGGTGATCTCATCGGCATGATGGATGAAATGGGTCTGGAAAAGGCCATCTTCTGCGGCCACGACTGGGGCGGGTTTGTTGTCTGGCAGATGGCGTTACACCACCCAGACCGGGTCGCAGGCGTCATCGGCGTCAACACGCCTTTTACACCGCGCTCGCCCATGGACCCAATCGCACTCATGCGCGCAGCCTTTGGGGAAGACATGTACATCGTCTTCTTCCAGAAATTCGGCATCGCCGAAGCCCTCTTTCAGCAGGACATCGAGAAAACCATGCGCTTCTGGTACCGGAAAAGCGGCATCACGCTCGCTGAATATGATGCGCAGCCGGAAGAGAATAAAAAGCTCGCGTTGGGTGAAGCCTTCAAAACACCAGAAAGCGAATGGATGGGCGAACAGCTGCTCACACCAGAAGAGTTCGACTATTACGTGAGTGCTTTCAAAAAGTCAGGCTATGAGGGCGGCATCAACTGGTATCGAAACTTCACCCGCAATTGGGAGAAGTCGGAAGGCATTGAAGAAAAGATCAATGTCCCCTGCCTCATGATCTCCGCAGCCAATGACATTGTACTCCGCCCCGAAATGGCAGACGGCATGGAGACCTACATTCCCGATCTCGAGAAACACATCATCCCGGATTGTGGCCACTGGACTCAGTCTGAAAAGCCGGATGAACTGAACGCCCTCATCACAGATTGGCTCAAACGACGGTTCACCTAGTCCTTTCGGAGTGCTGACGCCTCTCGCCATAGGCGCACGTTCAGCGTAGGCTCTCCCAAACTGAATAGCGCTGCTGGGAGCCTCACCATGACACCTGAACTCGTCTTTCTGATCGCGACCTACGGCATCATGCCCTTCTGGCTCTTGCTGGCACTCGCACCCACTTGGAAGTTCACCCAAGCACTGGTGCACAGCGCACTTATTCCTATCGTCATCGGCATTGGCTACACGTTTTATGTGGCGACTGGTGCCTTCAGTGTTGAGGGCGGTGGCTTCGGCACGTTGGAAGCGCTCATGATCGCCTTTACTGTCCCTGAAGCGGTGATCGCCGGTTGGCTCCACTACCTCGTGTTCGATCTCTTTGTCGGCGCCTGGGAAGTACGAGACGCGCAAAAGCGCGGCATCAACCAATGGCTTGTGGCACCGTGTCTTTTCTTCACCCTGATGCTCGGGCCCTTCGGCCTGCTCCTTTACATCGCCCTGCGGTTCGTCACCCGCAAGGGCGGCTGGTCCCTAGACCAAGCTGAGACCCCGGCCTGATCCCATGCGCGAAATCGAAACCCTTCTCTTTGCCAATGAGACATTCTACCGCGCGGTCGCCGATCAGGACATGGACGCACTGGAAGGCCTGTGGTCGGTCGCGGTTCCCGTCTCCTGCCTTCATCCCGGCTGGCCACCGCTCCATGGGCGCGACGAGGTGATGGAGAGCTGGCGGCGGATCATCAATGGACCCGCTCCGCCCGCGATTGAGTGCCAAGCCGCCACGGCCCACCTGATCGGCACAACCGGGTTGGTTACGTGCTACGAGAAGATCGGCGCTGAGTGGCTCATTGCCAGCAATCTGTTTGTGCGAGAAGGCCAGGACTGGGCCATGGTTCATCACCAGTCAGGTCCGGTAAGCCAGCCCCCGGAAGGCGACGAGATCGCTCCAACCCCACAGGCAAACTGACCAGGCCCTCCCAAGAACCCTGCCAAAAAACTGGCACCCCAACTGACATTTCTGTCACCCGGCGCTTGTTGCATCGCAACACCTTGGGTATGATCCCGCCGACCGAGCACCGACCAGGTTGCAGGACACACGTCGTGCGGCCTAAATGGACGTTCACCAGGTAAAAATACTAGGACCGACCCCCGGAAAACCGGGCAAAAAAGCCAAATGGCCTATGCCCTCGACCGGCTGAGAAGCGGTCCATAACGGAAATGAGAAGGAGAGGTGGATGTCGCAGGCGCTGGAAAACCAGGCCCTCGCTCCTGTTGTCGAGCCGGTTGAAACAACCGATCGCCGGGATGCCACCGTCGAAGCCATTAATGGTGACCGAGCTCTGCGGATTCTCCTGCCGAGTTATCGATCCAACCCAACGACTGGCGGTCAGGGCGTCTATATGCGCCACATCTCAAAAGCACTTGTCGAACTGGGTCACCATGTCGATGTGATCTCTGGTCCGCCCTACCCGGATCTAGACCCCCGTGTCGGCCTGATCAAACTTCCCTCCCTCGACCTCTATGCAACCCCCCACCCGATCCGGGCGTTTCGACCTTGGATGCTGAAGTCAAAGATCGACCTCTTTGAGTGGTGGAGCCACAATTGGGGCGGCTTCCCGGAGCCTTACACGTTCGGTGAACGACTTGCGGAATACATGGTCGACAAGATCGACCAATATGACGTCATGCATGACAACCAGACTCTTTGCTGGGGCATGCTGAAAGTACGCGATATGGGCCTACCCGTCGCTGGCACAATCCATCACCCCATCACCATGGACAAACGCATTGATATTGCTGCAATGCCGAACCCTTGGATGAAATTCCTGAAATGGCGCTGGTATACCTTCCTCAATATGCAGATGAAGGTTGCCCACGAGCTTGACCCGATCATCGTGGTGTCGGAAAGCACCCGCCAGGATGTAAACAAAGACTTTGGGCTGCCGCTCGACACGATGCAGGTCGTGCACCACGGCATCAACCACCTTCAATTCCACCCAATGCCAGAAGTAAAGCGCGTCGACAATCGTCTGATTGTCTGTGCAAGCGCAGATGTGCCCCTCAAAGGCCTCATCTTCCTGATCCGTGCATACGACAAGCTTCTCAAAGAGCGCCCTGACCTGGAGCTCCACGTCATCGGCAAGCTCCGCGATGGGCCGACCAAGAAAGAGCTGAAGCGCCGTGGCCTTATGGACAAGGTAACCTTCATCTCCGGCATGAGCGACGATGACATTACCCGCGCCTACGCGGAAGCCACTATGGTGATCTCGCCTTCTGTCTATGAAGGTTTTGGGTTCCCGGCTGGCGAAGCCATGTCGTGTGGTGCCCCTGTGATCGCGACAACCGGCGGGTCTTTGCCTGAAGTTGTGGGCGACGCGGGTATCGTTGTGGAACACTCAAATCCAGAAGCACTGGCCGATGCCATTGCAGACCTTCTCGACAATCCAGAAAAACGCGACGAACTGGGCCGCAAAGCCCGCCAGCGTGTGCTCGACCATTTCAAATGGGAACGGACCGCACGCCAGGTCGTCGATATTTACCGTCAGGCCATGCAAGATGCAGACAATCGACTTCAACAAGCTCGGGCTTGAGGACGGGGAGTATGTGCTCGACCTTGGCTGCGGCGAAGGTCGACACGTGCATGCCCTCTATCATCACAAAGTCTGCAACGTGGTCGGCATCGACCTTGCGTTTGACGATGTAAAGAAGACCGGGAAAGGCTTTGAACATTGTCCGGACCTGGACCCCGACAGCGAACGCCGCTGCACCCTGGCGGTCGGCAATGCGCTAAGCCTGCCTTTCGCAGACAATTCCTTCGACAAGATCGTCTGCTCTGAAGTGATGGAGCACATTCCGAACTATCGTCAGGCCCTGGAAGAAGTTGCCCGCGTTCTAAAACCCGGCGGCACCTTTGCGGTTTCCGTGCCTCGCTACTGGCCCGAATGGATCTGCTGGGCCCTGTCGGACGATTATCACAATGAACCTGGTGGCCATGTGCGCATTTTTCGCACCAGCCGCTTGAAGAAAGACGTAGAAGCCACCGGCACAAGGTTCAAGCATCGCCATTGGGCACACGGCCTGCATTCCCCCTATTGGTGGTTACGTTGCGCGGTTGGTGTGAAAAAGTCAGATTCCAAAATCGTCAATTTCTACCATCGCTTGCTTGTGTGGGAGATCACGGACAATCCCCTACTCACCCGCATCCTCGAAGCAATTGCAGCCCCCTTAATGGGCAAGAGTGTTGTTCTTTATTTCGACAAACAGAGCACGTCATCATGACTCTCCTCACCAAGGGCGACCGCCTGCCAGACGACTTCTTCAAAGGGTCCGTCGTGCGCATCAAAGAACTGCAGCGCGACAATGGCGCGATCCCCTGGTTTGATGGCGGCGTTATCGATCCGTGGAATCATACAGAAGCAGCGATGGGCCTCGCCGTTCTAGGCGAAATGCAGGCTGCGGAACGGGCCTACGCCTACCTCATGGACACTCAGCTGGACGACGGTTCCTGGTGGGGCGAGCTTGGCTCAGCCGTCCCCATGGATGAAGAAGAACAGCGCTACACAGGCGGCGAAGAAGGGGCGGGAAAACCCGTCCGCGACACGAATTTCGCAGCCTATATTGCGACAGGTGCCTGGCATCATTTCCTTCTGACCGGCGACAAAACCTTCCTTACCGACATTTGGCCCCATGTAAAAAAGGCCATAGAATTCATCCTCGATCACCAAACGGAGCATGGCGACATTCGCTGGGCAGCAGATGATCCCCACACGCCGGAGGATGACGCGCTCATCACAGGCTGTTCGTCCATCTATAAAAGCCTTGAATGCGCGGTCCACATTGCCCGCGAGATGAATGAACCAAGCCGCGACTGGACGATTGCCCGTCAGCGTCTCGGTGAAGCGCTGCGGGACAAACCACACAGGTTTGATCGTACCTGGGAGCCTAAGACCCGTTACTCGATGGACTGGTACTATCCAGTGCTCGCCGGAGTTCTAACCGGTGAAGCCGCCATTAAACGCCTGGACTGGAAGTGGGAGACTTTTGTCGCTGAAGGCAAAGGTTGCCGATGCGTGATCGACGAACCTTGGGTGACCGTCGCCGAGTCCGCTGAGCTTGTGATGGCGCTTCTTGTGTCCGGCCAACGCAAAAAGGCAGAACAGCTCTTGTCCTGGCAGCACCAGTGGCGCTCGGACTGCGGCGCTTACTGGATGGGTTTTCAGTTTGAGGACAAGGTGGCCTGGCCACAGGAACGTCCGGCCTGGACCGCAGCTGCCGTCATCCTCGCAACAGACGCGGTGATCGGCATGACACCTGCCTCGCATCTATTTGCTGAGCGGACCCTCGCCGAGGCGGCGGAGTAACCGAAGCGACTTCACCGTTTCGATCTCTTCAAACAGCTGCGATGCAATCGCCATCTTGTAAATTTCATAAGGTGCCTGTCCCCCATCCTTCGGGTCGGGAAAGACATCATGGATCGCAAGGATGCCGCCTGGAATGATCTTTGGGGCCCACAGACGATAATCGTTCAAGGCGTGCTCCAAAGCATGCCCCCCATCGATAAACACCATCGCAAGCGGGGTTGCCCAATGGCGCGCAGCAACCGTCGACGGTGCGACAAGGGGAATGACTGTATCTTCAAGCCTGGCTGCGCGAAGGGTTCGGCGAAACAGCGGAAAGGTATTGAGCATGCCCGTCTCAGCATCGGCGAGAGACGGATCATGATGCTCCCACCCTGCCTGATTTTCCTCTGAGCCCAGATGGTGATCGAGCGCGTAGAGAACAGATCCGGTCTCCTGACAGGCAAGCCCGTAATATACCGTGGACTTGCCACAATAGGAGCCAACTTCCAGACAAGCCCCTCGCTCGCTCACGTCACGCGCGGCGCGATAAAGCGCATCCCCCTCGGATGGGTCGAGAAACCCTTTAATGGTTTCAATGTCGATAGGAAGCGTCACACCAGTCATCATGTCTCGTCTCGTTCGTCGAAGTCGCCCGCTTTATAGAGGATTTTCACGCCCGTGCGTGAGTGATCGCGGAAACAAATGAGTTGGCACGACGGCGCGTTTCATCCAGATCTCCGCCGGGATCAAACACAGCAGATCCAACGCCAAACCCGTCTGCCCCCGCTGACCACCACTCGCCAACGTTTTCAGCACTAATCCCACCGGTCGGAAGTAACGCCGCTTCCTCCCGTGACATCACAGAGCGCCAAGCAGAAATGGCTTTAGGTGACAAAGCCTCTGCAGGAAAGATTTTCAAGCCTTCAGCCCCTGCATCCAAGGCGGCAAACCCTTCCGATGGTGTAAAGACGCCGGGCACCGGAATAAGATCCACATCCAAGGCGCCAATTACCAGAGATGCATCAAGATGTGGCATGACCGCTAGCTCGCCGCCCGCGTTCGCCAACGCGGCCAGATCCTCCACAGTACGCAGCGTGCCACCGCCTACCAGAACATCATCACCTACGGCACCTCGAATGGCTTCGATGGAGCGAAGAGCACCGTCCACATTGAGCGGCACTTCAAGAATACAAATGCCTGCTTCAACGAGCACCTGGGCAGTGGAGACAGCATGGGCAGGCTGCAGCCCCCGCAGAATGGCGACAATGGGCATCCGCTCAAGAGACGCTCGAAGTCTGCTCACGCCTCAAGCCCCGTCATCTTGAGGCTTTCTTCCCAAAGGCGTTTTGCCGTATCAGCATTTTTTGCAGTCCGCGACGGCTGAACCCTTTTCTTGCGCGTGTAGTAGCCCCCGGTCTGTCCCGCCACATCATCGGCGGACGCCAAGTACACACTTGTCTCCGCCCCTTTTTCCGGAGAGATGGCAAACATCTTGCCAACCTTAAAGAAAGCGCTGAATGCCGGGTTGTTGTTTTCACCAAACTTGGACGCGACAAATCCGGGGTGCAGACAATTCGCTGTCACATGTGTTTCTCTCCAGCGGTCCGCCAATTCGCGGGTGAAGAGAATGTTGGCAAGTTTCGAGCGTTGATAAGCCCGCCAGGCCGAGTAAGAACCTGTCTTGCCATCCAAGTCAGAGAAATTAAGGTCAGCGCCCCGGTGGGCTACAGACGAGACAGTCACAACCCGCCCCTGCTCTGCTGCCACAAGTTCGTCTTTCAACAAATTGGTGAGCAGGAACACACTGAGATGATTGAGCGCGAAGGTGAGCTCAAATCCGTCCGCTGACATCTGCTTGCCGACAAACATCGCGCCAGCATTGTTCACCAGAACATCAAGGGCAGAGTGCGCCGCACGGATTTCGTCGGCAACGGCGCGCACATCATCAAACTTTGAAAGATCGGCTTTGAAAAAGGCAATATCGGGATTGCCGGTCGTTTTCTTGAGGTCTTCTACAACCCGCTCCCCTTTCTCCGGGTTACGCGCCACAAGACCGACCAGGGCCCCACCCTCTGCTAAGCGTCGCGCTGTGATCAACCCAATCCCATCGGTCGCGCCGGTCACAATGACCCTTTTTTGTCCCATTTTGCCCCGCCTCACCTATGTCAGCCCACTACAGAAGCAACTTGTTAACACCTAAACGCCATTTGCCCCCTGTTTTTGTCCAGCTTCTGACAATCGGTCAACGATTGAGCAATAAAACTCCCCAATACTGGAGAAATTCGGGATTTCATCGGGGGAAGTGCGGGATGGCCGAGACGGAACAAAACGGGTCGGACGAGCAGCAGGAATATGACGCGATTCTGGCGGCAGTGATGGAGACCCCGCGTGGTCGCTGGTTCATTGAAGAATTTACACGGCGCAACAGGACCGCAGATACGCAGACGCTTCTCTCAGCTATTGAATCTATCGGGAATGTTGCCCAAACAGCAACCGCACCTACACAGACCGTAGATGTCCTCCGCCTCGAACTGCAGGAGATGAGCGCGTCAATTCAACAGACACGTTCTGAGATTGCGGCCATCAAACCGACCGACGGCGGAAACAACCGGATCATGAGCGCAACCGGTGAGCTCGACGCGATCGTGACTGCCACCGAACGCGCCACGTCTGAAATTCTCGCCGCTGCAGAACGCACTCAGGAAATCGCTGAGAAACTCAAAGAGCAAGGCGCTGACGAAGACCTTTGTGATGAGTTGGAAGCACACGCAACCGCTATCTTTATGGCCTGTTCTTTCCAGGACATCACAGGTCAGCGGACAACCAAAGTTGTTCAGGTGCTCCACTATCTGGAACATCGGGTTAATTCGATGATTTCCATCTGGGGCGTGGAACCCGGTGACGAAGACAGAGCAATGTCGACGGCCCTTCTCGATCCGCAGGATAAGAGACCAGATGCACATCTTCTGAACGGACCACAGTCGGAGGAAAATGCGACCTCCCAGGATGATATCGATGCGATGATGAACGACTTGGATTCAGTCGATGACATTGACGATATCGATATGGTTGCCGGAGAGCCAGCAACAACAGCTGCCGCCAATGGACACTCTGAGCTTGTGATAGCCGACGATCTAGAGTTCGCAGAACCCGCGGCGCCCGCGCCAGTCGCAGCTCCCACCACCGACATTGCAGCAGATGAAACTGGGGAAGAGATTGCTCAGGACGACATTGACGCTTTGTTCAATTGACGTCTTCTAGGCCAGCACTCGGTTAATTGTGTGCAACCGCCAGGTCCCCAGGCGCTCGTCTGATTTTTCCGAAAGATTGTCCGGCCCGGTCCAGGAGAGGTGCGTCAGCGAAAGCGGCGACGCATCAAACTGAAATCCCCCCTCATTCGGCAAATCCAAAGCCAAAACAATTGCTGCCCGAATGAGCGCCAAGTGCGACACGACCACCAGCGGTCGGTCGGGGTAATGTTGCGTCAAGCGTTCGATCAAGGTGGCGACACGAGTGACCACCGCTTCGAAACATTCGCCTCCTTCCGGCACAATTGAGCCCGGCATGCTCCAGTCAATCTGAGGGTTGGCTTTGTGTACCTCCGATTGTCGGCGCCCGGCCCAACTGCCGAGATCCTGATCTGTGAGGTCCTGGACGACTGTTGCATTTGCTGCCGGGTCAAGCACCTGGACTGTCTGTCGCGCCCGGACAAGCGGCGATGTTAGCCAGACAGCACCTTGGGGAAGGTGCGATAATAAACGCCTCGCAGCGCCTGCATCTGGCGGAACGGTCGGCAGGTCAAGATGCCCAGCATACCTGCCTGGATCTTGAAGCGGCGCCCCCTGGCGCACCCAATACCAATCTGATCGCATCTACCCTGCCCGACTCAGCTGTAAAAACGCCCAGTATGCCTGTTCCTAACGCGCCACCCCACGATTAGGTGACTCGCGCCCACGCTCTCTGCTATGACCACGCCATAAAAATCACCTCAATTCGCTGAGACACTGAAGGAACACCCATGTCAGACCCCATCATCCTGGTCGAAAAAGCAGACGGCATCGCCACCGTCACACTCAACCGCCCAGACGCCATGAACGCCCTTTCGCTGGAACTTCGCGAAGCCATCGCCGACACGTTTCAGGACCTGGAAGCGGACCCCGACGTCCGGGTAGCAGTCCTAACAGGGGCTGGCCGCGCCTTCTGTGCGGGGCTCGACCTCAAGGAATTGGGCGAACAGGGCCTCACTGGACCGGACAATGCCGTCACCCACAAGGACCCGGTAACCTCGATCAATCAGTTCAGCGGACCGGTAATCGGCGCCATCAACGGTGTCGCTATCACCGGTGGCTTTGAACTGGCGCTTGCGTGCGACGTTCTAATCGTCTCAACCAACTGCCGCTTCGCCGACACCCATGCCCGCGTCGGCATTTTGCCGGGCTGGGGCCTTTCACAAAAACTGTCGCGCGCCATTGGCATTTATCGCGCCAAAGAACTGTCACTTACAGGTAATTTCTTAAGCGCAGACCAAGCCGCCGAATGGGGCCTTGTTAATCGTGTCGTGGCACCTGAAGAACTGGTAAGCGTTGCTCAAAGTCTTGCAGCCGACATGCTCACCGTCGTGCCGGAATGTCTGCCTGCCTACAAACAGCTCATTGACGATGGTTTCGCAGAAGCCTTTGGTGACGCTCTCAAGACTGAACTCAAAGTCTCCGGCGCTGCAAATTCCAGTGTCTCTGCCGACGCACTTGAAAGCCGACGTGCAGGCATCCAAAAACGCGGCAAGTCGCAAACGGCCTAATCGCAGATCGAAACGTAAGGGAAACCAAGCGTTCCGGCCTCCCGCTCGCACTTTCCATTGAGGCGCATTAAACTGCTCCTCAATGGAATTGTCTTTGGGAGGAAGACCTCATGCACGATCTCGTTATTCGTGGCGGCACAGTTTATGACGGCACAGGTGGCACGCCCTTCAAGGCAGATATCGCAATTGACGGAGACAAGATCTCCGCCGTCGGAGAGGTGACCGACAAGGGCCGAACCGAGATCGATGCGACCGGCCAGATTGTGACGCCGGGCTTTGTCGACATCCATACCCACTATGACGGCCAGGTCACCTGGGATCCTTACCTTCAACCGTCCACCTTTCACGGCGTCACCACCGCCGTCATGGGCAATTGTGGCGTCGGCTTTGCGCCCTGTAAGCCGGACGAACATGACTGGTTGATTGGCCTCATGGAAGGCGTCGAAGACATCCCCGGCACTGCCTTGGCTGAAGGTATTGACTGGCGCTGGGAAAGCTTCCCTGAATATATGAAGGCCGTCGAGAGTTCCCCACTTGCATTGGATATCGGACTGCAGGTGCCCCACGGCGCACTCCGTGCCTATGTCATGGGACAACGCGGCGCTGACCTGGAGCCTGCCAATGACGATGACATCAAACAAATGTCAGAGCTGGTGGTTGATGCCCTGGATGCTGGGGCTCTTGGCTTCTCCACGTCGCGTACAGAAAAACACCGGGACAAAAATGGTGCCCACACACCAAGCTTCAAAGCCGAACAAGCAGAGCTTCATGGCATTGCCGCTGCTATGGGAAAAGCAGACAAAGGCGTCATCCAACTAATCGCTGACTTCTGGGACTTTGAACCTGAATTTGCCATGCTCCGCGGCATGGTGGAAGTATCCGGACGCCCTCTCTCCCTCACCATAGAGCAAGACGACCGGCATCCTGAAATCTGGAAGAAAGTGTTGGGTGGTATTGGGGACGCAGCAGCCAAAGGTTTGCCCATGCGTGGACAGGTCCCGCCGCGCCCTACCGGCGTGCTTATGGGGCTGACCTCAACATTGAACCCGTTCCTGCTCCATCAGACGTTCAGAACAATTGCGCACCTGCCCCTGGAACAGCAGGTGCAAGAACTCCGCGACCCGGCTTTCAGGGAAAAGCTACTGACAGAAGAGCCCGCCTACCCCGAAGGTCAGATCATCACCATGCTCTGCACCGCCTATCACAAGATGTTCGAGCTGGGCGACCCGCCAAACTACGAGCCTGCGCCGCAAGACAGTGCGGCCGCCGTGGCCGAAGCTTCTGACAAAAGTCCCAGAGAGCAAGTGCTAGACTGGATGCTGGAGCGCGACGGCAACGCCCTGCTCTACTTTCCACTGATGAACTATATGAGCGGCAGCCTGGATGATGTCCACACCATGATGACCCACCCCAATGTGGCCTTCGGTCTGGGCGACGGCGGCGCGCATGTGGGTATTCTGTGTGATGCGAGTTTCCCGTCGACACTCCTGACGCACTGGGGCCGAGACCGAACACGCGGACCCAAACTCCCGCTGGAATGGCTGATTCATGGCCAAACAAAGGCAAATGCAGAAATCGTCGGCCTGCACGATCGTGGCGTTCTGGCACCAGGCATGAAAGCCGACGTCAACGTAATTGACTTCGACAATCTGCGTCTTCATGCACCCGAAATCGTTCATGATCTACCTGCAGGTGGCAAACGCCTCATACAGAAAGCAACAGGCTATACCGCCACCATCATCTCCGGCGAAGTCGCCTTCGAAAACGGAGTGCCAACTGGCAAACTAAATGGGAAACTCATTCGCGGCGCCCAAGCGCGGCCCGCAGGCGTACAGATTCCGGTTGCGGCAGATTGAGTGAGAGCAGCTGGCGGCACCACCGTCGGAGCCCCACGATCATTAGCCTGATCGTCTATCTGCCTGCCATCGGCGTTGCCTGGTGGGTGGTCAGCATGGCCCCAACTACATCCATCCTATGGAACACATTGATTGCCGACGTGGCGGCGACTCTCGTTGTTTTTGCCGCAAGCATTTTGACTCGCAACTCCAGCATTTATGATCCGTATTGGAGTGTCGCGCCACCTCTGATCGCAATCTATTGGTTTACTGCCATAGGCAGCAAGGAGCTGACAGTAAGGGAATGGTTGGCTTTTGGCCTTGTGACCCTCTGGGCGATCCGGCTCACATTCAACTGCATGCGCCGCTGGAGCTCGTATAAAGAGCAGGACTTCCGCTATCTTGATCTGAAAGCAAAATTCGGCCGCCTCTATCCGTTAATTGATCTCTTTGGCATTGAGCTCTACCCGACAGTCCTTGTCTTTTTGGGCTGTATCCCGCTTTTTGCGGTTGCAGAATCTGGAACGCCGCTCGGCCCGCTCGATGGGCTTGCAGTTGCAGTCACTTTGGGGGCGATCCTGGTGGAGACCGCCGCAGATGAACAGATGTGGGCATATCGCAAAAGTCGCACGCCAGATGCCCCCATCTGCACACGAGGCCTCTGGCGCCACTCTCAGCATCCAAATTATCTAGGGGAACTCTTGTTCTGGTGGGGCATTTGGTTATTTGGGTTTGCCTCAGGTGCCAGCGAGCTATGGATGATCACAGGCGCGCTTGCCATGACTTTACTCTTCGTCTCCATCTCCGTTCCGATGATGATAAAACGAAAACGCCAGCGCTATCCAAACTATGACGCGCTTGTAGAAGGCATCCCGGTTCTTTTCCCGAGGCCCTTCTAACAAGACCGCTTTGTTATAGAGAATCAAGTGCCCTCAAGGTAATCAGGACTATGGCCAAGCCCACGGTTCGTGAAACAGATCTCTATGCGCCCCTTAAGTCATTCCTTGAGGGCCAAGGGTATGAGGTCAAGAGCGAGATCGGGGCGGTGGACGTTGTCGCTCGGCGCGGCGAGGAAGAACCACTCATTGTCGAGATGAAAACCGGCTTCACCTTGTCAGTGATCCACCAGGCAGTTGCGCGCCAAGCAATCAGTGACATTGTCTACATCGCTGTTCCGCGAGGAACTGGCACCCCTTTTAGAAAATCTCTGAAGGCCAATACATCGCTTTGCCGCCGGCTGGGGCTAGGCCTGATCACCATTCGGCTGAAAGACGGATTTGTTGAAACCCATGCAGACCCCAGCCCCTATGCCCCGCGCAAATCGAAAAGCAAAAAGACGGACCTGTTGCGAGAATTTGCAAAGCGCACCGGCGACCCGAACAAAGGCGGCTCAACGCGCCGGGGCCTCGTGACAGCCTATCGCCAGGACGCCCTTCGCTGCCTCCAGGTTCTGAGCGACCAAGGCCCCACAAAAGCCGCAGAGGTTTCAAAAGCATCAGGCGTCGAAAAGGCCCGTCGGTTGATGGCTGACAATCACTATGGGTGGTTCGAAAGGGTTGAGACAGGCATCTATGCGCTCAGCAGCAATGGGCTGAAAGCAGCGAGAGAATACCACGGCACCCTCGCCGAGCTAACGCCACGCGCCCCGCCCACTGAGGCACCTTGACTGCAAACACCCTCCTCAAACCCGCTCGAACGGAGCTATACCTGCCTTGCGAGACCCATTAGTCTGATCTGAGATTTCGGGTGGGGGGATTCGGCCATGACTACACGCACACCGGGGCGCCACGCACTGGCTTTTGTCTTGGTCACCATTCTGATCGACACTATTGGCTTTGGCATTATCATTCCGGTGATCCCGGAACTGATCATGGAGCTGTCAGGCGAGCCTATCTCTGCAGCCGCTGGCTATGGCGGACTCATGCTCTTCTCGTTTGCCGCCGCCCACTTCATATTCGCGCCAGTTATGGGAAATCTAGCCGACCGTTTTGGGCGGCGTCCGATCCTTCTGATATCACTTCTGGCGCTTGGTATTGATTATCTCATCATGGCCTTCGCCCCATCGCTCTTCTGGCTATTCCTGGGCCGGGTTTTCGCGGGCATGTTCGGAGCAACTTTCGCAACAGCGAATGCCTATGTGACCGACGTCTCGCCGCCGGAAAAACGCGCACAAAACTTTGGGCTCACAGGTGCCGCCTGGGGATTGGGATTTATCATCGGGCCGGTGATTGGCGGGTTCCTAGGTGAAATAGGTCCTCGCATTCCCTTCTTTGCCGCCTCTGCAATCGCTTTCATCAACGTCGCTTACGGATTCCTGGTTTTGCCTGAAACGCTGAAAGACCAAGATCGACGGACCTTTGAATGGAAACGGGCCAATCCCATTGGCGCCCTCGCCCATTTCAGAGCTTATCCGGTATTGTTGGGACTGGTGAGCGCAACCATCCTGTTCCAGCTGGCCCACGACGCAAACCCGGCAGTGTTCACCTATTTTGCGATTCATCAGTTCAACTGGAGTGAGCGGGAGATCGGCTTTGCTCTCGGCTTTGTTGGGGTCACTGTAATTTTCAGCCAAACAGTCCTCATTCGATTAACTGTCGAGAGATTTGGCGAAGTCAATTCAGCCTTTATCGGATTGGCGATTGCTGCGATCGGTTTTGCTGCCCTCGGCATGGCAACAACAACGTGGATGGCCTACCTCGCCTTGGTCCCCATGGCCTTAATGGGTCTTGCCATGCCCGCAATCCGAAGCCTCATGGCTGCTCGGGTGCCAGACAATGCCCAGGGAGAGTTGCAAGGTGCGCTCTCCAGCCTGATGGGCCTTACAATGATCGCTGCACCCTTGCTCATGACGCAACTCTTTCGCACCTTCACGGCTGAAGATGCCCCCTTTCAACTTCCTGGCGCCCCCTATTTTGCTGCGGCTTTCCTCATGGTTTCCGCCGCTTTGGTCCTGTCCCGACATGCCCGCAACCATTCGTAACAAAATGTTGCAATCGCGACACATTCTTAGAATAACTTGCGAACGTTGTTGAAAATCAATTGCAAGTACAGAGTGTCGAGCCTACCCCTACTCCCAGATTTTGACTCCGGCGCCCTTTAAAGAGGCGCCAAAATTGATGGGACATCATGAAAAAGACTCTGAAAAAAGTCGCACTTGGCGGCGCTGCCCTTACCCTCCTCCCTGCAGCCGCCATGGCCGAAACCTCGTACCCTCGCATCGAAGCCGTGATCCCGGTTGAGATTGAGCATGATTATGCTTTCGACTCAGATGTGCAGGCGAATGAGCTTCACAACACGTTTGCCGTAATTGAGCCTGAAGTCTCCATCCAGTTCTCAGAAAACTGGTCAATCGAAGCCGGTCTCGTTTTTGAAAATGTGAACGATCCAGTGGATGACCGCTTCTTCGAAGACCAGGGCCTCTTCATCGAACAATTGTTCCTGCAATATGCTGGGGACAATTTCACGGTCATCGCCGGTAAGTTCAATCCTGTCTTCGGTATCGCCTGGGACCGCGCTCCCGGCATCTATGGTGTCGACTTTGCTGAAGATTATGAAATCACCGAACGCATTGGTTTCGGCGCTGACTACACATTCGGCAGTGAAACATCCGGCGAGCACACCGTCTCCGCATCAACATTCTTTGCAGACACATCTTTCCTCGCGCAAACCTTCATTAACAGCCGTGGACAGCCACGGATTGGTGATGGCGGCCCAAGCAACACCGAAGATTTCTCTTCTTTCGCAGTAAGCCTGGACAGTGAAGGCGTTCCTGCCCTTGGTGGCCTTGGCTACACATTAGGTGTCTCCCATCAGGCTGAAGGCCGCGGAAACACAGACGACCAGTTGGGCCTTGCTGCAGGTATCTTTGGCAGCTTCGACCTCACCGAGACAATCACATTCGAACCAGTCATTGAATATGTGTACCTGGAAAACTCTGGCGCAACCGTCGCTGACACTGACTACCTCACTGTAGGGGGCGCTTTTCTTCACGGACCATGGAACCTGTCTCTTTCCTACACGGGCCGAAATATGGATCCAAACACAGCCGGTGCTACGGACGTCGAAGACCACCTCTTCCAGGCATCAACCGGCTATGCGTTTGAAAACGGTCTGACAGCAGACTTCGGCTATCGCTTCGCGGAAGAAGGTCGCGTCGACACACACATTTTAGGCCTGCTCTTCACCTACGAACTGGAAGTTTCGACCAACTAAGTCGATACCCCTGTTCTCCATTTCAAGGAAAAGAGACATGAACAAACTCTCCCTTACCATTGCTGCTGGTGCCTTCTTGGCATCAGCACCGATGGCGTCAGCTGCAGAGCCCGCTGATATTTTGGCAACTTATGCAGACATCGCGGAAGCTGGATATACAGACTCGCTGACAACCGCCCAGACGCTGAAATCTGCTATCGCGGCTCTCATTGCATCCCCTTCGGATGAAACACTTGGCGCAGCAAAAGAAGCATGGGTTGCAGCCCGCGTTCCCTATCAGCAGACAGAAGCCTACCGCTTTGGCAACGTCATCGTTGATGAGTGGGAAGGCAAAGTAAACGCCTGGCCGCTTGATGAAGGTCTGATCGACTATGTCGACGCTGATGCCTACGGTGAAGAGAGCGACGAAAACGCTTATTACGCCGCCAACATCATTGCGAACGAAAAGCTCACAATTGGTGGTCGCGAGATTGACGCCACCAACATCACGCCAGAATTGCTTCAGAGCCTGCATGAGATTGACGAAGTCGAGGCAAATGTCGCAACCGGTTACCACGCCATCGAGTTTCTTCTTTGGGGTCAGGATCTGAACGGCACAGACGCTGGTGCTGGCAACCGTCCCGCAACTGATTACGCATCAGGCGATGCCTGCACAGGCGGAAATTGTGATCGTCGGGCAGCCTATCTGGTTGCAGCAACCGATCTCATGATCTCAGATCTCGAAGAAATGGTTGCAGCCTGGGGTGACAATGGTCCAGCCCGCGCCGCACTTGGCGATGGCAAAGAAGGCCTCGGCATCATTCTGACAGGTCTTGGCAGCCTCTCCTACGGCGAGCTTGCAGGTGAGCGCATGCGCCTTGGCCTCATGCTTCATGATCCTGAAGAGGAACATGATTGCTTTGCAGACAATACACATGACTCCCACTATTACGACGCACTGGGCATCTCCAATGTCTATCGCGGAAGCTATACGCGGGTTGACGGCACAATTGTCAGCGGCGCCAGCCTTTCTGATCTGGTACGCAGCGTATCAGCCGATCTAGACGCGGAAATGGTCGCAAAGCTTGAGGCAACTCAGGCCGCAATGCGCGTCATGAAGGACAAAGCCGATAGCGGCGAAATGGCCTATGACCAGATGATCGGTGAAGGAAATGACGTAGGCAACGCAATCGTTCAAGCTGCGATTGACGGCCTTGTTGATCAGACCCGCACCATCGAGCGCATCGTTGCAACAATAGAGCTCGACCAGATCGAGATCGAAGGATCAGACAGCCTCGACAATCCCGAAGCTGTCTTCCAGTAAGCTTTATTCGCAGTGAAGCCTCCCTCCTAGAAGCATTCTGGATAAGCGGGCCGGTGTCCCTCCAGAAACACATCGAATGGAGTGAGTTAGAGCCTCGTTTCGCAATATGCAGACGAAACTCTAAGAAAAGCGACAGGCCCGATGCCAATCCTCCATGCGGCATCGGGCCACATTTTTGCATGGAGGTCTTGTTGCGTATAATTCTCAGAGTGAGTAACAAATTAAACATAGTGAGCCTCGCGACTGCGCTCGTCCTTGCCTCTCCTGCTGCCGCAGAGATGACGGCAGAGGAGCGCGCGAGGATTCTGGCCCCCACGACGGACTTCAGTTCCGCAGAGCCCCACGAACATTTGCCTGGTGGGCTCACCACGAACACACGACGCTTTGACAGAGAAGCTTTTTCACAACCCTCCCAAAATATGAGTTTCGAAGCCCGCGGTGATTTCTTCATCGGCAACGGCTTTTTTAAACGCCTATGGGTCACGGCCCCCAGCTCAACGACGTCTGCCGACGGTCTGGGTCCCCTTTACAACGCCCGTGCCTGCCAGCGTTGCCACCTAAAAGACGGACGCGGCCACCCCCCCGCAAATGCAGACGACAATGCAGTCTCCATGTTTTTGCGCGTGTCGATTCCCCCTCAGACCGACGAGCAGAAACAAGCCATCGCCGATCACCTGATCAATATCGTGCCCGAACCCACATATGGCGGACAGCTGCAGGACATCGCCATTCCCGGCCATGCCGCAGAAGGCCGCATGGTGATTAAGTACACCGATGCAGAAGTGACCTTTGCAGACGGGGAAACTGTCACGCTGAGACAACCAAGCTACAGTTTTACTGATCTGGGATATGGCCCTCTGCACGAGGACGCTCTTTTCTCACCCCGTATCGCCTCGCCGATGGTGGGTCTCGGGCTCCTGGAAGCCATCGCTGAAGAAGACATTCTTGCCACAACTGATCCAGGCGACGCCAACGGTGACGGCATTTCAGGTACACATAAATACATTTGGAGCCGCGCGCAGGAGCGCGTCATGCTCGCCCGCTTTGGTTGGAAACTGGGCAATCCCACAATCGAAGACCAGTCATCCGACGCCATGGCAGGCGATATTGGGATCTCCAATCCCCTCTTTACGGCCCACAATGGCGATTGCACCACCAATCAGCCCACATGCCTGGAGGCACCGGCAGGTGTTGGTGGTCCCGGTGGAGACTTAGAAGCATCGGCAGAGGTGATGGATAAGATTTTCTTCTATTCCAGGCACCTGGCCGTACCCGCCCGCCGAAATGTAGACGACCGCCAAGTGCTGCGCGGCAAGGAACTGTTCTATCAGGCGAATTGCACCAGCTGCCACACGCCCAAACATGCCACCCGCAACGATGACGACGTGGACCCCGCCCTTCGTGGTCAACTCATCTGGCCTTATACAGACCTATTGCTTCACGACATGGGCGAAGGCCTGGCTGACGGACGTCCTGAAGGAACGGCAACAGGCGCAGAGTGGCGCACTGCCCCGCTCTGGGGCATCGGCATGACAGAAAGGGTCAATGGTCATACGTTCTTCCTCCATGACGGGCGGGCCCGAAACCTCACAGAAGCCATTTTGTGGCATGGTGGCGAGGCGATGGCCGCGCGGGAAGCCTTCCGCACCTTGAACAAACCAGACAGGGATGCTCTCATTGCCTTTCTTGAAAGCCTTTAAGCGCACCCTCAAGTGTACGTCGGCAACGCTGTTGCTAAGTGGCACTTTACTGTCACCGGCGTCAGCCGATGCGATTAGCACCGATCAAGCGACAGCGCTCATCGCAGCACTTACAGACCAACTGGTTGTTCCTGCCTACACCGAACTCGCAGAAGAAAGCAGCCAACTCGTAGAAGTTCTCGATTCCTATTGCGCAGCACCGAACACCGGTGATCGCTCGAAGGTCGAAACCCAATTCCACTCGACAATGGATGCCTGGCAGAGGGCGCAGATCATCCAGTTCGGCCCCATCTATGAAAACAAAGGCCCTGCCCGAATTCAGTTTTGGCCGGACAAGCGCGGAACAGGACAACGGCAATTGCGCCAGGTCTTGAACAATCAGGACGAGACAGTCCTGCCATCCGGCGCTTTGGCAGAAAAGAGCGTCGCGCTCGGCGACCTGCAGGCTCTGGAATACGTTCTCTACAACGATCCTGAACTAACAACTCAGCCAGACAGTTTTGCCTGTCACTACGCCCTTGCAATCGCACGCAATCAGGAGGTGCATGCTGCCGACATCGTTCAAATGTGGGTCGGGGCAGACAGTTACCGTGATCAGGTCCTAAACGCTGCAGACGGCACCGACGTCTTCTTCGATGAAAAAGAAGCTGCGAGTCGGTTCCTCAATGATATGGCTGGTGCAATTGATGTTATCCGGCTGCAGAAAATAGACCGGCCTATGGGCCTCACCATCACCGGTGCACGTCCCAAACGGACGGAGAACTGGCGTAGCGGGAGGTCTCTGCGCAATATTCAACTCAATCTGGAAAGCGTACAGCACTTCCTCGCTGTCGAGGATGGCTTTGGGGACGTGCTTAGCGATATTGGGAAAGAAACAACGTCACAGGCCGCGCAACAATTGATAAGCGAAATCCTCGGCCACCTCGCCGCATTTGACCAACCAATGTCTAAACTTGTCGCGAACCCAGACGCCCGCGGCGACCTGGAAAGCCTACTAACCAAGCTACGCAGTCTTCAGTCTCTTGTGAGAGAGCAATTGGCTCAAGATTTAGGGCTTGTCCCCGGCTTCAACGCGACGGACGGCGACTGATGGAGCTCTCACGCAGACATATCTTGCAAGGATCTGTGGCTGCAGCAATGACTGCCGCTCCTCTACCCGTGATCGCCGACGACGCAAAAACACGTTGGATGGGGTGCAGACAGGTGGACGACACCCACTTCGCGACTCTCTTTGATGACACCGGTCATGTACATCTTGATGTACAGCTACCTGGGCGTGGACACGGCATCCTGCCCTCGTCTGACGGACAGCGTGTTGCCATCATGGCGCGAAGACCTGATCGGTTTGCCTTAGTCGTCGATCTGAGCACTGGTGATGTGCTTCACCAACTGACTGCAAGCGCCGGCCATCACTTCTATGGTCACGGATGTTTCTCAAGCGACGGCACCCTATTCTACACAAGCGAAAACCACTACGAGACCGGCAACGGTGTCATCGGCGTGCGGGATGCTAACAAGGGTTTTGAACTCCTCGGACATTTTGCAAGCGGCGGCATCGGCCCTCACGAGATCTTGCTGACAGCTGATGGGAAGTCACTCGCCATTGCCAATGGCGGCATACGCACCCATCCGGACACAGACCGTTCAAAGCTCAATCTTGAGACGATGGCGCCCTCGCTCACCTTCGTAGACTCCACAACCGGCGAGTTGGCATCACGCCACACGTTAGACCCTGAACACCACCAGCTTTCAATCCGGCACCTGGCAACAGGACCAAACGGCATAGCAGCAGCGCTTCAATATGAGGGGCCAAAAAGAAATAGAGTCCCCCTATTGGCCCTATTCGATGGCTCCCACCTGACACTTGCAGACACACCCACAACAGTGGCCAAGGCCATGCGAAACTACGCTGGCAGCGTCACTTTCGATGCAAGCGGCGAAATCATCGCGCTGACATGTCCGCGCGGAAACCTAGTCTCTTTCTGGTCTTCAGACGACGGAACCTATCTGGGTGCTCATACAGCCCGCGACGTGTGTGGCATTGCGCCACTAGAAAACCCAGGGCACTTTGCCCTCACGGCTGGAGCCATCACCTTCCAGGCGACGTTGGCAACCACAAAAACCACTGCACAATTTGCAGACACGCAGTGGGACAACCATCTGGTCGCTATCGCCTGAGTGCTATCTCTCATGTTACACGTTGGGTGCCCTGAAATAGGAGTGTCCAATGACAGCTGACCACCAGATCACCTCTGTTGAAGAACTGGAAACGCTCTACGGCGCCGTCGTGCCCCGTGCCTTGAAGAAGGAGTTGGACTATCTCTCTGATCAGTATCAGGCCTTTGTCGACGCAGCACCCTTTGTCGTCGTCGCAACCTCTGGCCCTGAAGGACTGGATTGCTCACCCAGGGGAGATCCACCCGGATTTGTTCGCGTGCATGACAAATACACGGTCATGATGCCGGACCGTCGCGGCAATAACCGCCTGGACACGCTTAAAAACATCGTGCGCGACCCGCGCATTTCACTACTTTTCATGATCCCGGGCGTAGGCGAGACTTTGCGCATCAATGGGAAAGCAGAAATCACAACAGACCCAGAGCTTTGTGCGTCCTTTGCCATGCAGGGAAAGAATCCTAAGTCCGTGATCATCATCAAGATTGATAGTGTCTACTTCCAGTGCCAGAAGGCGCTAGCAAGGTCCAAACTCTGGCATCCTGACTCGATTGTTGATCGCTCGACCCTGCCAACAGCCGGGGACATGGCCGAAGCCATGTCGACTGAACCCTTTGACGGCAAAGCCTATGACGAAGGTTATCCCGAACATATGAAGAAGACGATCTACTGACCGGAGTGCTTCCAGGGGAAGTGGTCCCGGTTCGCCGTCCGGAAGCACGACCAAACAAAAAAGATCAGTATTGGTCGGCAACCTCTTCCATATCAAAGGTGAGCCCCGCCTTCTTTTCCAGGCGATCAACCAATTGATCACCCATGGCGGCGGCCGGCGTCCAGATGCCGCCGCCCGTCTGCTCTGATGTGATGTCTTTTGCGAGGCAAATTGCGCATTCACTGATGATCTTGGCTGTGGATCCATATCCGGGGTCTTTATCACCGGTAACACGCGCGACAAACGTCTGATCGTCTTCTGTCGTACCAATGAAGACCAGATTGTAGAACCCATTCTCCCGCTGTTCTTTCGACGGACCTTCACCGGGCTTCGGCAGCAAAAAACGGCTCATGAGGTTGCGCGTAGGTCCGAAGGCGGCAGCAGCCACGAAACCACCAAGCCCGCCCGCCAGGCCATAGGTTGACAGGCGACCGGTCAGACCTTCCCCCATCATCATCGCTTCGTCATAAAGGAACTCCTCACCATAGGCATAATCAAGCAATGCATTGGTACGCTGAACCACCCGCGTGTTAATCCCCGCCATGACGAACGGCGCAATCCACGTATGCGCATCCTTGTCATACTCAATCGGTGTTCCACTGGGTTGCTTTGGCCCATCACGCAGACCGTCGGGATTCAACGAATAGGGATCGCGCATCACTTCAAGTACTTGTTTGTCGCGGCCCATCTCCTCCATCATGTTGATCATGCTGGCAATGGTGCCGCCACTCGCCCCGCCCTTCATCGCTTTCACCCGCATCTTGACCCGGGTGCAGGGCGCATTCGTTTTCTTCTTCACTTGGTTGTTGAGATAGAAGACCCCGAGATCTGAGGGCACAGAGTCAAATCCGCAGCATGGGACGATCCGCGCACCGGTCTTCTCCGCCTCGTCCTGATGTGCGTCAATCATTCGGCGGATCCACTGGGCCTCACCAGCCAAATCCACATAGCCAACACCATGTTTCACACAGGCAGCAACAAGCTCCGAGCCATATTTGGCATAGGGCCCCACTGTTGTCAGGACCACCTTGGTTTGCTGCACAATGCTATCGAGCGCATCAGCATCCGACGCATCGCCGGTAATGATGGGAATACCGGCACCGGCAGCGCCAAGACCCGCACGCACATCCTCAAGTTTCGATTGAGAGCGTCCGCCCATGGCCCAGCGAAGACTGCTATCCTTGCCATACTGCGAAACGAGATACTCGCATATCAGCTTGCCAACAAAGCCTGAAGCTCCCCAAACGATAATGTCGTATTTAGCTCCTGGCCCTGTCATGGGGTCCCCCTCTGTCTGATCAGGACCCCATGCTAACAGGTTGGCGTTGTCACCGAAACGCGCCTAGCTTGCTTTCGCAGTGACAATCCAAATTGCCCCTTTGAGGAAAATCCCGCCATCGGACGGCGGCAAAGCTTCCTGGATACCCTTGATGATGGCTTTCTTGGTTTCTTCCGAGATGGACGGATCACCGACAAATATCCGCCGCAGTGGGCCCCTCTCGATCAGCCCGTGGGCAGCGGCCTCGGGTGACTCCCCCCAGGCCATATCAAATTCAACTGGGGACAAATCAACGTCTTTCCATCCTGCCTCTTCAAGAATGGACCGCACACGCGTGTCGTCTGCAAAAGCGAATGGTCCCGGCGCGTGGGGGTCTGGAGGCGTATCATCCTGAACGTGCCGGCGCACGACAGACATGGGTAGGCTCACCCAGGCATTTTCGCGGGGTGTTTTCCAACACGCAAAGCATAGACGTCCAGCGCTTGCCATCTGACGACGAATGTTGGCGAAAGCAGCGACCGGGTCTTCAAAAAACATGACACCAAACCGCGACATGGCGAGCGTTGCATCAGATTGCAGCTCCTCTGTCTGAACGTCTCGTTGTTCAAACTGAACATTATCAACCCCGGCTTGCTGGGCGCGGTCCTTTGCAAGAGCAAGCATTGGTGCAGAAACATCAACCCCAAGGGCGGATGTCGCGTGTTTTGCGATTTCCAGCGTGGTTTCGCCAGTGCCGCAACCAATATCAGTGACGCGATCCGTTGATTGAACGGCGGCAGCTTTCAACAGCACATCAGTGACCGGGCGCATGGCTGCATCGAGTGTCTCTTGGCCCGTTACCCAGGCCTCACCACCCGGACCATTCCAAAATTCTTTCTGGTTCTGATTGATTTCCAACATGAACTTAATCGCCGCCTCTATTTTTGTTGTTACCGGTTTCTAGCGCGCACAACCGCAGCCATTGTGCAATTCAAGCATATGGTATTCGGAACGAGTCGCAAAAAAGGGGCTTAGTGAGAAAAAGGGTGAATGGTTGTTCGATTGCACCCCTTCGTCGGCCAATATTCCACACTGCGGAATCATATCAGAATCGGACCTCAAACGCCCACGAACGTGCTACCAGTTTTGTTCGAACAGATGGGGGAGATGGTCGTGAAAACACTCAAGAAAGCACTCGCACTCAGCGTCAGCACCAGCGTGCTGATGAGCGCATCCGCAATGGCGGCAGACACACAGCTTCTGTGGGGCGACACGCACCTTCACACCTCCTATTCAACTGATGCCTTCATGGCAGGCAATCGGGATGCAGATCCAGATACCGCCTACCGGCTGGCAAAGGGCGAACCTGTCGTCCACCCATTCAACCGAACTCGGGTCCAACTCAACCGCCCTCTCGACTTCCTGGTGATCGCAGACCACGCGGAAGGTCTTGGGGTATTGGGCCAGATCTATGCAGAAGACCCTGACCTCTCCGGTTCCTGGTTTTGGCAACGTTGGATATCTGCATTCTTCCTCAATCGTTTCCGGGGAGGCATCGAAGATCCCGTTGAGGGCACAGCAAATTTCCGTGCCCGAATGGCGACTCCCTTGATCTCGCCCGGCGACACGACAGACCCGATTTCCGTCGGCCCGAAAGTTGGGTTGGTAAATGCACTGACACAACTCATCCCTCTGGAAACAATTCACGAGATGTCCGCAAGCATGTGGGCTAAGTCAGTCGCTGCCGCCGACGCCCACTACGAGCCAGGTGTGTTCACACCAATCATTGGCTGGGAATGGACCCAAACAGCCAATGGCGTGAACCTGCACCGAGTTGTGATGTCGACTCTGGATGGTGAGGAAGCAGCTACCATCGATCCTGTCGGGTCTGATGATAATCCCTACCCGGAAGACCTCTGGGCCGGCCTCGACGCACTGACAGAAGCAACCAGCGCGCGCTTCCTTTCCATTCCCCATAACTCAAATCTGTCAAAAGGCTACATGTTTGCGGACCGGACCATTCGCGGTGAAGACATCACCGCAGACTATGCACGCACCCGCATGGAATGGGAGCCCGTCGCTGAAGTCACTCAGTTTAAGGGAGACAGTGAGACACACCCTGCTCTCTCGCCAGACGATGAATTCGCAGATTTCGAACAATTCGAGTTCTATCTCCAGGCAAGCCCGGCAAATCTGAATTACGCACCATCCGTCGGGGACTACGCCCGCACCGCCCTGATGCGTGGTCTTGAGATTGAGGAGCGCATCGGCGTCAATCCGTTCCAGTTCGGCATGATCGGCTCTACTGACAGTCACACCAGTGTCGCCTCGGCCGAAGAACCTAACTTCTGGGGCAAAGTTGGCATCGATTCCATACCTGAAAACAAGCGCGATACCGATGAGGGATCGGGCACCATAGACTTCAATGGCTGGAATATGTCGGCATCTGGTCTTGCCGCAGTTTGGGCTGAAGAAAACACCCGCGAGTCCATCTTTGAAGCCTTCACCCGGAAAGAAGTCTACGCCACGACCGGATCTCGAATAGCTCTTCGCGTCTTTGGTGGCTGGGGTTTTGCTGAGGGGGCTGAAAGCGCAGACAATCTCGCAGACATTGGTTATGCCGGAGGCGTACCGATGGGTGGTGATCTCACGAGTGCGCCAGAGGCTGGTACACCCGTGCAACTGCTGATCCGAGCAACAAAAGACCCAGACGGCGCCAACCTTGACCGCGTTCAGGTAGTAAAAGGTTGGCTTGATGCCTCAGGGAAGGCTCAGGAAAAGGTCTTTGAAATTGTTTGGTCAGATGACCGCTTAGCGGATGCAAACGGTAAAATCCCAGCAGTTGGAAACACGGTTGACACATCCACCGGCGCTTACACGAATGACATCGGTGCCCCAGAGCTCTCCTCTCTATGGACAGACCCCACATTTGATCCGACCCAGAAGGCCTTCTACTACGTCCGAGTGCTGCAGATACCCACGATCCGCCACTCCCAGCTTGACGCGACGGCATTGAGCATTGCTACGCCATTTGAGGGTCCGGCAACCATTCAGGAACGGGCCTATTCCTCCCCGATTTGGTACAAACCATAAGAAACACTAGTGTTTGTCTTGTCTAATCCAGTGAAGATGGATAATTTTACCATGGGAGCAGGATGTTGAGTCGGCCGACATTCTTCCTATTGGAGTCTGCCATCTATCATTCTATGATAAAATGGTGAACTTAGACATGAAGCCAGCCTATCCGTTGGACCAACGCCGGTAGAGATGACATGAACTGTTTCCGCTCAGCAGCCCCTATGGCCGCAGCAATTTTATTGCTGGTTTCACCCACCCTTGCATTAGGTGAGACCGCTTATGAAGAAGTTGCTGACCGCGAGAGAATTGAACGCGATACGGCTGAAGCCGCGCAAAGCGCTCTCGACGAAGCGGAATCACTCGCGACCTCAATTTCGTTCGCGTTTGACTATCTCACGACATTCGTCAGCGAAGCCCATCCACCTGACTATCTAACCCATGCCGAGTTGAAAGCGACGACAGACCGCCTTGACGGTGTGCGGTCAATCCTGGTCGTCAGCGAGGACGGCGCCATCCGTCACGACGCATTTTCGTTTCCTGCACCAAAAATAAACGTCGCCGAAAGACAATATTTCCAACAAGCGATGTTAAACCCGGGTCTCGTTGTCGGGGAGCGCGTTGTCGGCCGAACGAGCGGCGTGCCGTTTATTCCCGTATCTATCTATAAACCGGCGCTCAATGGGGTTTTGACGGCCATAGTCGACCCAAGAAAACTCAGAGACTCGCTGGATTGGTGTCGGAATATAAGTGCATCTTGCGGTGGAGCCATTGTGAATACAGATGGGGCCATCGTGACGGCATCACCAGCCAGAGCCCCTATCCACAAGGAGGTCAGCAAGATTCTTGTTTCCAAGCCTGAGTGGCAGGGAACATTTATCTATGAACGACCAAATTTTCGGATGTTAGTCGCCTTCAGAAAAAGCGAGCGGTTCCCCATCATCGTTTGGGCTTCCCAGACCCTCACATCCAACGGCATGCTCGCCACCCAATAGATAGTCCATTGCGGCTCGGCGCTGACCTGATGTCAGCGCAGCGCCTTCCGCCCCAGCAGCAGACCGAGCCTCCAGCCACGCCTGCCCTGGCGTGCGTTCTTGGCAAGCGGAAAGAACCGTAAGCCGCCCTAGCTGGTCATCGCCTGGCGCATCGGGCCAAACGAAATATGTGGCACCACCTAACAGCGTCAACACCGCGATACTCGACCAAATCAGCCGTTTAGGCGACGACTGGGGTTTTCCCAGAACCCTCGCCATGTGCGCTTTGCCACGCGCCTGCATCCCGGCATCAAGCATCTTTCCTCCCAAAGAAACATTTTCATTCTACCATACTTCCCTATTTGCGCTTCACGCGCAACAACCAGGGAGTAAAGCAAATGACCTTCGATATCCGTTCCGCAACAATCGACGATGTTGCAGCTATCACACGCCTTCACGTTGATAGCTGGCGAGATACGTACACCTTCATGCCGGAATCAGTCCATGTGAATAGATCCTACGCTTACCGATACGAAGAATGGCTGGAAATTCTAAGCAATCCAGAGCCCGACCACCTAATCCTAACGGCTTGGGATGGCGATGTATTGGTCGGTTTTTCTAACTGCCGACGCTGCGATGACCCTGATCTACCAGAGGCAAAGGGCGAGATGCATGCGATCTACTTCCGGAAGGACTACCGTGGCAAAGCAATCGGTTTCATGCTTTTTGACAAAATGATCCAGTTTCTGTTGAAAAGGGACCTATGGCCAACATGCCTCTGGGCCTTTAAGGAAAATCAGTTCCGACACACCTATAAGGCCATCGGCTTCTCTGAGGCAGTGCACAGGGATCGCGTCATTGCCGGCGTTGCCATTCCGGAGGTTGGCTATTTAGCACCTAAATCGCCAGACATCTTCTATACCGCAATCAGCCGCCGCCTTCGCGAAGAAGACGCTGAACAGCAAGTGATGCCACCTGCTCGTCCTGTTGCTCCTCTTCCTGCTGCTGCAGTTGATCAAACAGGTCCTGAAACGTCAGAGCGAAGTCTTCAGGGTCGAGATTGATCCGCGGGCTTTCCTGCGCGAGCAGGTAGGCAACGTTATAAATTGCAACGCGCGTGGCCGCCGGATCTCCGGCGGTCACGCTCGCACCAGTACCGGCAAGCGTTCCCTCGCCCGTGACCAACCACTTGGCGTTTACACCCCGTTTCACGAGATCCATAAGAACAGTGGCCTTGGGCACGCCCTCGCCATGTTCGTAACGCTCCCAGGTCTTGCGCTCAAGCTTCCACAAGGCAGCCATCTTAGAAGCGTTGAGCCCCATGGCACTTCGCACTTCGCGAAGCCGCGCTCCCAGCGCAGCAATAGTTGCATCTTCGCTCACCGGCAAACCTCATTCCTACACGACGAAACTACTGATCATACTATCGCAAATAAGCACTACGCCAACAAAACGAAATATCCCAACGCACCGAAAGTGCCTTTTCTACGAGCCATCAATGAATACAACCGCATCATTTCCGGCTCACCCCTGTTCAACTACGATAGCAATATTCTATTTGTAAAAACTCCAGAAATTGAGATTTTATAAAATAGAAAACCTTAAAACAGTCATTTTATCAAATGGAGAAAATAGTTTTATTTGAGCAGTTCACTCCAGATTAACCAGTCCCTTTGAATATAACCAACGGTTGAAGGCTAGATCGAAGGGCATGGCCCTCAAGGTCCAAGGGTCAAATATCTGAAGTTGGGGAAACATGAACATTCAAGCAATCATCCCGCCGTCTCTCGGCAAATCAAAAGCGAGCGCGGAAACATTCAAATCGATCGTCGAATCGCTTCCCGTCGCGGTGATGACATGCGACATACATGACGAATTTCGTATCGACTACTTCAACGCAAATACTCAGGAGGAGTTGGGAAAAGTTGAACATCTCCTGCCCTGCCCTTTATCCGAGTTGATGGGACAGTCGATCGACATCTTTCACAAGGACCCGGCGCACCAGCGAGCAATCCTGTCTGATCCGAGCAATCTTCCTCATAAAGCACAAATCAGATTGGGCGAAGAATATCTCGACCTCTATGTCACCGCAATCATGTCTGCCGGCGGAGAGTATCTCGGCCCGGCACTTATCTGGAGCGTGGTGACCGACCGGGTCTTAAAAGAACAAGAAACAGACCGATTGCTGCGTATGCTTGATGAGATGCCGGTCAACGTGATGATGGCAGACAAAGAGACGCTGGAAATCACTTATGTGAATAAAACCAGCATCGATACGCTGACACCGTTGGAACATCTCCTGCCGATCAAGGCCGCAGATCTCCATGGTGCCTGCATCGATATTTTCCACAAAAACCCCGCACATCAACGCGCATTGTTGGCGGACCCGAGCAATCTGCCTTGGGATTCAAATATCTCTCTTGGCGATGAAACCCTGTCTCTGAGGGTTTCGCGTCTTGACGATGCCGACGGTAATTATCTGGCACCCTTGTTGAGCTGGAACGTCATCACTGACCAAATCGCAATGGCGAATAATGTTGCTGAAGCAACAAACCTGGTTGCATCTGCATCAACAGAGTTGGATGCAAGCGCGGGGACAATGTCGAGCGCCACAGAAGAAACAACAGCACAGGCCTCCTCAGTGGCGGCGGCAACAGAGCAATTGGAGGCTACGGTCACCGAAATCTCCCGCCAGGTGCACCAGTCTTCTGATATTGCGCGCGATGCCGTGGCAGAAGCGAAAAGATCGAACGAGTCAATCAACCAACTGTCCGAAAGCGCTCAGAAGATTGGTCAGGTTGTGACTCTCATTCAGGACATCGCGAGCCAAACTAACCTATTGGCTCTCAATGCAACGATTGAGGCTGCTCGCGCTGGAGAAGCAGGCAAAGGATTTGCTGTCGTTGCGTCTGAAGTAAAAGCACTGGCCAACCAGACGGCGAAAGCTACTGAGGACATTTCGCAGCAGATCAGCGAAATCCAGAGCAGCATGGGAGACTCGGTTGATTCAATTCAGTCCGTAACAGCGACCATTGAAAAAATGGGCGAGATCACGGAGTCAGTCGCTGCTGCTGTCGAAGAACAAGGCGCCTCAACCAAGGAAGTCAATCAGAACATCCAGGGCGTCATGCAGGCAGCTCAAGAAACAAGCAGCGTCGCAGACCAAGTTGGTCAGGCTTCAAATGAGCTCAGCGAGCAGTCAGAAAAAATGACTGGCTATGTCGATACGTTCTTGAAACAGGTCGGTGCCAAGAAATAATCCCGGATTTCTAAGGCCGACCAAGTGTGACCGCAAGATGTTCCCGCATCTTGCGGTCTTTTCTTGCGCCACATCAAAAACCGGAAGCTTCATCTTCCGACGGTCAAACGAGGATTTACTCGGCGATGACGACCGCCCAGTTTTCTTCGGACTTTACAATATTGCCGGGGACATCTGTTTCCCAGATGGAACGAACAACAGGTGTTTTGTTGAGGTATAGCCGACCATTCACAATGCTCCAGGCATCAGGGTCCGTC